>JARICH010000112.1 GCA_029257245.1 Atopostipes sp. | reverse complement strand
AATCCTTGCTTTGCATTAGAGCAATAAATTTGATATACTATTTCTTGGTTTATTCAAACAAGATTCAGAGTTTTTATTATTATTAAGTGGAAGGTGAAGTTGATGAAATTAGTTGCAGAATTACGTGAAAAAACAGGAACATCTGCATCAAAACAAGCACGTGCTGCCGGAAAATTACCAGCAGTAGTGTATGGAAGTGATGTAGAATCATTACCAGTATTAGTAGATGCGAAAGAATTTGAAGATACCATTCGTGAAGTGGGAGCAAACGGAGTATTTACATTAGAGGTTGGCGATGATGATTACCAGGTATTCGTCAAAGAATACTCATACTTTGCATTGAAACCAAGCTTATACCATGTTGATATTCAAGCCTTTACTGCGGGTGAAAAAGTTGCTATGACCATCCCAGTATATGCTGAAGGTGGAGAAATGATTGATGATGGTATTATCACTCAATCTGTTTCTGACATAGAAATTGAAGTTGCGCCTGAAAAAGCACCAGATAACTTTACAATTGATGTATCAGATTGGGAAGTAGGCGACTCAATTACAGTTGGTGAAATTGAATTACCAGAAGATGCTGTCTTAATAACTGAGGCAGATGAAACTGTTCTTTCAGTAACAGCTCCAGAAGATATTACAGAGGACCTAGAGCCTACTGAAGCAGCAGATGAAATGCCTGAGCCAGAAGTTATTGGAGCAGACGAAGACGAAGAAGAAGACGCAGAAGAAGACGAATAAGAATAAATCACTTAGAAAAGCCTGCACAGAGCAAAATGAGTCTATTTTGTTTTGTGGGCTTTTTTTGTTTGTAAATTAAAACTCTCAAAGCAGTATTTCTTGTGAAATATGCTATAATTGAGGGCAAATGAAATAAAAGAAGGTCGATAAAATGAATAAGAAAAAAGAAAAAGAATTTGATTTCTCTGCATTTATGTCTCTATTGAGATCAGCTGACCCCTCCATTTGGATGATTGGAGTCGGAATTATCGGAAGTTTATTCGCTACGGGAATGAGTTTAGCTTTGCCTTTATTTGCGAAGAACTTTATTGATGATTTTTCACTCGAATCATTGAATGCGAAAGTGATCGCATTTATTATTGGACTCTTTATCTTTCGGGTTATTTTTGGGGCTTTTTCTAATTATTTATTGTCAAAAGCAGGTCAACAAGTGGTTGCACGCCTACGTGAACAGATTTGGAATAAGTTGATCCAAATGCCGGTATCCTATTTTGATGATCATGCGAGTGGTGAATTAGTGAGTCGGGTAGTTAATGACACCAGCGTTGTTCAGCAAGTGATTACTAGTTATTTAGCTCAATTAGTAAGTGGAGTGATTACTATTATTGGTGTTACCTTAATTTTAATGCGAATGAACTGGCAGATGACTTTCTTAATGCTCATCGGTGGACCTATTATGTTTGCAATTATCTTTCAATTAGGGAAACGAATGGCAATTGTTGCTCGAGCAACTCAAGATGAAGTGGCTAATTTTAGTGGAGAAATCCAGCAAACCTTATCTGAAATTCGTCTAATGAAAATATCTACCGCAGAAGACGTGGAGCGGGATAGAGGCGAAAAGGGAATTGATAAACTTTACCAATTAGGTTTAAGAGAAGCAAAAATTGTTTCAATCATTGGTCCAGTGATGTCAGTCATTGTCATGTCTTTATTATTAGTTGTCTTTGGTTATGGTGGAATCCAAGTAGCGAAGGGAGCAATGAGTCTAGGATCTTTAATTGCTTTTTTAATGTTTTTATTCCAACTGATTCAACCAGTCGTCGCTTTCACTCAATTTTTCACACAGTTTCAGCGAGCAGCTGGAGCGACCAACCGGATTAGTGGGATTTTGGCTTTAGAAGAAGAGGGCGGACAGGAAGGCAAAGATTTTGATATTCTAGGTCTGAGTTTAAATTTTTCAGCTGTTAATTTTTCTTATGGAGATGGAAAAAAAGTACTAGAAGATATTTCTTTTGTAGCTCGACCAGGTGAAAAACTCGCTTTTGCAGGTCCAAGTGGTGGTGGAAAGACAACTGTTTTTTCTCTCATTGAACAATTTTATGAGCCTGATTCAGGTGAAATCTTAATTGGTGACCTTCCAATTAACCAATTATCACGAGAAGTTTGGCGAAATCAAATAGCCTATGTTTCTCAAGAAAATGCTATTTTATCAGGGACTATCCGTGATAATTTAACTTATGGCTTAGTAAAGCCTAGTCAAGTTCCCGATAAAAAAATATGGGAAGCTCTTGAAATGGCTTATGCTGCTGAATTTGTTAAAAAAATGGAAGAGGGGTTGGAAACAGAAGTTGGTGAAAGAGGGATGAACTTATCAGGTGGTCAGAGACAGCGAATAAGTATCGCTAGAGCCTTTTTAAGAAATCCGAAGCTATTGATGTTAGATGAAGCGACTGCAAGTCTAGACAGCCAATCTGAAGGTGTGGTACAAGAAGCACTGAATCGCCTAATGGATGGACGCACCACTTTAGTAATTGCCCACCGTTTATCAACGATAGTTGATGCAGAGCAGATTCTTTTTATTGAAGATGGGAAAATTACCGGGCGAGGGACACATGAGGAACTAGTAGCTAATCATGAGCTGTATCATAACTTTGCGACTCAACAGCTCACATAAGAAATAGAAAATAGGTGAATGTGGAATGGAAAAAGTTGAACTCTCTAAACGTTTAAAAAAAGTGGCTGATTTTGTCAAAGAAGATGAAATTATTTTGGACATCGGTTCGGATCATGCTTATCTGCCGATTTACTTAGTGCAAGAAGGAAAAGTACCTAAAGCTATTGCTGGGGAGGTTGTAGCTGGCCCTTTTGCAAAAACACAGAAAGAAATTCGTCGTTACGGCTTATCTGATCGTATCTCAACTCGCTTAGCCAGTGGGTTTGATGTAATAGAAAGTAAGGAAAAAATGGGGACAGTTTTTATTTGTGGCATGGGAGGACTTTTAATCTCAGAAATTTTGGAAGCTGGTCTTAAAGATGATAAAATTGGCTCAGAAACACGTTTAGTCCTTCAAGCCAATAATAAAGAAGTAGATTTAAGAAGGCTTCTAGTAAGAGAGAATTATAAAATAATGGGTGAAGCAATAGTAGAAGAAAACGAGAAGTTTTATGAAATTATTGTAGCTGAACAAAGTGAGCAAGAGATAGATTACACAGTAGATGAGTTAACATTTGGA
This sequence comes from Atopostipes sp., assembly GCA_029257245.1. Classification (GTDB taxonomy): domain Bacteria; phylum Bacillota; class Bacilli; order Lactobacillales; family Carnobacteriaceae_A; genus Atopostipes. The sequence goes on along the minus strand of JARICH010000112.1, from coordinate 16,923 downwards.
CCTCATCTCATGCAGGAACAGTCAACAGAATTTAAAGAAAAATGGCGGGCTGTTTATCAAAATAATCAAAAGATTGTGAAACAATTAGATCAAAAGGAACATAAAGAAAAACGAACAGAACTTAAAGCAATCAATGAGAGAATTGAAAAGGTGGTAAAATGACAAAAGTTGAAGACATTATTCAAAAAATTGAACACTTTGCACCTCCATACCTAGCTGAAGACTGGGATCCTATCGGTTTATCCATTGGGAATCGCCAACAAAAAGTCAATAAAATGTTGGTGGCTCTTGACCTGGATGCAAATACTTTAAAAGAAGCTAAAGCAAAAGAAGTTGATTTTATCTTTACCCATCATCCTGCTATTTTTAGTTCTTTAAAGACCTTGAATGAAGAAGATCCACGCCGCAAAGAGTATATAGAGCTTATTCGAGCGAATATTTCTCTATATTCAGCGCATACAAATGTTGATGCAGCGGAAAATGGAATGAACGATTGGTTAGCAGAAGCAATTGGTTTGAAAAGACCTTATGAAGCAATTACTTTTTCTCATCAAGATACTTATAAAAAACTTACTTACTATGCGAAAACTCAAGGTTCAACAAAACAAAAAGATTTGATAAAAAAAGAGTTAGAGAACAGTCCTTCGATTCATTATTATCACTTGAACCAAGAAGAAATGAAAATTGAAATGGTTCTAGCCGAACAAGAAGTTCCGGCCTTTATTCAAAAGCTTTATAGATTTGAAGCAGAGCCGAACTATCATTTGACGATGATTGATAAAAAGGCAGCAAGTTACGGAATTGGTCGAGTAGGTGAATTAGCAGAAGCTTTGACGATGGAAGACCTGATCGAGAAAGTAAAAAGTGCCTATTCAGTGGAACATCTACGTTCATCGAATATGAAAGTCGCTGAGCCAATTAAAAAAGTGGCTGTGCTAGGTGGGGCAGGTGCAAATTATTATCAGCAAGCACTAGCACAGGGGGCAGAGGTCTATATCACAGGTGACATTAGCTATCATAGCGCACAAGATATGATGCGGGATGGCTTAGCCTTTATTGATCCTGGTCACTTTATCGAACATATTTTTGTTGAGCAGATGACTGCGAGACTGAATGAATGGAATGAAAGCGAGAATTGGGGAATTGAAATTATTCCTGCTAGTCAACAAGAAGATGTATTTACATTTAGTTAATAAATAAAAAGTGAAGGATGATCTAGGATGTATGAAAAATTAGTCGATCGTTTTATAAGATATGTGAAGATTGATACACGTTCAGATGCGAATAGCGAGACTATTCCATCGACTCAATCCCAAGTAGAATTTGCGAAAATGCTAGTGGAAGATTTGAAAGAAATAGGATTAGAAGAAGTCGAGTATACAGAAGCAAATAGTTTTGTCACAGCGACTCTGCCAGCTAATACGGATAAAGAGTTAGCAACAGTTGGTTTCATTGCTCATGTGGATACGGCTGATTTTGAATCAGAGAATATTCAACCACAATTTGTCGAAGATTATGATGGTGAAGATATTCTTTTAAATAAAGAAGAGAATATTGTCTTATCACCAAGCGCTTTTCCTAATTTAAAGAATTATATTGGGAAAACTTTGATCACTACGGATGGAACGACACTCTTGGGGGCAGATGATAAAGCGGGAATTGTTGAAATTATAAGCGCCGTTGAATATTTAATCGATCATCCAGAAATAGAACATGGTCGTGTACGTTTAGCCTTTGGTCCAGACGAAGAAATTGGTGTAGGAGCGGATCGTTTTGATGTTGACCATTTCGATGCAGATTTTGCATATACTGTTGATGGTGGACCAATTGGAGAATTGCAGTATGAGAGTTTTAATGCAGCTGGAGTGAAAATTTTGGTTCAAGGAAAAAATGTTCATCCGGGGACCGCTAAAGATCAAATGGTGAATGCATTAACCTTAGCTATGGATTATCATGCAGAATTACCAGTTGACGAAGTTCCTGAAAAAACTGAAGGACGTGAAGGCTTCTTCCATTTAACATCAATGACTGGAACAGTAGAAGAAGCGAGAATGGAATATATTGTCCGCGACCATGATCGCGAAGCTTTCGAAGCACGTAAAGCGATGATTTTGGAAATTGCTGAAAGACTTAATCAAGGATTCGAAGAAGAAAGAATTCAGATTGAAATGAATGATCAGTATTATAATATGCGGGAAGTCATTGAGAAAGATATGCGTTCAGTTGAAATTGCTCAGACAGCAATGAAAGAATTAGAAATCGAAGCCGTTCTTGAACCGATTCGTGGTGGAACGGATGGGTCAAAAATTTCTTTCATGGGCTTACCGACACCTAATTTATTTGCTGGAGGCGAGAACTTCCATGGACGCTATGAGTTTATAGCCATTGAAAGTATGGAAGCAGCAACAGATGTTATCCGTAAGATTATCGAACTAATCGCCAAAAATTAATTTAAAAAAGAATTGAAGCGAAGTAATCTTTACTTCGCTTTTTTGATTGCCTAGAAGAATCATCCGGATTCTTATGGTAAACTAAATGAAAGATTTTTTAGGAGGGTAAGCGAATGAGTGTGCAATTTATTTTGGGAGCGAATCCTACAAGTAAGAGAAATGAGATGATTGATCGCATTTATGATCACATAGAAGAAAATCCACAAGCTAAAATGATTTATTTGGTGCCGGATAACGTAAAATATGAAGCAGAGATTATGGTTCTCGAACAATTTAAAAAGAACAGTGGCAAAAATATTGCAGGAATGATCGACTTACAAATCTTTAGTTTTAGTCGACTCGCTTGGTATCTTTTGCAGGATCAAGCGATTTACCAGCAAGCGCAACTCACAGAGAGTGGTTTAGCGATGTTACTGACTAAAATTTTAAAAGAAGAAGAAACAGAACTCACTATTTATCGAGGGGCTAGCCAAGAGAGTGGATTTATTCAACGTTTAATTACACTCTTTAGCGAATTTCGGAATGGGAAAATAGATCCTGATGATTTAGAAAGTATTCTATTAGCAACTGAATCGGAAACAGCTGGAGTAGATTTTCAGCGTAAGATTGAGGATATTACCCATATATATAAAAAATATGATCAGGCATTAATGGGAAGCTACCTCGAGCGAGAAGATTTATACAAAGAGTTGATTCGACATATTGAAGAGGAAGCCACAAATTTTAAAGAAACCACAATCTATGTGGATCATTATGAACATTTCTCTGCACAAGAACTAGAGTTGTTAACGCTCTTGGCTAAAAAGTCAAAACGGTTGATGATTAGTTTAACCTTGGCTCCAGAGGCTTTTGGAAATGATCATGATTATAACAATTTGTTTTACAGACCACTAAAAAGCTACTACCAATTAAAAGAGACATTCGAAGGGGAAGGCATCAAAGTACTAGAAAATTTCTTTAGTGAGGAACATGCGGAAGTAGTCAATGAATTGGCTGAATTAAGAAACTACTGGATTGAATCAAATCAAGTGATGACAGAAAAAGTGAGAAAGAATTATCGTAAAGGTTCTTACGAAGCAATTGAACTCTGGGAAACGGAAGATATGGATGCTGAAATTTTGCATATCGCCAGTAAAATTAAAGAAATGGTGGCGACCGAACACTATCGCTACAAAGATTTCCAAATTATGACACGAAATCTGGCAAGCTATGAATTGAGTATCAAAGCAATCTTTAAAGAAAATGAACTACCTTTTTTTATTGATGAAAAAGAAACTATGGCCCAACATCCTTTATTAGAATTTTTAGTTAGTTTGTTCTCCTTAAAGAAAAGATATTTCCGCTTGGACGACATTTTTCGTTTTTTAAGAACGGAACTCTTCTTGCCTGGAATCGATGCACTGACCTTGGATGACGACAGCGAAGAGGCCCTTCAGGAAAATCTATCTCTTTACCAAGAAAAAATAAAAAATTGGCGTGAGCAAATCGATGTCGCAGAGAATGTGGCCTTGGCCTTTGGCTACCAAGGGGCAGATTGGACGCGCATGGACAAATGGCAATATAGTCGTTTTAATCTAGATGAACAGTCTGAACAAACTGACGCAGAACTTGCAATTGAGGCAGAGGCGAATGAAGTTCGTGAACTATTTAGAGAGAAAATTGCCTCGTTTATCAAATCTCTTGACAAAATAGAGACCAATTATGATTTAGCAATTGCTCTTTATAACTTTATGGAAAAAATTGGAGTGATGAAGAGTTTAGATTTTTGGCGTAGTCAGCTGGTTGCGGATGGGCAATTAGAGGCAGCCGAACAACATGAACAAGCTTGGGGGACTTTTGTTTCTTTGCTCGATGAATTTGTTGAACTTTTAGGCGATGAAGCTTGGGATTTAGACAGTTTTTTAGCGATTATTGAGAGTGGTTTTGAAGAAGCAAGTTATAGCATGGTCCCTCCAACGATTGATCAAGTGCTCATTACTAACTATGATTTGCCGAAAATACAAGCAAAGAAAATAGTTTTTTTAATTGGACTAACTGATACTGCATTACCAGAAGCACAAGAGAATCAATCACTTTTAACTGATGAAGATCGAGAATTTCTTGAAGCCAGCTTAACGAATGACAAGTATTTAGCGGTTTCAGGTATGGAAAGTATGGCGAATGAACCTTTTGGTTTTTATTTAGCCATCTCACAAGCAAGCGAAAAAATATTTTTCACATATTCATCAACTAATAGTGAGCATAAAGAAAATCGAATGAGTCCTTATTTAGCTAGAATTCAAGAAGCTTTAAAATTACCTAGTCATGTCAAATATGGAAATGCTATTTCCTTATCTAAAGAATTAGCAAGTCCTTTTGATTATTTACATTTTTTAGCATCTAAAGATCAAGCATTTGGACAGTTAGTCATTAGTTTGCGTTATGCCCTAGATGAGTCGATGATGCCAAGTCCTTTTTGGACTGAACTCTTTAATCAACTTTATAATCCAGAGAATCTGCGTCAGCAGAGTGTTTTAAAAAGTTTGAGTCATCGTAATATTCCGGTTCCATTAAATGAAGAATTGGCAGAAGAACTGTATGGAAAGGATTTACATCTGTCAGTGTCGCAATTAGAGTCTTTTTACACAGATCCTTATAGCCATTTCTTAATTTATGGACTCGGTTTAAGAGAACGACAATTACAGGAACTCACACCGTTAGAATCTGGAAATTTTTATCATGAAGCACTGGATTTAATTAGTCAGGAATTAATAAGTTCTAGAAAAGATCTCGCTCAAATTACTGAATATGAGCTTGACCAAATCACTAGAGATATTTTTAATCATTTATTGGATTTAAAGAAGTACCGGTTAGCTAATAGTTCACATCGTATGAATTTTATATTTAGGCAGTTATCAAAGACAGTGAAGAATATGGTTCATTCATTGATTCAGCAGTCAAAACGGACGAAATTTCGACCAGCCAAAACTGAGTTAGTTTTTGGTCAGCTTGGTAATCAAAAAGGCGTCCAGGGTCTAAATTTTGATTTAACTGGAAATCGTAAACTTTTCTTAAGAGGAAAAATTGACCGGGTTGACAGTTTTAAAGAAAAAGATCAATTGTTTGCGGGAGTGGTTGATTATAAATCGAGTGATACAAACTTTAATTATCAAAATATTTATCACGGTCTGATGTTACAAATGGTTACTTATTTAGACACAGTACTAACTTACTCCAGAGAAATATTTGGAGAAGATGCTCTTGGAATTGGTGCTTTTTACTCAACGATTACAAATTACTATACGGATTTACAAAAGTTAGCGAAGAAAGATTTGGCTTTAGAACAGTTAAAGGAATATAAGTACAAAGGTTTAATTGTTCACCGCGAGGAAATCTTAGAAGCAGCTGATCTCTTACTAGAGGCGAAAGAAACATCGCCAGTTTATCCGGTCCGATTATTAAAAAGTGGAAATTATACAGAAGTTGGAACCTTATCAGAGGAAGAATTAGAATGGCTAATTCGCTTCAATCGAGAGAAGATTATTGAAGCTGGAAATAAAATTATCAGTGGAAAAAATAGTTTATATCCCTATGATCGCCGGCAATCAAAAATATTTACACCAGCTGTTGATGGACCTTACCGAGCTATTTCACAATTTGATGCCTTATTAAAAGAAAATAATTATCGAGAAATTGAATCGATGAATGAAAAAGAATTTTTTGAACGCCTAAAGAATAAATATGCAAATGAAAAGGAGGATAAATCATGAAGCGGATACCATTAAAACCAAAAGATGCGATCTATACAGAAGCACAATGGCAAGCGATGTATCAATCGGGTAACAACTTATTAATTTCTGCGTCGGCTGGATCTGGAAAAACGATGGTCCTCGTGAATCGAATTATTGAAAAAATAAAAGATCCTCAAGCTGATTTATCGATTGAGAATTTATTGGTAGTAACCTTCACTAATGCGGCTGCAAAAGAAATGAAACAAAAAATTGAAGAGGAATTAAGAAAAGAAGTGAGAGAAAATTCTGATTCGAGAATGAAGTTGGTCAATGAACTACCAAAATTGGGCCATGCTAACATATCTACCCTGCACTCTTTTTGTACAAAAGTAATTGAGCGTTATTATTATTTAATTGATTTTGATCCGGTATTCAGGATGTTAACCGACGAAACTGAGATAGCTTTAATTAAAGAAGATGTTTGGGATGAGTTAGTAGAAGAACTTTATGAGAAAGCAGACCCGGATTTTATTCGATTAATGGAAGCTTATGCTGGTAATCGAAATGATGATCAGATTACCGAAATGATTTTTCGACTCTATGAGTTTTCAAGAGCAAACTTGAATCCTAAAGAATGGTTAAACAGTTTATCAAATCTATATGATCTTTCCTCAAATAAATTAGGGGAATCAAAAATTTATCAAGACTATTTTAAAAAAGATTGGGAAGAAAAAATTGCTTATATTTTGCAGAATATGGATGATCTCCTTCATGAAATTGGAAAAGAGGAGGAATTGGCTCCACAAATTAAAGTGATTAAAGAAGAACAAGCTCAATATGCAAAACTTTATAAATTAATAAAAGAGGAAGACTTAGAGGCTGTTTATGATTTGATTGATGAAGGCTATCAATTTAAAGCTTTGAGAGCACCCAGAAAAAAATCAATTCCGGATGAAATGAAAGAGTATCATGCTCAAGTCACGAAACCAACACGAGATGCAGCAAAAAAAGTATACGAAGAGTTTAGTGAAAACTTTTCATTGTCTCCGAGTGAACAAGTCGAAATTATTCATGAAATGAAGCAACATGTGGATGTGTTGTCCGAACTGACTCTAAAATTTGCTAGCCGTTATGAAGAGTATAAGATGAATCGTAAACTAATTGATTTTAACGATTTAGAGCATCTTACTTTAAAAATCCTTACTGATGAAAAAGCTGAAGGAGAGTCAGAAGCTGCCCGTTACTATCAAGACAAATTTGAGGAAGTTTTAGTGGACGAATACCAGGATATTAATGCTGTACAAGAAGCTATTTTGCGCTTAGTTTCTCGAGCAGATGAAAAAGAAGGAAATTATTTCATGGTTGGAGATGTAAAACAATCTATTTATGGTTTCCGTCTAGCCGACCCCAGTTTATTCCTTTCAAAATATGAAAGTTATGCGAAAGGGAAAAAAGGCAATCGGATTATTTTAGCCGAGAATTTCCGCTCACGAAAAGAAATATTAACTTTTACAAACTTTGTCTTTAAGCAATTAATGGATCAAGAGTTAGGAAATATAACCTATGACAAAAATGCAGAGCTTGTTTATGGGAATCCTTTTTTTGACGAAGTGGAGACTGATTCTAATTATCAAACGGAGCTATTGATTTATGAAAAAGGGAAAGATGAAAAGAAATCTTTTAGTGAATTAGAAGCAGTGGATGAAAGCTTACAAATTAATAGTAAAAGTAAGGGAGAAATTTTAACAGTTGGAACACGTATAAAAACCTTAATGGATGAAAACTTTGAGCTTTATGATAAAAAAGAAAAGAAAATGCGTCCATTAGAATACCGAGATATTGTTTTACTCACACCAACGAAAAAGAATAATTTAGAAATTCAAGAGATTTTCCAGGAAATTGGTTTACCTACAGCGATTAACGAAACTCAAAATTTCTTTCAAACAACCGAAGTCACAATTATAATGTCCCTTTTAAAGATTATTGATAATCCAAAACAGGATATTCCTTTGGTTGCTGTGTTACGCTCACCAATTGTCGGCCTAAATGAGATCGAATTGACCTATATTCGATTGGAAGATCGAAAAGGAGATTTTTATGAAGCGACCAAAGCCTATGCTGAAAAAGATATGCTTGATAGTCGAAATGTGTCAGTACAAAAGAAAGTTCGACATTTTTTAGCCAATTTAGATCGATGGCGTGAATTTGCTCGTCGAAAATCAGTGGTAGATTTAATTCGAATGCTCTATCAAGAAACAGCTTTTGTCGATTATGTAGGAGGCATGACGGGGGGCAAACAGCGAAAAGCTAATTTAGAAGCCTTGTATCACCGAGCGGCCACTTATGAACAGACCTCATTTAAAGGGCTATACCGTTTTATCCGTTTTATTGACAAAATGCAAGAAAAAGATAAAGATTTAGCAGAGCCAACTTCCATTTTACTCGAAGAGAATGCGATTCGTGTTATGACCATCCATGCCAGTAAAGGACTAGAATTCCCGGTCGTCTTTTTAATGGATTTATCCAAACAATTTAACCAATCCGATTGGACAGGGACTTATGTCTTTGATCGTCAACTTGGAATTGGTTTAAAATATAGAAATCCAATTAATCAAGTTGAAAGTTCTACTTTAGTAGATACTGCGATTAAAAAAATTAAAAAAGAGAAAGGCTATGCCGAAGAAATGCGTTTGTTGTACGTTGCCATGACAAGAGCGGAACAAAAATTGTTTTTAGTGGGGAGTGCAGAATCAAAAGAAAAAGCATTTGAAAAATGGGATGTCGGAAATTCATTTAGAGAAGAAGTGTTAGATGCTCGTTTGCGTTTATCAACAAACAACTTTATGGATTGGATTGGCTCCACTATTGCTCGTCACGAACTAGCAGATGCCGATACTCCTTCATTACAAGAAAATCAACAAGTTAGAAATTATCCCGTTCAATTTTCTTATGATTTTTACTCGGAAGAGAGAATTGCTAAAGAATTACAAAGTGAAGAAACAGAAGAGACTATGACTTGGCTGGATGATCTCAAGAAAAAGAAACTCAGAATAAAAAGCGATGATGAAGTGAAAGAGGCAGTTGAAAAAGCAGTTGAAATCATAAGTTACGATTATCCTTATACCTTGTCGACTCAGACTACAAATTATCAGTCCGTTTCAGAAGTAAAACAATTATTTGAAGAACCAGATGATGGGCAATTAGTTAAAATTGACTGGTCAGAAGAGGATCGAATGAATCGATACACGAAGCAGAATTTTGAACGGCCTAAATTTTTACAAGAAACGAGTGCACCGACTGGAGCTGAAATTGGGCAGGCTACTCACTTAGTTCTTCAAAAAATGGATTTAACGATTCCAGCATCTAGAGAAAATGTTGAGATGGTGATTCAAAAATTGGTTGATGAAAAAGTCATTCAAGAAAATCTTGCTAAAACCATAGATGTGGATGAAATTGTGAGTTACTTTAAGACAGATTTCGGACAAAGAATTTTAGCCTATGGCGAAAATATTCAAAAAGAAGTACTCTTTTCTCTTTTAATGGAAGCGAGTGATGTGTTCTTGGATATGGAAGAATTGGATGATTCGATCTTAATTCACGGAATAATCGATGGCTACTTTGAAGTAGAAGAAGGGCTTGTACTCTTTGACTATAAAACAGATCGAGTATCTCATTTAGGAGAGCAGGCTGCTAGTGAGTTGAAGGACCGCTACCGAGGACAGTTACACTTATATAAAGAAGCGTTGGAGACGATTACAAATAAAAAAGTAATTAAAATAGCGATTGTTGCCTTAGATATTGGAGAAACAGTTTATCTAACTTAAGCAAGTTAAAATAAAAAGATGAAGGAAATATTCCTTCATCTTTTTTCTTTAATTAAATTTATAAGTAGCACCTGGAGAATAACGATTACCTGCATTCCATAATAAATATTCATGAACACCATTATCTGCTAATGCTTCGATTTGAGCCGTGACTTCTGCCGCACCATAGTTTTTATAGTTACCAGCACCTAAATAAGAAGCTGTAAAATCTTGTAGCCATGGACGACTAATTGGAGCTTCATTTCCTAACTCTTCAAATATTTCTTGTTCAATGGCTAAATAATTATTGACCACTTGATAAGGTTCAAGATCTGGTTTAGCTATATCTAAGTTACCCAGACCCCAATGACTTGGGTAAATCATACTAGATATTACATCAACTTCTTTCGCTAAGTCAGGGAAACTTTGCCCAATACCTGGAGTTTCACGGACAACCGCTGCGTAACCAAAGAGATCCACTGATAAATCAACACCATAAGGCATTAAACTTTCTTTTGATTTACGAACAAATTCAGTAACTGCTCTATTCCGATACTCCATACTGATTACATCTTTTGTATCATCAGCATAATTTCCATGAGAATAACTTAAGGAGTCGGCACGGTTTTCGAAGCCTTCTGGAAAGCGAACATAATCGTATTGAATATCTTTAAATCCTAATTTAGCAGCTTGCACTGCGACTTCAATATTGTAATCCCAGACTTCTTCAAGATAAGGATTAATAAAACTTTCTCCTCGACGATTTTTCCATACTTGACCATTTCCTTCTGTGAAAGACCAATCTGGATTTGTTTGAGCAAGGAGAGTATCTTTGAAAACGACAATTCTAGCGATTGGATAGATGTCGTTTTTTTCTAGGATCTCCATTAATTCTTCAATATCAATCATCTCATTGGTCATTTCATTTACTAATTCATTATCGCTTCCTAAGTCAACAGTAATATTTCCTTCGTCATCTTTTATATCGATGACCATCGCATTTAAATCAGTTGTGTTGATCAGCTCCACTAAAGATTCCATACGATCACCACCTGCTGAATAAGCCGTCGTATAGATTCCTTTAACACCATCTTCAGGATAAGGAATATCTACCCCCGAATCGTATAAAAACTGTTTAGGCAAAGATCTTGGCATGTTAAGCAAAGGCTCAGTACGAATAGTAAGTATATGCTCGGGCGATTCCTCAGGCGATTCGTCAACCTCTTTATTCGCTTGCTCTTCCTCATTCTTTTCTTTTTCTGTGTCTTCTTTCTTTTCTTCTAAATCCTCATCCGCCTGAGGAATCAAATCATTGATTTCTATTAACTTCCCCTGGACATCATCTAATTCCAGATCTAACTTTTCTTTTTTTGCTTGTAAAGATTGATAGTTTACATTTAAGTCGTCTAAGCCCTGAATAAAACCTTCATAATCTGCTTCCTCGGTTGCTAATTGATTAAAATATTCTTTCTGGAAGTCTAAAGATTCCTGATAATCGGATTGATAGGATCGTATACTTTCAGAAAAATCTAAGAACTGTTCCGATGCTTTTTCAATAAGTTCTACGGAAATCTCTTCTCCGTCATAAGCTGAAATGTAATCTGCTTTTTTCTGAATAGCGTCAGCTTGTTCTTCGAATTGCTGGAGTTCAGCTTCTCGGTCATTTATATTTATTAAAAGCTCTGCATCTTCATTACGTAAACTAGCAAGTTCTTCGTCTTCTATTAGCAGCGTTTGAAATTGTTCATTCAAATCCATTTCTTCTTCCGAGAATTTCTGGTCAAGACTAATTAATTCATCTAGTTCTTGCTGAATTTCTGTATTTGCATCCGCAAGGTCTTCTATTCCAACAGTTGAGCAAGCTGACAATAAAGCTAAGCTTGCACCTATAGTAAAAATAAGACTTAATTTTTTCTTCATTTTCTTCACCCTTTTAATTTAAATATTGATTGAATTCTTATTGTACATGAAGTGTTACCCAATGTGTAATTGAAAGAAAGTGAATTTAAATAAAAAAGTGAATATCTTTGCTATAATAGAAAAGGAAGAAATGAAATCAGATAGAAAAGAGTGGACTCATGTTTTATTATCTAAGCTTAACAACGATTTTAGTCATTATTGATCAGCTCACTAAATATTTAACGGTGCAAAATATTGCTTTGTATGATCAAGTTGACTTTATTCCAGGATTTATGTCCTGGACTTATATTCAAAATACAGGTGCCGCATGGAGTATCTTGGAAGGGCAAATGTGGTTCTTCTATTTAGTGACCGTGATCGTTTCAGCAGTCATTTTATACTTTCTCTATACCGAAGGAAAAAAGGATCGAATTTTCGGAACTATTTTAGCAATCATTCTTGGGGGAACTTTAGGAAACTTTATTGATCGATTGCTTTATCAGTATGTCATCGATATGATTAAAGTTGAGTTTATCTCATTCCCAGTGTTTAATGTAGCGGATTCATTTTTAACAGTGGGTGTGACTTTACTTTTTGTTTATTCCCTTTATCTAGAAAAGAAATCAGCAAAAATTTAATGTAGGTGGTTATTATGTCAAAAGAAGAAAGAACAATTGAAGAAAGAATTGAATTAACAATCGCAGTAGATAATGGTCGTATTGATAAGTATCTAGTCGACGAATTCGACAATATGTCGCGTTCGAAAATACAAGGTTTGATCGAAGAAGGCTTCATTGAAGTAAATGATCAAGAAATCAAGTCAAACTATAAAGTGCAAGCAGGCGACCAGATTATTGTTTCTATTCCAGAAGCTGAAGCTATTGATGTCATTCCAGAAGATATTCCTTTAGATATTATTTATCAAGATCAAGATTTAATTGTATTAAATAAAGAGCAAGGGATGGTTGTGCATCCGGCACCTGGACACAAAAGTGGAACTTTAGTAAATGCACTACTTTATCAAATTGACGATTTATCAGGAATTAATGGTGAAATTCGTCCAGGAATTGTTCACCGATTGGATAAAGATACATCAGGAATTATGGTAGTGGCAAAAAATGATGAAGCGCATGTAGCTCTTTCCGAACAGTTAGCTGATCGAAGCATGGAGAGAACCTATTGGGCCTTAGTCCATGGAATCATGCCTCACAATCAAGGATCAATTGATGCACCGATTGGACGCGATCCACGCAACCGTCAACGGAATGCAGTTGTGACAGAAGGAAAAGAAGCAGTTTCTCACTTCAAATTACTCGAAAAATTTGAAGACTATTCCTTATTAGAAGTCCAATTAGAATCAGGCCGAACACATCAAATTCGGGTTCATTTAAATTATATTGACTTTCCTATCGCAGGGGATGAACTATATGGGCCGCGTAAGACATTGGAAGGAAAGGGTCAGTTCTTGCATGCACGACGAATTGGCTTTATTCATCCAAGAACAGGAGAAAAAATGATTTTTGAAGCTGACTTGCCAAAAGTTTTTGAGGAAGAGTTGGAATTTTTAAGAGAACATCGTGAAAATCAATAATAGTTAGATTTTAGACTTTACAATCAATTTAAAACATGCTAATATTAGTTGTCGAGTGGGTAAAACCATTCTATCTTGCAATATTCCGCTGGGACCTATGCACCTATGAATTTTGCGCGAGAGGAGAAGCAAAAATGAATCCATTAATCGAAGATATTACAAAAGAACAATTACGTGACGATCTTCCAGATTTTCATCCTGGAGATACTGTTCGTGTACATGCACGAATTGTTGAAGGCGATCGTGAACGTATTCAGATTTTCGAAGGCGTTGTAATCAAAAAACGTGGCGCGGGAATTAGCGAAAGTTATACTGTTCGTAAAATTTCCAATGGTGTTGGAGTAGAGCGTACTTTCCCACTACACACACCTCGTGTTGCACAAATTGAAGTTACACGTCGCGGTCGAGTTCGTCGTGCGAAATTATACTACTTACGAAGCCGTCAAGGACGAGCAGCTCGAATTACAGAGCGTCGTTAAGAAGATATTTAGAAAAGCTCTTGTTGAAAAACAAGGGCTTTTTATTTTTCAAAAAATGAAAAAACTATTCATTATTTTTTTCATTTTCTCTTTATTTTCGCTATACTAAAGCAAGAATATATATTGGAGGCAAATTATGATTAAAATAACCGATCGTTTTCTACAAGAAGCAGAGAGCAAGAATTTAAAGTTTTCTCCGCGTGTGGTGGAAAAGTCTTTAAAAGATAAAGATGGAAATGAAATTCCACATAAACAATTAATTCTTCAAACAGCTTTACGAATTCATGAAGGAAAAGCTGTTCCTTGTTCACTTTTTATCCATGATACAGATGAAATGGATTATGTGAACTATCAAATTACTTATAACCGAATTGGTTTAGTGACTGATCGGAATCAACTACCGATGATTCTAGAAAAAATCAATGAGATTAATATGATGAAATCTGGCTACTACCATTTTGCGGTCAGTCCAGACGGGGAATTACACATGCGTAATTTAGGAATTTTAGGAGCAGATCCATTGCCTACATTGAACACATTTATGCATGGCGGCAGAATTCTACGCGCATTGATGCCAGAACTCAATAAAATCAAAGGACTCGACTTATCACAAAATCTTGATTAATTTAATAGTAAAATCACTCAGTCTATTCGCTTAGAACTTGATGAATAGGCTGGGTTTTTTATTTCAATTTTGGGAGTGAGAACATGGCGCGAAATCAAGTCAAACGCTGTAACTGGGTTGAAGGAAAACCAGAATATTATATTGCTTATCATGACGAAGTTTGGGGCAAAGAGTTGTATGATGATCAGGAATTATTTAAATGGCTGTCGCTTGAAATATTTCATATTGGTTTATCTTGGCAGTTAGTTCTATCGAAATATGATGCCTTCATGGAAGCGTTCAATCAATTTGATTATCGCCTGGTGGCAAAATATAATGAAGAGAAAGTCAAACAATTGATGGGGAATAAAGGAATTATTCGTTATCGAGAAAAGATTGAAGCAGTCATCCATAATGCTCAACAAATTGAATCTATCCAAAAAGATTATGGTTCTTTTTCTGATTATATCTGGTCTTTTACAGAAGGAAAACAGATAATAAGGCAAGATGATATACAGCGGAATAGAAGTGAATTAAGTGATCAGTTAACGAAAGATTTGAAAAATAAAGATTTTAAATTTATTGGTTCAGTAACCATTTATTCTTATTTACAAGCGATAGGAGTTATCAACGATCACGATTTAGATTGTGATTTTCAATGAGAAAAGAGGAAAAAAATTGACAGAGAATAATGTAATGATGCAAGCATTTGAATGGAACTTGCCCGATGATGGAAATTATTATCAAGACTTAAAGGAAAAAGCAAAGGATTTAAAAGCAAGCGGAATTAATGCTTTATGGCTGCCACCGATGTTTAAAGCAACTGGAACAAATGATGTAGGCTATGGGATTTATGATTTATATGATTTAGGAGAATTTGATCAAAAAGGAAGTATTCGCACTAAGTATGGGACTTTAGAAGAATTAAGAGAATTGATTGAAGAACTACACAAACAAGAAATTAAAGTTTATGCAGATGTTGTTTTAAATCATAAGGGTGGGGCAGACTTTACAGAAGAATTTTTAGCGGTTGAAGTGGACGAGAATGATCGGACCCAAGAGGTTTCAGAGTCTCATAACATTGAAGGCTGGACCGGTTTTAATTTTCCTAATCGAGATGGGGAATATTCAGAATTTGAGTGGAATTTTAACCATTTCACAGCGGTTGATTATGATCAAGCAGGTGATCAGTCCGGAATTTTTAAAATTGTTGGAGAAAATAAAGACTGGAGTGAAGGAGTTTCTGGTGAAAAAGGAAACTTTGACTATTTAATGTTTGCAGATATTGACCACGACCATCCAGATGTTCGACAAGAACTCTTTAATTGGGGGGAGTGGTTTGTTGACTTTTTACCAATTGATGGCATGCGCTTTGATGCCTTAAAACATATTCAGGATCAGTTTATTCGTGATTTTATTGATCACATCGAAAATAAAATTGAGCGCGATTTTTATTTCTTTGGTGAATATTGGAAGAATGATCCAGATGAAAACAATCATTATCTCTATGAGACAAAATATCACACGGATTTATTTGATGTTGGCTTACATTTTAACTTAGTCGAAGCGGCTCAAAATACTAATGATTTTGATTTGCGCAAGATTTTCGATAATAGTCTCGTGCAAGAACATCCGCACCTAGCTGTAACTTTTGTTGATAATCATGATAGTCAACCCGGTCAATCGTTGGAATCTTTTGTGGAACCTTGGTTTAAAAAGATTGCTTACGGCCTTATCTTACTGCGCAAAGATGGTTATCCTTGCATTTTTTATGGGGATTATTATGGTCTAGCAGGAGAAAATCCGATTGAAGGACAAAAAGAAATCATTGATCGATTAATTCAGATACGAAAAGATTATGCTTATGGTGACCAAAGTGATTATATGGAAAGTGAAGACCTGATTGCTTGGGTTCGTCATGGTAATGAAGAACATCCAGGCTCATTAGCTGTTTTAGTTTCGACTGGTGAAGCAAAAACTTTAACGATGAATGTTGGTGAAGACCAAGCAGGTAAAATATATGTCGAATTAACAGGAGACAATGATCAGGAAATTGAAATTGATGAAGCCGGAAATGGTGACTTTGAGGTTGGCCCAGGAACGATGACAGCATGGGCGGAAAAACTAGAAAACTAGAAAAATAAAAAACAACTTCTCGGTTAAAGAGAAGTTGTTTTTTATCGAGTTATTAATTATTCAACAGATTTTTTAACAAATTCGTATAAGGTTTTAACTGGTATTCCAGAAGCACCTCTTGGACGATACTTAAATCCTTTATTCTCTTTATAAGATGTGCCAGCAATATCTAAATGGACCCATGGAATATCTTCAACAAAGTGCTCTAAGAAGGCGGCAGCATAGATTGTTCCAGCACCTGCACCATCTGT
>JARICH010000021.1 GCA_029257245.1 Atopostipes sp. | reverse complement strand
GCATATGAGTTATATTTTCATGAAGAAATTGATCCAAGTATTGTCATGAATGAAGCGATTGAATTAACAAAATCCTTTAATAACGAAAATGCAAGTAAATTTGTTAATGGAGTGCTTCAAGGGATTTTAGATGCAAAAGAAGCCTAATCGGCTTCTTTTTTATTTTAAAGATGAATCTGTTCATGAAGAATTTGAAAAGATGGGAGCAGAATATGTGGAACAATATTTAACAGTCACCGAACTTACAAAATATATTTCTCGAAAATTTGAATTTGATCCCTATTTAGAAAAAGTTTACTTAAAAGGCGAAATTTCAAATTATAATTCACGTCGTAGAGGAATGCATCAATACTTTAATATCAAAGACGAGCATTCAATTATTTCAACTGTTCTATTCGCTGGCAATGCGCGAAAAATAAAATTTGACTTAGAAGAAGGAATGAGTGTTTTAGTATCGGGACGTGTATCTGTTTATGAAGCTGGAGGAAACTATCAGTTAATTATAGATTCGATGCAACCTGATGGAATTGGCGCCTTATTCTTAGCTTATGAACAAACAAAAGAAAAATTGAATAAAGAAGGTTTGTTTCAAGAGCAATTTAAACAAAAGATTAGAAAATATCCGAAACGAATCGCAGTTATTACGAGTCCTTCTGGGGCAGTTATTCAAGATATTCTAACTACGGTTAAAAGAAGATATCCAATTGCAGAAATTGTTCTTTTTCCGACTCAGGTCCAAGGGAAGCAATCAGCAGACTCCATTGTTAAAAATATTAAATTAGTGGAAGAAAAAGCTGATTTTGATACGTTAATTATTGCTCGAGGTGGAGGATCTTTTGAAGACTTGTTCTCATTTAACGAAGAAAAGGTTGTTCGAGCGATTTTTGAGGCGAAAACACCAACGATTTCTTCAATTGGACATGAAACAGATACTAGTTTAACAGATTTGGTGGCTGATTTGAGAGCAGCTACACCAACAGCGGCTGCAGAACTAGCTGTCCCTGTTTTAACCGATGAATTAATGAATTTAAATCATTTTGAACAAAGAATGGTACGAGCTTTCCAGTCACAATTGAAACTTTTAAGAAAAGAACTTAATCAAGTGGCTGATTCATTTATATTTAGACAACCTGAAAGACTTTATGATGGTTATTTACAAAATGTCGATCAATTAGAGGAACGCTTATTTTTAGCGATAAATGAACATCTATCTAAAAACAAACAAAAGCTCGTTTTATTAAATCAAAAATTGGAATCCATTCCATTAAAACAAATAATTAAAGAAGAAATTCGAACAGTTGATTATTTGACTCAGCAATTAACTAGTCAAATGAAAAGACAATTGAAAGAAGAGCATTATAAAGTGGATCAGTTAATGCAAGGACTCGAGCATCTATCACCGTTAAAAATATTTGCTCGCGGTTACTCTCTTGTTAAAAAAGAAGGGGAAATTATATCCTCGATTGCTGATATCGAGAAGGAAGATTCTCTAGAAATTGAATTAGCTGACGGTAAAATTGATGCATCTGTTAAAAAAATTTATGAAAACAAGGAGTAAAAAATGACAGCAAATGAAAAAAGTTTTGACGAATCATTAAAAGAATTAGAAGGAATTGTAAATCGATTAGAAGAAGGAGAAATTCCTTTAGAAGAAGCTTTAGATAAATTTCAAGAGGGAATTGGTCTGAGTCGCTCTTTGAAAAGTAAACTAAAAGACGCTGAAGATACCCTTGCAAAAATAGTAACAGAAGATGGTAAAGAAGAACTATTTGAAGCAGAAGAATAGGATGAAGGTAGGGTAATAAATGCATTTTAACAAATTTAGTGAAACACATCTAGCAGATTTTGAAAACTATCTAGAGAACTATATTAAAAAAGAAAGTGCAACAAAATTAGAGGAATCGATGTCTTACTCTCTAAATGCTCCAGGAAAAAGGTTGCGTCCACTTTTACTATTATCTCTACTTGATTCTTTCTCAGTTGACCTGTCATTAGGTTACCCAGCAGCGGCAGCCTTAGAAATGATTCATACTTATTCTTTAATACATGATGACTTGCCGGCGATGGATAATGATCAGTTACGTCGAGGAAAACCAACGAACCATATTCAATTTGATGAAGCGACCGCGATACTTGCTGGTGATGCACTGTTGACTTTGGCTTTTGAAATAATTACTGAAGGAGATCTTTCAGCTGAAATTAAGTTAAAGCTATCGCGATTATTAGCTGAAACAGCGGGTTATCGAGGGATGGTAGGAGGACAACAAGCAGATATTGAAGGAGAAAAGCTGACTTTATCTTTAACTGAGATTGAATCTATTCATGAACGCAAAACAGGTGAGTTAATTCGAATGGCTGTTCTTTCAGCAGGGATCATTGCTGAAAAAAAAGAAGATATTTTAAGGGCATTAGAAAAATTTGCAAAAAATTTAGGTATTGCTTATCAGATTCGAGATGATTTATTAGATCAATTAGCATCAGAAGATGAACTAGGAAAAGCGGTAATGACCGATACTCATTTAGATAAAAGCACTTACCCTTCATTATTAGGAATTGATGGATCTTTTAGAGCGTTAGAAAAACGGTTAAAAACAGCTAAAGAAGCATTGGAAGCAATTCATCAGATGGATCCTA
>JARICH010000104.1 GCA_029257245.1 Atopostipes sp. | reverse complement strand
TTGATTTAAATAGAGAATAAAATAAATAATTTGCGACTTGTGAATTAGCAAGTCGCTTTTTTAATAGAAGGAGCTTATGGCATGCGAGAAGGTTATCCATTAAGAAAATTCACGATAAAAGATTGGCTATTGATTATATTGACATCTTCATTAGTCTTACAGTTTCTCGTGACAATCTTAAGTGCAAAAACAATCAGCTTTTTTCCTGAATCTATAATAGGAAGTTTTCAGTCGGAAGAAGAAATGATCGATCAGCTATTTTATCTAGCGGCTTCGGCGGGAACAATTATCAGTTTACCCTTAACTTTGTGGGTTATCTATAAGAATAAAATTCCTCTTTTCAATCGAAAACAATTAAGTAAAGAAGAGTCATTTATTGTTCCTGGCTTGAATAAATCAGACTGGAAATTTCTACTGTATTATATTCCCGGTTCTTTTTTACTTTATAGTCTTGGATACAGTTTTATCGTGAGTATTTTTGGAGAGGGAGAGGCCGTTAACCAGTTGGCAGTTGAATCAATGTTTAGTCATCTTCCAATCTGGCAAATATTTTTAATGACCGTGATTGTTGCACCAATAGTCGAAGAAGTCCTTTTTAGGGGCTTAGTTTTATTTTCAGCTGGTGAGCAGAAAACTTCTTGGCTTCGAGTAATTATCAGTTCACTTTTGTTTGGTCTGGTACATACTCCTACAAATATATCCTCATTCTATACTTATGTTGGGATGGGCTTTATCTTTTCTTACGCAGGAAAACGGACGGAGTCATTAGAAGGGCCAATCATTTATCATTTTTTAAATAATTTAATGGGCTTTATTTCATTAGTTTTCTATATGAACTAAAAAACCTCTCACTATTGAATCTTACAAATCAGTAGTGAGAGGTTTTTTATTTATAGTTTTGAAAAGCATGTTCTAGTTCGTGGTTAAGTAAAGTTTTTTTAATATCTAGACCACCTGCATATCCGGTTAAACTTCCATCATTGCCAACCACTCGATGACAGGGATAAACAATGGATAATGGATTAGCTCCAACTGCGCCACCAATGGCTTGTGAAGAACGGTGGTCACGATTTAATTTTAAAGCTAAGTCTAAATAACTTGCTGTTTGACCGTAAGGAATGTCAAGCAGAGCATCCCACACTCTCATCTGGAAAGGGCTTCCATTTAAATCAACAGGAAAATCGAATTTAAAACGTTCACCATTAAAATACTCACGAAATTGCTTCGCATAAGGAGCAAGCTTTTCAGAATCAGATACTAAAATAGCATCTGGATAATTTTTAGTTTGCCAACCTGTCACATCCTTTAAGTCTTTTGTGTAATGACTGACATAGGCGAGACCTATCTCGCTAACCACTAAAAATCCAGACCAAATAGCGCTTTCGAATTTATCAATATAGAGAGTAGCCACTAGAATCACCCAGCTTTCTTTTCTCTATAGTAGCATATATACTAGCGCAATAGAAATAGAGTAAAAAAAATAAAAAAATCCTTTTTTCAATCTAATCTTTGATATGATAAGGATGTGACTTTAAGGAGAGGAAGATAATCATGCGTATTTTACATACAGCGGACTGGCACTTAGGAAAAGTTGTGAATGAATTTTCGATGCTTGATTTACAGAAAGAATATTTAACTAAATTAATGGACAAAATCGAAGAACTAGAGGTAGAAGTACTGATTATGGCGGGAGACTTGTATGATCGAGCGATTCCACCGAAAGAAGCCGTTAGCCTAGCCAACGAAGTATTTACAAAAATCACTCAAGAGTTAAAAATCCCTGTCCTCGTGATTGCAGGGAATCATGACAGTAATGAGCGTTTAGAATACGGCTCAAGCCTCTTGTCAGCGAGCAACTTACATATTGAAGGAACAACGAAGAATTTCATTCGAAAAGTTGAAATAGAAAACACACATTTTTATCTCATCCCTTACGATGATCACCGCAATATTCGACAAATATATGAAGCAGAAGGAATAAAGACGCCAGCAGAAGCCTTAGAAATTCAACTCAATCGAATTCAAAAAGACTGGGATCCAAAAGCAACTAATATTCTTTTATATCATGGATTTATGATTAATATAAATAGTGAGGAAAGCTTAGAGGAATCTGATTCGGAAAGGCCACTTAGTATTGGAACGGTGGATTATGTTCCATATGAATTAGTCAGTGATTTTGACTATGTCGCTTTAGGTCATTTACATAAAGCACAAAAAGTTGGGGATGAGCGGATTCGCTATAGTGGCTCTCCTTTAAAATATTCAAAATCTGAAGCGAATCACCGCAAGCAAAATTTAATTGTTGATATTAGGAAAGATTCTTTTGATTTAGAAGTTCTTGAAATACCACTATCAAAGGATTTGCGCGTGATTCGTGGTCGATTTGATGAAATTATTAAAAAACAATCGAATGATTATGTTTTTTTTGAATTAGAAGATAAGAATTATATTGTTGATGCGATGAACAAGTTGAGACAAAGATATCCGTATACAATGGGCTTAGAATACATTAATCAAAAAGAGCATGATCAGTTGACTTTACATCATACAAAAGAAAAAATAAAAGAGACTAGTTTAAAAGAATTGTTTGAAGAGTTTTATGAACAAAACACTGGGATGCCTTTAAGTAAAAAACAAGAAAAAGCGGTCATTCAAAGCTTGGAAACAATAAAATCAAAGGAGGATCTATAATGAGACCGATTGAATTAAAAATGAATTCCTTTGGCCCCTATCGTCATTCAGTGACCTTAGATTTCACAAAATTTGGTAGTCATTCTATTTTTTTAATTAACGGACCAACGGGCTCAGGGAAAACAACGATTTTTGATGCTATCAGCTATGCTTTATTTAATGAAGCCAGCGGTCAAACACGCGATACAGAAATGATGAAATCTGACTTTGCAACCGATGCTGACTTCGCATCAGTCGAGCTAACTTTTGAGATGCAAAATAGAAGCTATCGGATTGTTAGAAGTCCAAAGCAAAAAGGACCTGGTGAACGGGTTGAAGTTCGAGAACATCCATCGAGTGTAGAGTTCTATCGAGAAGAAGAATTTCTTGGGAATGGAATGGAAGCAAACCAGCAAATCACTGATTTATTAGGCTTAGACTATGGACAATTCCGACAAATTGTTTTGCTGCCGCAAGGTGAATTTCGCCAACTTTTAATATCAAACAGTCGGGATAAAGAAAAAATATTTAGAAATATTTTTGGAACGGAAAATATTCAAGACTTTCAAGAATATTTAAAAGCTAAAAGAGCAGAGTATCAGAAAGATTATAAAAATTATGAAACGCGCTTAGAGCAAAGTATAGAAACAATTGAATGGCAGGATTCGCAGTTGGAAGAGAACAAAGACTTTCAGGAGCTAAAACTAGGAATCGAAGAAAAAGATTATGAAAAAATATTGAAAACATTAGATCAGATTATTCATTTAGAAGTAAAACAATTGGATAATTTAGATGATCAACTAAAACAATTAAATAAAAATGAAAAACATTATCAATTATTTAAAGAGTTATTAATGGAACATGAACTATTAATAGCAAGAAGAAAAGAATTAGCTTTAGAAGAAAATACGATTAATTTCGCACGAAACACAGTTGAAAAAAACCAGCATGCACGGTTAGCTGAAAAAGAAGAAAAAAGTTTGAAACAGATCCAATGGGAACAAAAAGATCTAGAGGATTCCATTGCAAAAAAGTTAGAAGAAGAGAACGAGTTAAAAGGTAGATTAGAAGAATTAAGAAGTAACTATAATGAAGCTCAGAAAAATGAGAAACAATTAGATACTTTACGAGCTAAATTAAATGCACTTAAGTATGAAGAAAAGAATTTTTTAGAAATAGTAGAGAAAGAGAAGAGGATTCAGACGGCTAAGAATACTCGAGATCAATTAGTTATTGATATAGAGATAACAAAAGAAAAAGAATTAGATTTAGCCGATCAAATTGATCGCTTAAAAAAAGAATTAAATCATTTAGAAAATTGGCGTGGAGAATTAGAAAAAGCAAAAAACTCAAAAGATACTTTAGAAAAAGAAATCCATGAGCAAGAAATGAAAGAGAAAACAGTTGAAAAAGTCATTCAGCTGCAAAAAAATCTGAAGAAAGATTTAAGAGAAAATAAGAAGTTAGTAATTGATTATCAGCATGCAGAGAATCAATATAGAAAAGCAAGAGAGCAATACTTTAGTAACTTGGCTGGCGTTTTAGCTCAAGATCTAGAAGAGAATCAAGCTTGTCCAGTATGTGGCTCGACAGAACATCCAATTCTAGCCTCAGTAAAGGAAGATCTAGTCTCACAAGAGGAATTAAAAGAGTTAGAAGCAGTTCGTGAGCGAAAGCAATCTCTTCAGCAAAAATCTAGCGTTAAGATTGATAAAATAGCGGAGCAAATCAGCGAAGAATACTCCGTTTTAGATAAAAAGCAAGAAGAAAAATATTCAGAAGAGGATTTTCAACTAGAGCTTAGCGAACTATTGGATAATATTACCCAAAATAAAACAAAGCTAGAAAATTATGAAGAAAAAATAGCATCATTAGAAGCGAAAATTAAGCAAGAAAATAAATGGCGCGAAGACTTAGAGAGCTTACAAACTGAATTAGAAAAAAACAGACTCAAACTAGCTGAGTTAAAAAAAGATTCTTCGATGGAAAAGATAAGAATAAAAGAAAATAAAGAAGCTGTTAAAAAAATACGACTTGATTTATCGAGTGAATCTCTGAAGGAAATAAAAGAAAACAGAATTCTGGTTGAAGATAAGATAACTACCATTGAAAAAGCAGTTAGAACAACACAAGAATTATTAAATGAAGCAATAAATGAAAGGACAAGAGTTGAATCCACACTGATTGGATTGAAAAAGCAAGTAGAAAATAAAAAAGAAGAAGATAGAAAGCAAACAGCAAGTTTCAATGACCTATTGGAAAAATATCAACTAGATGAAGACTTTAAGTTGCTAATTATCGATGAGAAAGAAATCAAAGATTTAGAAAATAAAATATCGGATTTTGATAAAGAAAAAGATTATACTGCTCGTCAACTAGAAAAAGTAAGCCAACAATTAGAAAAATATCGAGAAGAAACTATGGTTGATCAAAATGAAGTTCGCGAATATTTAAAAGAAATTCATTTTAAAATAGAAAAGATAGAAGAACAACGTGACGAAATGATTCAACAGAAAGGAAATCACGAAAGTTCTTATCGAGCCATTCTGCAAAACTTTAACAAAAGTCAGAAAGTCCGCGAGCCATTAGAAATATATTCTGATTTAGCTGAAATAGCGACAGGTAGAAATAAAAGAACGAATTACGTATCTTTTGAAAGATATGTGCTAAGCATTTATTTTACAGAAATTTTGAGTGCAGCAAATGAACGCTTTATTAAAATGACAAATAATCGCTATGAATTAGTTCGGCGAGAAGATAAAACCAAAGGACAAGGGGCTGAAGGATTAGAAATTGACGTATTTGATGGTTATTCGGGTAAAACTAGAAGTGTGAAGAGTTTATCAGGTGGAGAAACCTTCAAAGCTTCATTAGCTCTCGCTTTAGGATTGAGTGATGTTATCCAAAGTCAAAAAGGTGGAGTGGAAATCAATACATTATTTATCGATGAAGGATTTGGGACCTTGGATGCCGATTCATTAGAGATGGCGATTGAAACCTTAATGGACTTGCAGTCGTCCGGTCGTTTAATTGGAATAATTTCTCATGTTGAGGAGCTGAAAGATCGGATTCCAGCAAGAATTCTTGTAGAAAAGGTAAAAGAAGGTAGCCATGCTCGAATCGAGACTGATTAGAGGGGAGAGTTTAAACTTATGCGAGGAGTCCTAGTAGAAACCTTTAGATATATGTGGAGAAGTGAAAAAAACAGACTATTTATGTTGATTTCGAGTGTTTTAGTTTTGTCTTACTCTCTTTTTATTTTACCTAATATCTCTGGTGAAGCGGAAGTTAGTATCGATGGCTTAGAAAGAGAAATGAATGGAAATGTTGTACAATTTGAAGATGCTTTGAATGAGGGATTGATTGTGCCTAATATGCTAACAGGAACTAGTGCATATAACAGTCAGAGACAGGAGTATGTCTTACAGAGACAGCTGCTTACAGCGCTTAAACAAGGAGATACTAGTCGCTACTTGTCACTGGCTTACCGTCCGGAATCTGCTCAAAAAAAAGAAGCTCAAGCACTAGAACAGATTGTGTTTGGTGTAATGGGTTATAAGCAGGAACAAGATTATCAGGGACCAAAAAACCAAGCTTATCTTGATCAATTTAAAAGGATAAATTTTCATGTGGTTCATGAACGAACTAGTTGGCAACAAATACATTTATTTTTAATAGGCTTAGGTCCAGTACTACTATTATTAGGTTTAATCTTTTTGATTAGTGATGTTCATGTAAAAGATCGAGAACTACAAACACAAAAAATTGCTCAACCAATCCCTTGGCAAAAATACTTACTTGTACAAGCACTTACTGCCTTAACTTTCGTAGGAGTTTTTTACTTAAGCTTATTTCTTCTCTTCTTTATTGTAAATGGTATTCAGTATGGTTTTGGATCCTTATCCTTTCCAATAGGTTATCATGAAGCCTTTTTTGAGCGAGGTTATTTAAATTTAGAGAACTATCAAGTAAAAACAATAGCCTGGTTTATTCTGAGAGCTATTCCGATATCATTATTATTAGCTTATTTTTTTGGTCGATTAAATAGTTTGCTCTCTTTATGGACCAGACAGTCCCTTGTAACCATGCTAATTGGAATATTCACTATTCTTTTCCAATTTATTTATTATGGATCGGATTCAACAGAATTAGCAGGAGTAGATATCAGTTATTTTCCACAAACTTATATCAATTTTGGAAATATAATTACCGGGCGATTTGAGTTTCAAATGGCTCGAGAAATACCAAATCTATACAGTAGAGGGTTAATAGTCTTAATAATCAGTATTTTAATCATTGAAATATTCCTCTATCTAACCAGCAAAAAAATAACCAGACAGGTATTTTTAAAATAAGGAGGAATAGAAAATGATAAAATGGACTTTACTAAAAATTAGTCGTGATTGGAAAACCAGAGCTCTTGCCTTTCTATTTTTCATCTTCTTTGCTTCCTTTTCAATTTTTTATCGGCAGCAAAATGTAACTTTTCCAGCTGTAGAGATGAGTGAAGAGTATCAAGATGAACGACAAATTTACCGTTTAATTCCTAAAAATCATTTTGAAACAGAGTTGGGACAAGAAGTTCAAAAAGCACTCGGATCGAATTCTGTATCATTAGGAATGAACCGTTATATCTTAAATCGGCGCCAAGGAAATAGTGTTCAAGGAGTCGATGGCTTGCCTGATTATATTGATAATGGTCAACAAATTGTACAGAATAACTTGTTTCTTTATGGAGCAAAAGAATTTGAATCTTATGATTTATTAGCAGAAATATACCTTCCAGACTTAGAAAAGATAAGGGAAGAGGAACGATTTTATAATGCTTTAGAAAAAAGTGATTTAGATATTGAGTGGAATCCTTATTCTGCCAGTCAGATGATCAAGGTGGAGTTTGAGTTATTGGCAGGAATAAGTCTCTTTTTCTTTCTAGCCCTTCTAAGTGCAGATCAATTTACAAATGATCAACAAAAACATTGGAGTGTTAGTCAAGGCTTGCCTATTCCTTGGAAAAAACAGTGGCGCTTGCGTACGGGGATCTTATGGGGAATCTTCTGGCTTAGTTTTCTATCAGGGGCCATGATGAGCTATTTTTTCAGTTTGTTATTTGAAACCTCGGGCAGCTTTCAATATCCCACAGCTATTTATTATAATCATCAAATAAACTATCTACCATTGTGGCAATATTTACTAATAACAATTTCCCTTGTTTTGGCATTATCCTATTTAGTATCCGCCATTATAACGGCATTAAGTTGGGTTTTAAAGAATATTTACCTTACGCTTTTACTCGGTGTAAGTATTTTCTTTCTTCCTCAACTATGGACTTTTATTCAGCCGATAAGTTCTTGGCAACCTAGTCTTTATTTTAATCTCCTGGAGGTTTTAGATGGGCAGATGGCATTGAAGACCAACATGAGTGGAGTCGTTTGGTGGAAGGCCTTCCCAGCTTTTATTTTATCTGGACTGATTATTGAAGGAATAATGTCTCGAGTTTTTTCATATATACCGAGTCAAACCGCTGGATTACAAAGGAGAGAAAGAAAATGAGCTTAGAAGTAAAAAATATATCCGTTTCCTATGGAGATTTTGAAGTGTTAAAAGATATTTCATTCCGGATAGAAGAAGGTCAGTTAATTGGTTTGGTTGCGCCAAATGGAACGGGAAAAACAACTCTATTTAATGCCATCATGCGTTTTATTCAGTTAAAATCTGGTGAGATATTTATAGAAGAAGAGAAGTATACTGCTTCAGATGCCGATGTTCTAAGACTCCATCAGAAAGTTACTTTTTTTCCAGATCAAGCTGATTTATATCCTAATTTTACTGGGAGAGAACATATTGAAATGTATGCTCAAATTTGGTCTGGACGAGAGAATGAACTAGCAGAAATCATTAGTCGACTTGAAATGGGAAGTTATGTTGATCGGAAGGTTGAGGAGTACTCCTTAGGAATGAAACAACGCCTTTGCTTTGCTATGATGGTAGCCGCGGATACACCGATTATGTTGATGGACGAGGTAATGAATGGTTTAGATCCAGAAAATGTTAGTTTAGTTTCAGATGTTTTAATTGAATTACGTCAAGAAAATAAAATTGTGATGATTGCTTCTCATTTATTAGATAATTTAGATGAATATGCTGATCAAGTACTCTTTCTAAAAAATAAAAAATTATATCAAATAAATAATTTAAATGAGCCGAGACCCCTTTACTACAAAGTCACTGCAGACAAAAAAGAAAATCAACTGTTAAAAATAAATAATTTTATAACTGAAAACACGATTTATTTATCGAATGAAAGTTTATGTATCCCTATCAAAGACCTTACGGAAAAATCAGAGTCAGAATTATTCAGTCAGCTCCGAAAGATGAAAGTTGATCGAATTGAGATTGCTCCATTAGGCACAGCAGAGTATTATTCCTATATTTATGGATTACCCATCCATTCTTTTGATCGGAGGTAAGGAAGCTATGCGAAAAATTAAAAAAAATAAGTTTTACCTCTTTTTATTATTAAGTTTATTTTTTACGCTAGCCGCTTGTTCGGATTTTGAAGGTCTAAGAGATGCAAAATATGATGGACAAACAATTGTAAAAAAAGAAGAGGCAATTAATCGTTATCAAAAATATGCTGAAGTGAGCGATGAAGAAAAAGAATATTACCTTAGATATCCTTTTAGTGAAGATATTTTAAAGGACAGTCTTGATTACTCTGAGGACCAAGCATTTTTATTGGAAGAAGGTCTCTATGTTATTGGAACTGATTTACCCGCAGGGCGTGTTTCCTTATTAGCTAACGAGAGTGTCTTCACGAGCGAAAATTATACAGTCCATGTAGGAAACATGATTATCCGTGACCAAGAAGACAGGATTTATTTTGAAAATTTATTTCATTCGTCATATGGTGCATTAATTGCTCAGCTAGATTTTATTCCGGGACATGAAATAGAAATTATTGGAAAAGATAGCGAGCTTACTGTCTTTTATTCTCCAGAATATCCGGAAGATCCTTATGTTTTGATGGAACTCCCTGATGTGATTGAAAATTTAGGACGAGAAGACTTTTATAATCCTATTGAAAAAACGGAGGATGGAAAAACGATCGAATTATCAGCGGGTATTTATGAGGTAGGAGTACATTTAAAAGAGGGTAGTTATAAAATTGATCGTTTAGAAGCACCACATTCTACCGAAATGTATTTGTTTAGAGACGAGATTGATCCGATAGTCATTGAGTTGCTGG
>JARICH010000048.1 GCA_029257245.1 Atopostipes sp. | reverse complement strand
CTATACTACGTAATGAATTAGCAACAGTAGCAGAAACTGAAGATGAAATCATTGTTGAATCAGTAGTACAAAAATTGTTCAACGATATTGCTTCACGTTATGAAACAAGAAATGGTGGATATACTCGTGTGTTAAAAACAGAACCACGTCGTGGAGATGGCGCACCAATGGCTGTTTTAGAATTCGTTGAAGAGTTAGTAGTAGACGAAGAAACTGAAGAAGATGCTGAATAAGTATCTACAGAATAATTTGTTCTAACTGAAAAAAACAATTACTCACTTTTTATGATGTATAGAGAGCGTTATGATGATGGTTGAAATCCAAGTGTCTAGCTCTAGTTTCTCCTGAGAGGTTAATTCTTGGGAGAAGCATATATATCTAGAAGTGATTTTTTGTTTTATAAGCAAGAACTAAGCTAGATTTTCAAAAATATTATGAAGTACAGGAGACATTCAAATGAGTTTAATTTCATTAGAAAAGGTAAGTTTTCGTTATGGCACAACCGACGATAACTTAGCATTAGATAATGTTTCATTAGCAATTGAAAAGGTGAGTGGATTACAATTATTGGTGCAAACGGATCAGGAAAATCCACCTTAGTAAAAACTTTAAATGGACTAAATATGCCAGAAGAAGGAAAAGTAACTGTTGATGGCCTGGAACTAAATGAAAATAATATTTGGGAAATCCGGCAAAAAGTAGGAATGGTTTTTCAAAATCCAGACAACCAATTTGTTGGTTCAACTGTTGCAGATGACGTAGCTTTTGGATTAGAAAATATAGGGATGCCAAGAGAAGAGATGATTCAACGAATTAATGAATCCTTAATTCAAGTAGGAATGGAAAAATTCAAAGATATTGAACCAGCACGCCTATCTGGTGGACAAAAACAGAGAGTTGCAATAGCTGGTGTATTGGCTTTAAAACCTGAGATTATTATACTTGATGAGGCTACTAGTATGCTTGATCCAAGAGGTCGTGAAGAGGTACTTAAGACTGTTAAAGAAATAAAAGAGACTTACAATTTGACAGTGCTTTCAATTACCCATGATATTAACGAAGCAGCTCAAGCAGATCGAATATTTTTAATGGAAAAAGGAAAAATGAAATACCAAGACATACCTGAAGAGATTTTTAAATTAGGAGAAGATCTGATTCCTTTAGGATTAACAGTTCCTTTTGTAGAGAAAATAAAAAGAAAGTTAAAAATTGGAGATATAAAAATAGATGAAACTATCATGTCAGAAGAAGGGTTGGTTGATTGGTTATGGAAATACAATTTAAACAAGTAGATTTTACTTATCAACCGAATACGCCATTTGAGACACAGGTTCTTCATGATATTAACTTTACAATTAAAGAAGGTAGTTATACAGCTATCGTTGGCCATACAGGAAGTGGAAAATCGACTTTAATTCAACATTTAAATGCATTGAAAGTTCCTACAAAAGGAAGTGTCTGGCTCGATGACTTCGAAATTACAGCCGATAAAAAGAATCAATCATTAAAAGAAATCCGCGAAAAAGTAGGAGTAGTCTTTCAATTTCCGGAAGCACAACTCTTTGAAGAAACAATTGGTAAGGATATAGCTTTTGGTCCTCAGAACTTTGGTGTTTCTGAAGAAGAAGCTTTAAAAAAGGCTGAAAAAATATTACCAGTAGTAGGATTAGATAAAACGTTTATGGATAGATCGCCCTTTGATTTGTCTGGTGGACAAATGCGGCGTGTAGCTATTGCAGGGGTGTTAGTGATGGAGCCGGAGGTATTGGTCTTGGATGAACCTACAGCAGGATTAGACCCTCAGGGACAACGAGAAATGATGGATTTGTTTAAAAGAATTCATGAAGAGCAGAATATTACAATTGTTTTAGTTACTCATCAAATGGAAGATGTGGCGGAGTACGCAAACCACATGATTGTGTTGGATCAGGGTCGCTTAGTTGCTGAAGACAGTCCGACAAATGTCTTTAAAAATGAAGAATGGTTACAATCTGTGCAACTAGATGTTCCACAAAGCGTAGCGTTTGCAAAGAAACTTGCTCAGAATAAGGATTGGCATTTCGCAGAATGGCCGTTGACTCTGGATGAATTAAGTGCTCAGATTATTAGTCAGCTAGGAAAGGGGATATAGTATGGATCGATTAATTTTAGGCCAATATATTCCTGGAGATTCACTGATTCACCGCTTAGATCCTCGGACTAAACTGATTTCATCTGTTTGGTTTATTATGTTAATATTTTTAGCTTCAGGATTCACTTCCTATGCTGTATTAGCAGCTATTGTCTTGTTAGCGGCAACAATTTCGGAAATTCCCATCAGCTATTATATTAATGGATTAAAGCCCTTAACCTTTTTAATACTGATTACAGTATCCTTACAATTACTTTTCTCACAAGGAGACAGCGTTATATTCGAGTTAGGCTGGCTACAAATTACTATGGAAGGGCTCATTAACGCAATTAAAATTATTATTCGTTTTGTTTTAATTATCTTCATGTCGACTATTCTAACTTTAACCACAACCCCATTAGAAATTGCAGATGGAATTGAATCACTTTTGGGCCCACTAAAACGTTTTAAAGTTCCTGTACAAGAAATTGCATTGGTATTATCGATAGCATTACGATTTGTGCCGACTCTAATGGAAGAAACTGAAACAATTATGAATGCTCAAAAATCTAGAGGGGTAGAATTTAATACGGGAAGTTTGATTGAACGCATGAGAAAAATTGTTCCATTATTGATTCCTTTATTTATCAGTTCTATCGATCGGGCCGACCAATTAGCCACAGCAATGACTGCTAGAGGTTATCGAGGTGGAGATCATCGAACGAAGCTACGAGAACTAAATTGGCAACAGAGAGATCGTTTGGTGCTTAGTCTATTTGGATTATTAACATTCCTATTAATATGGTTATAAGATTAAATGATAAAGGAGAAATAAAATTGGCTCATGAAGAAACAATTCGCTATAAGGCAACCATAGCTTATGATGGGACTGATTTCTCTGGTTTTCAAGTTCAACCCTCTGAGCGAACAGTTCAAGGTGAAATGGAAGCAGTTTTGAAGAAAATAAATAAAGGGAAATTTATCCGTCTCCATCCATCAGGTCGAACAGATGCAGGTGCCCATGCAGCAGGGATGGTTTTCCATTTTGACTATACAAGAAAGATTCCTGAAAAGGGCTTATTTAAAGCAATTAATACTTTAATTAGCCCAGATATCTCATTACTAAAGCTTGAAAGAGTTGCCGATGATTTTCATGCACGCTATCATGCAAAAGGTAAAACCTATATTTATCGAATACATAATCATGAACTTCGAGATCCATTTAAACGTAATTTCGCATACCATCATGCATACCAAATAGATAAAGATCGTGTTGAAAAAGCGTTAGATATTTTAATTGGGACTCATGATTTTACTAGTTTCTGTTCAACAAAGACGGATAAAGAAAATAAAATACGAACTATCTATGACATAGTAGTAGAGCATGATAGGGAATCAGACGAATGGCAATTCATTTTTTATGGGAATGGCTTTCTTTATAATATGATCCGGATAATTATGGGAACGGTTTTGCCAATTGCTGATGGAAGAAAAGAAGTAGAAGAGATGTTTAAGATCCTAGAAGCACGGGATCGAAATGCTGCAGGAAAAACTCTCTCGGCTAATGGACTTTGTTTAGAAAAAGTTCATTATTAAGAAAAAGTAGAAAGAATTGAAATAGTCAATCGAAATGAAAAAAGCTGAATTAACTAGCGTTTTAAGCTTGACATCAAGGCTGATTAGGTTTATCATTATTGATGGTATTGTTTTACCACCATGATAAGCCCCGTAAACTTATTATGTGAAAAACATTTAAATGATAATCTAATCTTTTAATGAAAGAAAAATAAATTTATCTACTCTTCCGGAACAAGAATTAGATAAATGACACTGATCAAAGAATTTATTTATTGGAGGGAAAACTAGTGCGTACTTATATGGCTAAAACAGCTGAAATTGATCGTAAATGGTACGTTGTAGATGCAACCGATATTCCATTGGGACGTCTATCAACAGTAGTAGCATCAATTTTACGCGGTAAAAATAAACCAACATTTACACCACATGTTGATACAGGTGATTATGTAATTGTTATAAATGCTGGAAAAGTAAAATTAACTGGAAATAAAGCAGCAGGCAAATTGTATTCTCGTCACTCAGGACATCCGGGTGGATTAACTCAAGTTTCTGCAGGAGACATGCGTACAAATAGACCAGATCGTTTAATCGAATTATCCGTTAAAGGAATGCTGCCTAAGAACCCACTTGGTCGTAAAACATTTAAGAAATTATTTGTTTACGAAGGTTCAGAACACAAACATGCAGCGCAATCACCAGAAACACTTGACATTACAGACTTGATTTAATCTAAGGAGGGACATCCACATTGGCACAAGTACAATATTTTGGAACTGGTCGTCGTAAACATTCAGTAGCTCGAGTAATTATGACTCCCGGTACAGGTAAAATTGAATTAAATGGTAAAGATATTTCAGAATACTTACCATATGACTATTTACACACAATTATTAAACAACCACTAGTTGAAACAGATACAGCAACAAGCTATGATATTCGTGCGAATATCCATGGCGGTGGATATGCTGGACAAGCTGGAGCAGTTCGTCACGGAATTGCACGTGCATTGTTAACAGTGGATCCAGATTTCCGTGCATCTTTAAAAGCGGCTGGTTACTTAACACGTGATTCACGTATGAAAGAACGTTACAAACCAGGTCGTCGTAAAGCTCGTAAATCCGGACAATTCAGTAAACGTTAATTTTATAAAATTAATATTAGAAGAGAGTTTCCCATTAAGGAAACTCTCTTTTTGAATAGAAAAAACTATAGGCTTAGATAAATAGGTTATCAGTATAAATCAAGTTGAAAATATTATTTAATGGCTAAACTAAGTAAATGATTCCTTTGATTCAAAGAATCGAAGAAGGAGAAATTTTAAACAAAATAAAAAGCTTCCAATTATCGGAAGCTTTATCCCTACTTGACTATCTTAACTGACTATTTGCTCATTGTTTTCAGAAAAGTTGATTTTATATTCAAAAGTTAACGTTTTGTCTTCGTCATATTCAATAAAGTCAGTAGGTTTAATTTTATCTTCGATAGGTACAAAAAAGTTTTGGTCTATTTCTTCTAACATCTCATAAGCAAATTGGGAGCAATACATCATATTTGATCGGACAGATACATTTGTTAAAAGTCCTAAAATATTATAAGCACTGCCTTCTGTATTAATTTGTTTCAATCGATTTAAAATTTTAAATCGATCTTCTTTATCGACTTTCAAGCTATATACTAATAAGCGACTATTCTCTTTTTGGTTTAAACTTGCTAGACATTCAGTATTTAATCCAGGTTGTTGATAGCCGTTTCCACCATTATAACTTACCATAGTATATAATGAACGGTCAAAACTGAGAGATATGTGATTATATTCCTTGTGGGTAAATAGAGAGAGGATTTCACTTGCTGGGCTACCAGTTTCGGATAAAACAAGATATAAATTAGTCTCATCATTTATAGACTGTTTACTCAATTTGAAGTATTCTTCAGTAAGACTATTTCTGTTTGTATAATTCAGATAACCGTGACGTGGAATATCTTTGATTAAGTATCCAATATTCTTCCGGTTTAATTTTGTTTTTCCATCACTGTAAATACTTTGGTAATTTTTTCTTTTTGATCTTAATGTTTTAACTGACTGAATTGCAAAGTGATCAGGATGAATGAAATCAAATTGAATCTTCTCTTGAAAAATAAAATAAATAAAAAATAATAACAAAAAACTAATTGAAGTGAGAGCAAATTTACTATTCGATAAAAGAATAAAATGAATAATATCTATTGAATAATTAAAACTAGTTAAAGTAAACATTTGATAGACTAAAGTAATTAAGAAAATAAAGACCAGGGGCACTAGCAAATAAAGAATAGATAGACCCTCTTTTTTTCTTTTCATAAAGCATTGTCCTTTCTTTAAAAACTCTTTGAATCATACCACAATTTAGTGTATGGGTCTAGAGTTGAAATGCATGTTAAGAATAATGAATAGGAAACAAGAAAGATCTTTATGAGTAAATATAAAGGAGAATAATGATGAAGATTAAGTTAGCGACCAAAGATGATCTAAAAGAGATGAAGAAAATTTTTGACTATGGGCGCAAAATCCAATTAGAAAGTGGAAATCCAACGCAGTGGGCAGAAGACTATCCAAAAGTTGAATTGATTTTAGAAGATATAGCAAAAGAAGCAGCTCATTTATGCTTAAATGAAAATAATGAGATAGTCGCTCTATTCTCTGTCTTTACCGCACCAGATCCTACTTATGAGAAGATTGAGGGTGCTTGGCTAAATAGTGAAGCTTATGCAACTATACATCGAATAGCGTCCTCAGGGAAGCTTTCCGGTGTCGGACAGCTTTGTATTGAATGGGTACAGAAAAAATATGATAATGTGCGAATTGATACTCATGACAAAAATCAACAAATGAAACATATTTTAAAAAAATTAGATTTTCAGTATTGTGGAATCATCTACTTAGAGAATGGTGAAACAAGAAATGCTTATCATTATGAAAAAATAGAATGAAATATTAAAGCCTTCATTCGCTAAAAGAGCGAATAAAGGCTTTAATTAATTTAAAAATCAAAATCATCTAAATTGTTTTCATTTTTATCC
Source organism: Atopostipes sp. (assembly GCA_029257245.1). Classification (GTDB taxonomy): domain Bacteria; phylum Bacillota; class Bacilli; order Lactobacillales; family Carnobacteriaceae_A; genus Atopostipes. The sequence continues at coordinate 356 of JARICH010000048.1, read as the reverse complement.
ATTTTAGGAACAGGATTTTGAGCTTCTTTGGGTTCTTCTTTATTTTTGCTTAATAGACTACGCCACCAGTTAAAGAGAACGATTAGAATAGTAGCAACCCCAATGACTAATAATACTGGAATCCATGGACTACGTGTAACTGTCATGATTCGATCAGCTGTATCTCGGAATGCTTCAGAGAAAAATTGTTCTTCGCTAACTTTGTTTGGATCTCGAGCGTAATGGTAATCTAGATAATCAAAAAGAATTCCTTCTGCCTCATCATCCATTAATACTTTAGCTTGGGAACCGTAAACGGTGTGATAAGAATATTCATATTGATACTGACTGTTTTCAAAGTGTAGCAATAATAAATG
>JARICH010000026.1 GCA_029257245.1 Atopostipes sp. | reverse complement strand
GCTATGAGTGTGTCTTCAATCGGTTTTCTCAAGTCAATAATATCTTTCTCCAAAGAAATAACGATTTGATCATCCAATTCTTCTACTGTATTTTGGCTAAGATTAGGCGCCAAATATATCTCAGTGAACCCTATATTCATCTCATAAGGAACTGGCTCTAATGAACGAGATGACGGTAAAGTTAGTATAACGTTAAGGTCTAAATCGACTACATATCGATTCTCTTCCTCTAACATAACAATTCCTTTGACGCTGACTGATGTAGCATCAAGTATATCTTTTCTTCTCTTTTTCAAAGAATTAGTTAGATCTACTTTTCCATCAATAACTAAAGGTTCAGTTTTATACTTAGCTAGTTCTGCTAATGCCCATTTTAATTTCATTTATGTCACCTCAATCTTAATAACAGATTGCAATTCTGGATAGACAACACCAATTATTATACAAGTTATCTACCCTGCTGTCAATCAAATATTACCGGCTTTCTACTAAAGTCTTGTTTTCTAATTTTTGAATGGCCTAAACGATAAATTTCTCCGGATTTTATTTCGAAATCCAGCAGCTTTTTTGTTTCTTGATTAATATTGGATACCAGCGGAAACTCAAGCTCATCTTTTTTACTATTTAAATAGTTTTGGCCTTTCTGATTAAATCCTAATATTCGAATCACTGACCGTGTATAAAATGCTTCTTTGATATCTGCTTTCTTTATGTTTAATAGCACATAAACTAGTAATCTTTGAAGACGAGTTCTAGTATAACGTTTTGTTTTTATTTTATTCATAAACTCTTCAAAAGAATCTGCTTCAGTAATGTATTTTTTTAACCGATTCTCTAAGCCCTCAGTCATTTGATAGATTTCTCTTAATTCGGATTTTGTTTTGATGATTAATTGATATTTTAAATAAGGAAAATAATTTTCCCATGACACTTTTTTTTCGTGTTCCTGATTAAATAAAAGCTGAGTTGATTCGACTAGATAGCTAGAGATATCTTCTTCTCTAAAGACTGCTTTTCTGATCGCTGTTGCACTAGCTATCGAAGGATGATAATTTATTTTCTCTTCTTGATAGCCGGCACCAACTCTCTCAATTGGAAAGATATCAATTTTCTCTTCAAGTTTTCGATCCAAAATAACTTTTTGATAAGATAAAGCTAATTGAACATTTGGAGAAGATAAATCCAGTGGAAAGCTCGGATTAAGCGACAGAATAGCCTCTTCCATTTTTTGTGCATAAGGCATATTCATCTCAGAGTGATTTTCTATCGCTTCCATTATTTGCTTTTCATTTTGAATTAGAAATTTAGCTGCTTCTAAAAAATCTACTGACTCTCCCGCTTCTACACCAAAACTTATTGTGTCGATTTTTAAAGCTTCTAATAAACGAACAGCTCCTTCAGCAAAGTAATCAGCGGGCTGGGTACTCCATAGAACTGGTAATTCTATTACCAAGTCAATACCTGCATTCAAAGCCATTTCTGCTCGAGTCCATTTGTCGAGGATCGCCGGTTCACCGCGCTGTAAAAAATTACCACTCATAATTGCTACGATTACTTCCGCATCATTTGTTTCTTTTATTTTTTCAATTTGATAAGCATGTCCATTGTGAAATGGATTATATTCAGCGATAATACCCCATGCTTTCATTTAAATCCCTCACTTTTGTGCTTTAAAAAACCAGCGAATATTATTGTCCGCTAGCTCCTCATCAAAATCCGCACTAATTTCTATATTTCTAAATCCAAGCTTTTTTAATTCCTCTATATAAAACTCCATTGGATAGGTTCTTTCTCTATGAATTTCGCGATGTCTTTGGTAGTTTCCATTTTCCAACTCTTCAAAAAAGGATAGCTCATGCTCGATGGAGTGATCATGTTCTCCTGGGTAACTATCCCAAATAAATGTCGTTCCTGGTATTTCATCGTGATAAGAATAACCATCTAGTTTTTTAATATAGTCTGTTGTAAAGACATCAAAAAGAAATATTCCCTCTTCATTCAAATGATCATAGACTTGATTAAAGACTACTATTAAATCTTCTGGACTAGGTAGATAGCACAAGCTATCACAAAAACTAATGATTCCATCGTACAAGTTAAAATTCGACAAATCTCTCATGTCCGCTTGAATTAACGGAAATGATAAGCCTGCTGCTTCTTGTTTTCTTTTAGCTATTGATAGCATTTCAGCAGATAAATCTAATCCTTGAATATCATATCCTGCTTGCTTCAACAAAATTGCCAATTCACCATTGCCACAAGCTAACTCCAGTATTTTACTCCCCTTTTTTGGTAAATAGTTCATTGTGTAATCTTTCCATTTAGGGAACAAAGAATGATCCATTAATTCATCATATACACGTGCAAAGATACCGTAAGTCATTAATCGACTAACCAGTCTGAGATATCTACGCTGTTTGCCTCAGACCAAAGTCCTTCTAGTTGATAATGACTCCGTTCTTCCTCACTAAATATATGAACAATTACTGAGCCTAAATCGATTAACAACCAATTTCCTGTCTTTTTTCCTTCAATACTTTCTGCCTCATAGCCTGTTTCACGCCCCGCTTCAACTACTGCATCCGCAATTGCATTGATTAAACGACTATTTGACGCGTGCGTAATGACATTATAATCTGACATAATGGATAAGCCTTTCATATCTAATACAATAATATCCTGTGCTCTTTTTCCATCCGCTGCTTTAATAACATTTTCCAATAATTCTTCTACTTTATTTCCCATTAATCCAACTCCTCCAAATTACTTGTCTATCCAAGCATTATATGACTCTATCGTCTTTGGATAAACTTTCTCTTCCAAATCGATTAAATATTTAATTGTTTCTTTTAATTTAAAAATAATCGTTTCTTCTAATGATTCTTTAGCTAATTCACGTGCTTTCTCTACTAAAGGAAAGTCTCTATTCACCTCAATATAGTCTGCCACGAAAATGATTTTTGTTGTTAAACTCATCTCGCGAGCTCCTACAGTATGATAGGTGATACTTTCTAAAATATCCTCATCTTTTAATTGAAATTCCCGTTTAGCTAGAATTGCTCCAACTGGGCCATGCCAAATAGCACTCCCGTATTGCAAAAGATCTAAATTCAAATTCTCACTAATAATGATATCTCGCATTTCTTCATCGACTTGATCTTTTGCAATATCATGTAACAAAGCAGCGATACTTACTTTTTCAAAATCGCCTTGATAGATATCAGCCAATTCTAGTGCTTTTTCTTCTACTCTTAATACATGTTCTAAACGTTCTTCAGTCATCATTTGACTAACTCCTAGGATGAGCTCTTCACGTGATAAACCAATATATTTATTTGTATAGTTTATTTCTGTTTTCTTTACCATCTCTGTATAACCCTTCTGATTCAATATATTTTTCGACATCCTTTGGGACAAGGTATTTTATTGAACATCCTTTTCCAACTTTATCACGAATCATTGAGGAACTAATGGTTGTCATAGGAATGTCAACTACTATTAATGGATAATCTGATTCAATTTCAAAGCCTGGACGTTGTACTCCAACAAATTGAACCAAATCAAGTAAGTCATCAATTTGATACCAAGTCGGCAAATCTGCAACCATGTCACCTCCTATAATGAAATAGAAATCAACCCCTGGATACAAATCTTTCAGACTTTTCATCGTATGATAGGTGTAATTTTTTCCACCTGATTCTACTTCGAATAACTCCAATCCAAAATCTGGATGTCCCATAATCGCTAAATCAACCATTTCAACTCGTAAAGCTGCAGGAATCGTTGTTTTTTCAGTCGAAGAATGCGGGGGTTCCGCAGTTGGCATAAATAAAATCTGATCTAAATCCAACTGGTCTTTTACTTGATCTGCGATGATTAAATGTCCTAAGTGAGGTGGGTTAAATGTCCCACCAAGAATTCCTATTTTTTGATGTTGAGAACTTCTTACTTCTTCGATTAAAACTTTAGCTTCTACAGTAACCGATGATTTCTTACTCAACTTCCCTTTTCCTTTCTTTTCATTATAACTGAGTAGGCACTTTGATATTAATGTCCTGTCAATGGATATTTATTAGAGTAGCGTCTATACTTCTCTTCATCTGCTGGTAGATAAAGTACAAGAACATGTCCTATAATCTGGACAACAGTTATATCTGAATGTTCTTCGATAAATTTTGCTGCTTCTTTAGTTGTCATACTTGTATTTTGTAAAAGTTGTACTTTTATTAATTCTCTTTTAGATAATGCTGCGACATATTCATTGACTATCTCTTCTGTTAAATTATTTTTACCAATCTGAAACATTGGTGAAAAATCATGAGCTTCTGCCCGTAAAAATCTTTTTTGCTTTCCTGTTAATTTAAGCATTTTATTCTCCATTCTCTTCTTGCTTCTGTTAGTTATTTTTAAATTATTGGCTTACGAACATAAACATCGACACCTTCAGGAGCCCAGATGGACACTTTAGCAGGAACTTCATGGATCGCTAGCCAGCCTAATCCTGAGACTACTAAATCTTTTGGCTCATTAATTGTAAATTGATGTTCTTTTAGTTTTGGAAAATCTTTTGCTGAATATTCATTAGGTGGATTCAATAATTTCCCTAATTGCCTTTCGTACAAGTCATTCGCATTTTCTAATTTTGTACGATGTAATTGTAATTCATTACTTACATAAAAAACAAATGATTTTTTCCCTTCTCCCTCAAGATAATCAAATCGGGCCAAACCATCTATAAAAATAGTTTGTTCTTCTCCTATTTGATAAACACTCGGTTTTACTTCACGTCGAGGGATGATGGTCTTTAATTCTCGTCCCTTTAAATAATGAGTTAAATTGGTACGCTGGATAATTCCAGGTGTGTCAATCAAATGACTTCCATCTTCTAAAGGTATTTCAATGATTCCTAAAGTGGTCCCTGGGAAATAAGAAGTAGTAATTAAATCATCTGATTCTGTTGCAATATTAATAATTTGGTTTATTAGAGTAGACTTACCTACATTTGTTGTACCAACAATATATACATCTCTACCTTTTCTTTCTTTATTAATCATTTTCATTAATTCTTTTACACTATCTGATCGCAATGCACTTACAAGTCCCACTTGTTTTGGTCGCAAACCAATTGAATGGACTTGTTCAGTTAACCATTGTCGTATCTTTCCATGACTAATCACGTTTGGCAGTAGATCTACTTTATTTCCTACAATAATTAAAGGATTATCTCCGGCAAAACGTTGCATTCCACTAATCATTGTCCCATTTAAATCAAATACATCAACTAAATTGACTACAAGTGCATCTTTCGAACTGATTTCATTTAACATCGTTAAAAAGTCATCATCTGTTAATTCAATATCAGCTACTTCGTTATAGTGTCTTAATCGAAAGCATCGACGGCAATAAATATCTTCTATTTCAGTTGGGTCCTTTTTTAAGACCGATGTTGGAACATAGCCTGCTTTGTTTTCCTTTTCAGATTGTAATTTAGCTCCACATCCAATACAAAATAAATCTTCATTTTTTAACTGGGTCATCTAATCTATCCCTCCATTTCATTTCTATATTTGACTTCACTAACGCACGCATTATTTTCATTTCGATAAAACGATTCAATTTAGTATTCCATGCGTCAGAGGCCAATATTGGTTTTACCAAAATCGATCGTAATTGATAACGATTTGCACCTAGAATATCAGTCATCAATTGATCACCAATCATCACCATATCCTCTGCCGGTAACCCCAATCTCTTTTCTGCTAATTTGAATGCACGAACTGTTGGTTTCAGACTACGCGGAATATAGCCTACGTCTAATATCTCAGCTACTTTTTTAATTCGGCCCCCGGAATTATTCGATAGAATCATGACCGGCATACCTGCTCTTTTCATTGTCTGAATCCAATCAAGTGATTCTTCTGTCGCTTCCAGTTGGTTCCAAGCAATCAAAGTATTATCTAAATCAATTAGGACAGCTTTGATTCCATGCGCTCTTAGCTGCTCTACTGTGATTGAATAAATCGACTCAACCATCCATGTGGGTTTAAAGTGTTCTAGCATATTTTTATCCTTTACCATATATTCTTTATAAATCTTTAAACAGTTTGACGGCTTATTTTTTACGAGCTATAGGTTGCACGAGTTCGAAGACTTCCATTGCTACAAAATCAATGTTATCAAAAGTTAATTCTTCTTCAATTGAATGATCAATTACAGTGAATAAATTCTTTTCATGATCATAAGTAACTTGCGCACGTTCAATTCCATCGACTTCAAATCTACGCACTTGCAGTTTGTCTGTTTGGTCTTTAGTCATTGCATCTAGTCTTGTTATAATCGAAATTAATTTTGATGATTCCATTATTATCATACCTTCCTTAACTCTTTTTTAGTCACTTTGTAGTTCATTTTAACAAAAAAATGGACAAATAACATTCTTTTCATATTTTAATTCAAAAGCAACCCCTATTAAGACTTTTTGGGATTGGCTCAGAAAACTAATCCAGTGACTATAATATACTATACTCTTTCTTCTAGTATCTCTGTTTTTCCTGCCTATGATTTTATAGACATCCTTATCACTATATAAGCACTAGATAATTGATGAACACCTTATACCTGTACTTAAAACTTTAATTTTATTAAAATATACTTTCAAGCTTCTATATATATCTATTATAATTAGAAAAAGGAGCTAGTTTCCTAGCTCCTTCTTTGGTAATTTCTCTGATTAATTTGTGTATTCTTCAACCAATTTAATTACTTCATCTACTGTCGTTGTTTCATTAATTGCTTTATCCACTAATTCTTCCATTTTCTTGGTGTCTAAAGTTTTCATCAAACTACGTGTTTGTAAGATACTGGTTGCACTCATAGAGAATTCATCTAGCCCCATTCCTACTAGTAAAGGAACGGCTATTTGATCTCCTGCCATTTCTCCACACATACCTGTCCATTTTCCTTCAGCATGGGATGCATCGATTACATTTTTAATTAAACGTAAAATTGATGGATTATATGGTTGATATAAGTAAGATACATCCTCATTCATTCGATCAGCCGCCATCGTGTACTGAATTAAGTCATTTGTTCCAATACTAAAGAAATCAACTTCCTTAGCGAATTGATCGGCCAATACCGCGGTTGCTGGAATTTCTACCATAATTCCTATTTCAATATCATCTGAAACGTCGATACCTTCTGTAATAAGTTTCTCTCTTTCTTCTTCGTAAATCGCTTTTGCATCTCTAAACTCTTGCAAAGTGGCAATCATAGGAAACATAATTCGTAATGTTCCATATACAGAGGCACGCAATAAAGCACGTAATTGTGTTCTAAAAATATTATCTTGATCTAAACTAATTCGAATCGCTCGGTAGCCTAAGAATGGGTTCATTTCATCTGGGAGCTCTAGATATGGGAGCTCTTTATCTCCACCAATATCCATTGTACGAACAACTACTGCTTTTCCTTCCATGTCTTCTAACACGCTCTTGTAAGCTTCAAATTGTTCTTCTTCAGTTGGTAATTCCTGAGAATCCATATAAAGAAATTCCGTACGGTATAGACCAATTGCTTCTCCACCATTTTTAAGAACACCTTCAACATCGCGTGGTGTTCCGATATTACCAGCCAATTCAAATTCTTTACCATCAGCAGTAAGAGATGGTTCATCTTTCAGTTTATCCCATTCTAGTTTTAGCTTTTCAAAGTCTGCTGCTCGTTTCGCATATTCTGCTACTTCATCTTCTGAAGGGTCAATAATAATTTCTCCTTCAATTCCATCAACAATTAAAAAGTCATCTGCTCCTGCTTCTTCAGATATGTTTCCAGTACCTACGATAGCAGGTATTTCTAGAGAACGAGCCATAATTGCTGAATGAGAAGTTCTTCCTCCAATATTTGTAACAAACGCCTTTACATATTTTTTATTCAATTGTGCTGTATCACTCGGTGTTAAATCATGAGCCACAACAACGACTTCTTCATCAATTGTTGCTGGACTTGGTAAGTTTACACCTAGCAAGTTAGCAAGCACTCGTTTACGGATATCTTTAATATCTGCTGCTCGTTCTTGCATATAGGCATTATCATCCATCGACTCAAATAATTGGATAAAAGTCTCTGTCACTTCATGATAAGCTGATTCTGCATTGATTTTATTCGATTCAATCATCTCTTCTACTTGTTGAGTCATATCTGGATCAGCAAGAATCATCGCATGAGCATCAAACACTTGCGCTTCTTCTTCTCCTAGTGACTCAGCAGCAATTGCACGAATTTTTTCAATCTCTACAAGTGATTGTTTGACTGAATTTTCGAACCGCTCAATTTCAACAGCAGCATTTTCTATCTTTTTTTGTTCTACTGTTAAATCAGGTTCAATCAATCGGTAAACTTTTGCATGAGCATATCCATCACTCGCCGCAATTCCACTAATCAGTTTACTCATTATTTACTCGCCCAATCCTTCACTTTTCATGACTGTCTTAATTCCTTCAATGGCATCTTCTTGATCTTCACCATCTGCTGTAATTGTAACATCTGCTCCCTGTCCAACACCTAATGACATAACACCCATAATTGATTTTAAGTTTACAGATTTACCATTATATTCTAATGTTATATCTGAACTATATTTTCCGGCTGTCTGTACTAACATTGTTGCTGGTCGTGCGTGGATACCTGTTTCTGCTGTAATATGAAAATCTTGTTTAATCATTATTAAAACCCCTTTTTTTATTTTTTGATTTGAAATACTAAAATCATCTTCTGAAAACACGAAAAATTGATTTTAGAAGATAGCTCAATCTTAGCTAGTCTATCGTAACATTATCGTAGTATTTTCTCAACCATTTAGTTATAAATCAATTGTAAATTTAACAACTTATTTTATATTATAAAATGTCTTCTTTTCTTATTTAGTAAGTGTTTAGACTTGAATGTCAGTACTGGTCAGAGTATAATGTATTAGTAAAGGTCAGTAGTAACTAGTTCGTTCCAATAAATTGATGTCAAGAATCCTAATTACTGGCTTTACAAAATATTATAACAATGAAACTTTTGAAAGGAAGTGTAGATATATGCTTTGTGAAAGATGTAGACAAAACGAAGCAACCATTCACTTAACTACAAGAATAAATGGACAAAAAAGAGAAATAGATGTTTGTCAGCAATGTTATCGAGATATTAGACAGCAACATAGTGATAGTCAACGTCCAAATGATCCTTATAGAAAATCAGATCCTTTTGGCTTCGGTAACTTTGATGATCTTTTCCGTGCAATGAGTGAGGGACAAGGTCAGCAACCGGAACAGCCAAGACCACAAGCTGGGAATGGTGGATTCAATCAGCCACCCCATAAAGGGCAAGTTGGAGGAATTCTTTCTGAATACGGTATTAACTTAAATGACATGGCTCGTGATGGAAAAATTGATGGTGTTATTGGCCGAGACGAAGAAATAGAACGTATGAGCGAGATTTTAAATCGTCGGAACAAAAATAACCCGGTGCTTATTGGTGAAGCTGGAGTGGGTAAAAC
>JARICH010000072.1 GCA_029257245.1 Atopostipes sp. | reverse complement strand
AGTATTGAAAAAACGAACAAAGTAATGATGCCCTTATTTTTTATTCTTATTCTGATTTTAGCTGTTCGTGTGGCTTTTTTACCAGGGGCTTTAGCGGGCTATAAATTTATGTTTACCATTCAATGGGAACAACTTCTTGATCCGATGGTTTGGGTTTGGGCGATGGGACAAGCCTTCTTTTCCTTATCGATTACGGGGAGTGGAATGATTGTTTATGGTGCCTATTTAAGTGATAAGGAAGATATTCCAAATTCAGCTTTTTATATCGGTCTTTTTGATATTATAGCAGCGCTATCCTCTGCTTTGGTTATTATACCAGCATCATTTGCATACAATATCGATGTTCAATCTGGGCCAGGTTTATTGTTTGTAACTTTACCAAAGATTTTACAGGATATTCCTTTTGGGCAAGTTTTTTCGATTTTTCTTTTCACGGCTGTTCTTTTTGGAGCAATTTCGTCCTTACAAAATATGTTTGAGGTTGTTGGAGAGTCGCTGATGAGAAAAATACCTAAACTAACTCGCCTAATGATGTTATTTATCCTAAGTGTAGTTACTTTTGGAATTGGTGTCAATATGCAAGCAATTACGATTTGGGGACCTTGGATGGATTTTGTATCAATTTATATTATTCCTATTGGAGCGACTCTAGGGGCATTTTCATGGTTTTGGATCATGCAGAAAAACGATTTAATCGATGCAGTGAATTTAGGCGCAAGTCGAAAAATGGGCGACTCATGGTATCAAGTGGGACGTTACCTATACTTACCATTGGCTGTTATCTTAACGTTTGTTGCCTTAGTGATGAAAATATCTTTTTAATCTGATGAGAAATCTAATTCTAAAAAAGGAGTTGTGCTATGCAATCTAAAGGTAAGATGAATGAATATATGATTAGTGGACGATTTGATGAATACTATCAGACAGAAAAAATTGATAGTATGACAGAATCAGATTCTTTTAACCTACAAGCTAGTAAAATTGAGGATATTTATCAACTTTATGATGATTTGATGGACGGAAATCAATCGATGAGCAAAAAATTATTAGGCTACGGAGAAGATGCAGATGGGAAAGAGTCAGAAAGTTATCCCATTTATGAGTATATTATCCGAGCCCCTCAGACTAGTCAGAAAACCCATGGTCTAGCAGGGGTTACTGATTTATATCCAGTAGCTAAAATTCTGATTACGACAGGCGTCCACGGGAATGAAAAAGCAGCAGTTTATGGAGTCTATGAGTTTGTAAAGCAGTTACTTCTCAATCCCCAAAACAGTCAGGCCTTGAATGATTTGAAGAGTAATTTTGACTTTCGAGTGATTCCTATTGTAAATCCTGGAGGATATAATTACTCTTTTCGAAATACCTTAACAGAAGTTGATTTAAATCGTAATTTTTCTGATGGTTGGGAAGAGTTAGATCATCTGGCTAAGGGAGATAAACCCTATTCGGAAGGTGAAACAAAAATTTTATGGAATTGGTTAAATGAACATGGAGATGCCTTTGCATATTTAGACTATCATAATTTTACGCGTCGTGGGGATAGTATTGGCATGCCAGAAAGAAAAACTGAAATGACTTCTTATCATGTTAGTCCAAATAAAGAATTAAACAAATTATATAGTTCATTGATTCGACGTTTATCGCTAAGCTGGCAGAATAACTACTTACGAAATTTTTCTGAATTAGGCAATCTGGCCTTTGGTTTTCTTTATAATAATGATAAAGAAAGAATACCATCGACTATTGCTGAAGCTTATTATAAAGTGGGCATTCAACTGACAGCGATCCCTGAAATTACTTATAATGATCCCATAGATCCAGCAATTCATAATAGTCAAACGGTGCTAGAGTTAAGTGCGGAATTTTTTATTAACTATCTATTAACTTTAGTTGACCGATTCAAAGATGATAGCAGATAGATTAAAAAGAATAATGATTGATATATTAAAATATATACCGTAAACTATTGATATAGCAACTATTAACAAGTACTAGAGAATGTGAAATTATAGATCCTACTATTTAGAATAGTAGGATTTTTTGTAAACAGAGTCTATTTAAGAAAGTGAGTGGTCAAAATGAGTGAAATTAAATTATCTAGAGCTTATGATGAAAAAGGAAAAGATGATGGGTATCGTATGCTTGTTGATCGATTGTGGCCAAGAGGAATTAAAAAAGAAGATTTAAGTTATAGTTGGTGGCCAAAAGAAATTGCACCATCAACTGAATTGCGACAAAGCTTTGATCATGAAGCAAGTAAGTTTGAGTCTTTTAAAAAAGATTATAAAGAAGAATTAGAAGAGAATTCTATGAAAGATGAATTATTAAACAAAGTAGAAACTCAATTAGAAAAACATAATGTCACCCTTGTTTATGGTGCAAAAGACCCTGAACATAACCATGCACTTGTATTAAAAGAATGGCTAGAAGAAAAATTATAAGCCTTTGATTGTATAAGAAGAGAAAGACTTAAAGATCCAAAAATTACCATGTTCAATTAATACCAAAGGAGGGATATGCTTGCTTATCTCAGTTGTGTTTTTAATCGTTTTAATTGTATTTAATGGTTTTTTTGCAGGAAGTGAAATTGCTTTTATTTCAATCAATGAAAATAAATTTGAAATCATGGCTGAAAAAGGTGATCGAAAAGCAGAACTCGTCTTGGAATTAAAAGAAATGCCCAATCGCTTTTTATCCACCATTCAAATAGGAGTATCTTTAGCAAGTATATTATCGGGAGTTTTCGCAGCGGATGCTTTTGCTAATTTACTCACTGAATGGGTCTTATTATGGATGGATTGGCCAACTGCACCAGTCAAAACTTTTTCAATGATTGTAATTACTGTCCTGACTTCTTATTTAATGCTGGTCTTTGGTGAACTTGTTCCTAAACGATTGGCAATGGCTGATCCAGAAAGGTTTTCCTTTTGGGCCGTGTACCCATTGACAGCCTTAGCCTTTATTACTAGACCCATTGTAAAAATATTATCTTTTTCAACGAACTTTACTTTAAAATTATTAGGAATTAATCCCGAATCGATTAAACAAGCAGTAACTGAAGAAGAAATACGAAAAATGGTTAACGATGGTGAGATCAGTCCCATTGAAAAAGAAATGATTGAAAATATCTTTAAATTTGATGATATGGAAGTTACAGAAATCATGACTCACCGTACAGATGTAGTAGCAATTGATTCAGAATCAACTTTTGACGAGATATTAGAATTAGTACATCAAGAACGCTTTACTCGATATCCCGTTTATGAAGAGGATATTGATAATATTATTGGTGTTATTCATTTGCGAGAGCTTTTACGGTTTATTCAAACAGGCGTGCAAGAAGATTTTATTATCTCTGATTTATTAACGAAAGCTTATTTTGTACCGGATTCTAAACAAGCGGATGAATTATTTAGAGAATTACAATTGCATCAAACCCATATGGGAGTTGTAATTGATGAGTATGGGGGGACAGCTGGAATTGTTACGATGGAAAACTTGATTGAAGAAGTTATGGGTGAAATATCTGATGAGTACGATAAGAAAAAGGAATCAGGAATTATCCAGCTTGAACAAGATCAGTACCTGGTAGAAGGATCCTGTGACTTAGATGATTTGGAAGAGAAAATTGAAATTGGTCTACCGATTAAAAAATACGATACAATGAATGGTTTTATGATTGGTCGTTTAGGTCGAATTCCAAACGAGAAAGATATTGATGATAAAAATTTAAGTGTAGTGTTTAATGGTTATCTTTTTAAGGTTGTTGCTATTAATGAGCGGATGGTATCGAAGGTTAAAGTAAGCAAACAAAAGAAAGTAGAAGAGCTAATAATAGATAAGGAATAGTTATTTTAATAAGGAAATACTATGGATTAGAAGCTTGCCAAGACTTGGACTTGTCAAGCTTTTTTAGTTGGAAAAAATAAATAAAACCAGTGAAATAGGAAAGGAATCATTGCTAATATGAAGAGATGAAGGTAAAGTAAGAGTGAGAAAAAACATGAAAAGAAGGAAAAAAGATGCTTTATAGACATGTACTAACTATTTTAATGGCTTATGTAATTGATTTAATCATAGGAGATCCATATTCATGGCCTCACCCTGTTAAAATGATAGGGAGTCTCATTCATTTTCTTGATCAAAAATTAAATAAAGATCATAAAAAGGATGGAATTGTAATGCTAGGGCTTGTCATCACTACAGTAACGATTATAAGTATTAGTGTTTTATTGCTAGCTTACAAACTACATATTCTTTTTGGATTACTGATAGAATCTATTATGATTGCTACAACTATTTCCCAAAAAGGCTTAAAAGATGCAGCCATGGCTGTCTATCAACCCCTTATAAATAATCAATTCTTAGAAGCGAGAGATCAACTTGCTCATATTGTTGGACGAGACACCGATTCTTTGAATGAAGCCGAAATTACTCGAGCGACTGTCGAGACAGTCGCGGAAAATACGACCGATGGAATTACAGCACCTATTTTCTGGGCATTTATTGCTGGCGGCTGGGGAGCTATGGTTTATCGAGCGATTAACACGTGTGATTCCATGGTGGGTTATCAAAATGAACAGTATCAGTCTTTTGGTTGGGCCTCAGCGAAGCTTGATGATCTTATGAATTGGATACCCGCTCGTTTAACAGGAACTATTATGTTGTATTTAACAACTAAAGATTCCTTAGCAGATAAAAAATCAATCCATCAACTGAAAATGGAAGCAAAGAAACATCCTAGTCCGAACAGTGGTTGGACAGAAGCCGCTGTTGCAATAGCCTTAGGGATAGAACTTGGTGGTAACAACTACTATCAAGGTGTGTTATCTAAAACTGCCAAAATCGGACAAACAAAAAGAGAAATAGTTAGTAAAGATATTAAGAAAACTGTACGATCAATGCAAATAACTAGTTTCTTTTTTGTTATTATTCTAATGATAGGAGCGCTTATTTATGGACTTACCAAAACATGGATCTAATCCAAAATATTTGTATCAGAAAATGAATCTAGCCATACCGGAAGAATTAATTGATTTTAGTGTTAATCTCAATCCTTGGGGACCACCTATAAAAATATTTGCGCAGTGGGACCAATGGAAAAATGAAATCATTGATTATCCAGATCCATTAGGTCAAGAATTAAAAATAAAAATTTCAAATAAAGAAAATTTAAATCTTGATCAAATTTTATTAGGAAATGGGGCAGCGGAACTGATTCAATTATTAGCGATTCATTTCCGCGAGCAGAAAATTGGCATCTTTCAACCAACTTTTTCCGAATATGAGCGAATGACTTCAGCCTACGATGCAAAAATTAGCTATTTATCACTGGACCAATTAAGCAAAACTTCTTACATCAAAGAAGTGACCCAGGAACAAGTGGCAATTTTTCTTTGTCAGCCGAATAACCCAACCGGTGAAACCCTTAGTCAACGAAGCTTGGATAAATTATTAAAGGAATGTGAAAAAAACAATTGTTATTTGATTATTGATGAAGCTTTCTATGATTTTTCACTTGCATCTCACTCAATGGTTTCCTCCATCAAGAGTTCTCAATATCTAATTATTTTACGTTCAGCTACTAAAATGTACTCCATTGCAGGAATTCGATTGGGTTATTTATTTGCTTCAGCCGAACTAGTGAATTCATTACGTGCCTATCAGTCTTATTGGAGTGTGAATGCATTGGCACTAAAAATGGGAGAAATACTGATTGAGGAAGAAGAATTTGTAATAGAAACACAGCTAAAGATTGCAAAAATCCGAAATCATATTTTCCCATTACTGGAAGAACTCGGTTTTTTATTAAGTGATAGTCAAGTGAATTTCTTTTTATTGAGAGATCCTCAGCTAAAGAGACAAAAAGAATTGATGGTTTTTTTATTAAAAAAAGGAATCGTGCCTCGACATACAGAAAATTATCCCGGATTAGATGGAAATTGGTTGCGTTTTGCTATTCGACCATTTGCTGAAATGAATCAATTATTGGAGGCCTTAGAAGAATGGAAAAGAAACTAGTGTTTATTAGTGGGGGTGCACGCTCAGGGAAGACCCGCTTTGCAGAAGCGAATGCTGAAAAGATTGCACAATCGAATAATCGACCACTATACTACCTGGCCACCTCTCAAAAAGAAGATGGAGAAATGGTTCGTCGGATTGAACGTCATCAGCAAGATCGAAAAGAAAGTGATGCAAAATGGCGAACTATTGAACGCCCTTTAGATGTTGGAGGGATAGCCAATGACTTTAGAGGACATGAGGTGCTCTTAGTTGATTGTGTCACTTTACTTTTAACGAATGAATTATTTCAAGGCGATTTCGATGAAGAATTATTTACAGATTTAACTTACCAAATGAAAGTCAAGCAAAGGATTGTTGAAGGAGTATCTAAATTATCGAAACAGGTGCACAGTTTATTCATCGTTTCAAATGAAGTATTATATGATCCTATCGATACAGAAAATAAAGTAGTTTGGGTTTATCAAAAATTATTAGGAGAAATACATCAAGAGATTGTTGCTCAAGCGGATGAAGCGTATTTAATAGAAGCAGGTATTCCAATCAAAAAGAAATGAGGGAAAAATATGCAAGGATTAATGGTTTTAGGAACGGCATCGGATGTTGGGAAGACAATGGTTCAAACCTTACTCTGCCGTTATTTTGCAAATCAAGGTTATAAGATAGCACCTTTTAAGTCACAAAACATGACTAATATCTTAGTTGAAACAAAAGATAATAAATTTATTGCCCGTTCCCAAGCTTTGCAAGCCGAAGCAGCAAAGGTAGAAGCGATTACAGAAATGAATCCTATTGTTTTAAAAATTGTTGAAAATCAACAAGCAGAAGTGATCCTACAAGGAGAAGCGGTTGAAATTGTATCTGGTAGAACTTACCGAGAACAATTTTATGAAAGAGGATTAGAGGCTATCTCAGAATCATTAACTGTATTAGAAGAAAACTATGAGATGATTTTAGCTGAAGGGGCTGGAAGTCCGGTTGAATTAAATCTAAAAGACCGAGAGTTGGTTAATATGAAAGTAGCTGAAATGGC
>JARICH010000067.1 GCA_029257245.1 Atopostipes sp. | reverse complement strand
GGAAAAGAATAACCCCCAATTTCTACTAATGGCTCTATTTCACTAGGTCGTGCTCTTTCATAAAATTCTTTAATCGCTCCATTTAACAGTAGAGCTCCTCCAAGAACTGTCAATCCATACCAAAGAGCCGTACGCCACTTCTTTAAAGCAAAGAGAAAAAACACTCCTCCTATAGTCATTACAGTTTGAGTTACTATGTCACCTAAATGTGTGATCACAGTCATTATTTTAGTCAATCTCGCGCCATGCCAGCCATAAAGAATCTGACTAATTTGATAATCAATTTTTGTTAAATTTTCCCAGCCAGACAAAGTTATCAAAACGATCACTAGGAAGGGAATAACACTTAATAAAGCAACTAGTAACAATTTATTTCTTAAGTTAACCTCTTTTTTATTCCTTGAATAATAGTACATTGGATCACTCCATTTCGTCTAGTTGTTCTTATTATACAATAGAGAGCGTCAAGATGTAATGATTTGTCAAACAAAATTATAAAAGATGATAAAGACGTACAATTATTAACCTTTGATTGCTTAGAACCTTTACATCCGAACTTAATCCTATAAAATCACTAGTCTTTATTGATATTTTCGTTTTTATATTCTGCCCTGTTCTCTTCTTTTCCTTTGACTTTAACTATTCAATTCAGTATAGTATCAAAGGGAATTAATTTAGTCCCCAAAATATTATTGAGGAGCGGTTACTTCCAATGACAGTTTTTGATTATGAAGATATTCAGTTGATTCCTGCTAAAGGAATCGTTGAAAGTCGATCACAGTGTGATACATCCGTTGAATTTGGGAATCGTCGATTTAAAATACCAGTAGTTCCTGCGAACATGCAGACAATTATTGATGAAGAATTAGCTATTTGGTTAGCAGAAAACGATTATTTCTACGTTATGCATCGTTTTGAAGAAGAAACTCGAAAAGACTTCATTAAAGACATGCAAGAAAGAAACCTTTTTTCTTCCATCAGTTTAGGTATTGGAAATCGGGAATACGGTTTTGTCGAAGAATTGACAGAAGAAAAAATTATTCCAGAATATATAACCATTGATGTTGCCCATGGTCATTCTAATCGAGTCATCGATATGATTAAACATGTTAAAAAACATATGCCAGATACATTTTTAATTGCTGGTAATGTGGGAACGCCTGAAGCTGTTCGTGAATTAGAAAACGCTGGAGCAGATGCGACTAAGGTAGGTATTGGACCAGGTAAAGTATGCACGACAAAACTTAAAACCGGTTTTGGTACAGGCGGTTGGCAATTAGCAGCTCTATCACGTTGTTCCAAAGTTGCTCGAAAGCCTTTAATCGCTGATGGTGGTATTCGTACCCATGGTGATATTGCAAAATCTATTCGGTTTGGTGCAACAATGGTAATGATTGGATCCTTACTTTCAGGACATGATCAATCACCTGGTAAAACAGTTGAAGTAAAGGGTCGAAAGTTCAAAGAATATTTTGGTAGTGCCTCTGCACAACAAAAGGGAGAACACCGAAATGTTGAAGGAAAATCAATGCTCGTTCCTTATAAAGGTGACCTTAAAGATACATTAAATGAAATGCAACAGGACTTACAATCTTCTATCTCTTATGCGGGTGGCGACGACATCGATGCTATTCGAAAAGTAGATTATGTGATTGTTAAGAATTCTATTATGAACGGTGACAGCTATAACGCTGATGGAATTGGTGGCTTTGATACCCCAGATAGTTTTGCTTCATCAAACTTCCAAACTCCTTAATAATCATTCAATATAAAAACCAAAAGCTGAGCATATGCTCAGCTTTTTTTGATGTACAATAGTACTATCTAAAATTATATTTCATATTGGAGTGATTGTCTTGAACATTGTTCAACTAAAATATTTTATTGAGATTGCTGATACTAAGAGCCTCACCATTGCATCTCAAAATCTATTCGTGACTCAACCTACTCTTTCACAATCCCTTAAAAAACTAGAAGAGAATTTAAATACAACTCTTTTAATTCGTACAGATAATCTTTATCAGTTAACAGAAAGTGGAAAATTATTGTATGAAGATGGTAAAAAAATTATTCAGGCAATTGAAGAGTTGAAAAGTAAATTGCATCGATTAAACACGGAAGCCAACAAAGAAAAAATTCATCTTGGAATTACTACCCTTTTTTCTCTACAGTTTATGGAACAAATTAGTAAGTTTATGACTTTGCATCCTCATGTCGAACTTGTCATTACACAAAATGGATCGCGAGAATTACAAAAAATGCTAAAAAATAAGTTGTTAGATGTGGCTTTGTTGTCTTTTCCAAACTTTGAACAAGATGAGATTCACATTGATCCTTTTAAAAATACGACAACTACTGGATACAATGTTTATGTTGTTGTCCCAGAGGAAAACCCACTGTCAAATGAAGAAAAATTAACCTTTGAACAATTAAAAAATGAGCGGTTTTCTTCACTTACTGAAAATTTTATTATTGGTAAAATGTTAAAAGATCGTACCAAGGAACTAGGCTACGATCCAAACATTATTGCTTTTCATAATGATTTAC
>JARICH010000043.1 GCA_029257245.1 Atopostipes sp. | reverse complement strand
ACCAACTAGTACCTAGGGCAATCGGAGCTTTTAAAACAATCTCATCTTCTTCAAAGCTATCCATTCCCCAAATAGAAGTTAAATTATCACGGTAATAAGTTTCTTCTTGGCTAAGAACCCGTGTAATCTCATCATCCATATATTGATAGACTTCTACCACAGTGGTTCCGCTATTATCTCTAGCTGTTTGATAATAATCGTCTTCGTTAAATTGAGGAGTCCAGCTAAAAGAGGCAAATTCATTACCACTACCTTCGTAATGATAAATCACATTATTTAATCGAGGAATCCAGGCTGTTAAGTCTTGGTTTAGTTCAGTTTCTTCTTCCTCTTCATCCACGACTTCCACTTTTTCACTGGGTTCTTCAATCTTTTCTTCGTCAGAAGAATCTGGCATTGATGTCTTGCAGGCTGTTAATAAAAAAATTGAGAGACTGATTAGTATCCAACGACTAATCTTTTGATGAGTATTTTCCATATGATCCACTCCCATCTATTTCTATTTGCTAAATCAATTATAACATAATTGATTTTAGCCAATAAGAAAAATAATTAATAGACGATTAAAAATTGAGTTATCATTTAATTACTATTAAACTAAGGGTAAAAATAGGGGGAGTAGAAAACATGACATTTAAAATTTATTTTGGGGGACCATTATTTAACGAAATGGAACAAATGTATAATGCACATGTAGTAAGCAAATTAAGAGAAAAGTATGGCAATCGGATTGAGATTTATTTACCACAAGAAAATGAAGCCATCAATGACAAGTCTGGTTTTGCGAATTCGCTTGCCATTGCTCAAGGAGACAACGATTATTTAGAAGAAGCAGATTTATTGATAGCAGTTCTCGATGGAGTAACGCCAGATAGTGGACTATCAGCGGAACTTGGTTATTATTACTCAAAAGAACGACCAATCATTGGTTTATATACAGATGTACGTCAAGGTACCCATGGAAATCAAAAGAAAATAGATGCACTAGATGAAGTGGCTGAATCACAATTTTCTTATATTAATCTGTATACCGTTGGTCTTGTTAAGTTGCGAGGAGAAATATTGACCAGTTCTGACGACTTAGTAGAAAAGTTGGAAGACTACTTACCTAAAGAATAATTTATCCTTGTAGAAAGAGAGATGAAAATGAGTGAGTATTCAATTAAAAAATTGGTTAGGAGACATCACTGAATTAAAAGTAGAGGCGATTGTGAATGCTGCCAACCGAACGTTACTAGGCGGAGGTGGAGTGGATGGAGCAATTCATCGAGTCGCTGGCCCAGAACTTGTAGCAGAGGCGAAATTATTAGGCGGTGCTGAAACAGGAGAAGCTAAAATAACAAAAGGCTATAATTTACCCGCTGACTATGTGATTCATGCGGTCGGACCTATCTATAAAAATGGAGAACAGGGAGAGCCTGAACTTCTGGCGGCTGCCTATAGAAATGCTTTATTAGTTGCAGAGGAATATAGTTTAAAAAGTATTGCATTTCCAGCAATCAGTACAGGAATTTATGCCTATCCACTTGAAGACGCGACAACTATCGCACTAAATACAATTAAAGAACAAATGCCAAGGTTAGAATCAATCGGAAAAATTGTTTTTGTTTCTTTTGATGAAGAAACATTTGATCTTTATGAGAGAAAAATAGCTGAACTTCTAAAGGATGATTAACTTGAATACGATGCATATGCTTGGAATAGAAGTTACCCTTCACTTGTACAGTGTGCACTCTTTGAAGGAAAAAAGACGTATTTTACGTAGTATTTTAGACCACAGTCATCACCGATATAAAGTAACGAATGCGGAAATTAATTACTTAGATAATTTATCACGGGCAGGATTAGGATTTGGATTAGTGACTAATAATTTACAGACAGCAGAAAAGATTCTACAAAAAGTGATCAACTATCTGGATCAGCAAGTAGAAGTAGAAATTGTTGAAATTAATTGGATAGAAATATAAAACCTTCTAAAATGACAAATATAGCATATTTGTGCATCTAATAGAAATATGCTATATTTTATGCATCTTATTTAAAATGAAGATGTATAATTAGGAGAGATAGAATGATTAGATTAGTAATTGATTCAGGAACGGATCAAAACGAATGGTTTCAAGATAATTTTGATTTTGGTTTTATACCATTAACGATTATTTTAGAGGAAAAAGCTTACCTGGATAAAAAAGATATTAGTCAAGAAGGATTACACCGTTTTCTAAGAGAAGGAAAATTTGCTGCAACATCTCAGCCGTCGCCAGGTGAAGTAATGGAAATCCTGGAAACCTATCGGAAAAATAAGGATCAAGTAATTATTGTGAGTGTTTGGAAAAAAATATCTGGAACTTATCAAGT
>JARICH010000055.1 GCA_029257245.1 Atopostipes sp. | reverse complement strand
GCCAATCTTTTATCGTGAATTTTCTTAATGGATAACCTTCTCGCATGCCATAAGCTCCTTCTATTAAAAAAGCGACTTGCTAATTCACAAGTCGCAAATTATTTATTTTATTCTCTATTTAAATCAAGCTTCAATTAGAACAAGGTTCCTTTTATATTTAATTCTTTCTTTAAGTACCACTTTAATAGCAAGCCGATTACTCCAATAGCCATCACCATTAGTGGGGGTAGCTGCGGATTAATGACTGAGGGGACGAGGAATTGAGCCAAGCCCATTAAAAGAACAAAGGAAAAAATAGATACAATGGTTACTGCTGTATACTTGAGCATACCTTCCGTTTTTCCAGGTTTTGGTTTGTACTTATTTAAGGCCATGGCTACAAAGCCACCTAAAGCAAAGTTCATTATGAGTTGGACGAGACTAAGACTAGTCGCTGAACCAACGGTTAATGAACGCCAGGCACCAAATCCATTAATAATACTAAACATCCCACCTAGTAAAAGTGCTCCATCCATATAAATCATCCAAGCAGGTGAATCTTCACTCTCCCCTTCTAAGAGTTGAGGATCCAGACCCACAATTTTATCTGCTTGTTCAGTCACCGTGCCGTACATACGCCGAGCAGTGATTGCATCTTTCTGAAAATCAATGGTTTCTAGGAACATTTGATTCAAAACAATCGTTTTTTGTTTTGGGTCAAATGATTGTTCTTCTAAACGTCGATCTAACTGGACAAAGTAATCTTGATTCTTATTTGTTAATTTTAAAAATAGTTTTTCATTTTCTTTTTCCATCATCTCGAGATGATCTTCCTCGACAAATGATTCTTGCTGACTTTCATCCTTTTTATTGAACATTTCCTGATTCACTCCTAATTTATTTATTAAACATTAAATCGGAAATGGAGTACATCGCCATCTTGAACAATATAATCTTTTCCTTCTTGACGCATTTTCCCGACTTCTCGAGCACCTTTTTCTCCTTCGTACTCAATAAAATCTTCATAAGCAATGGTTTCTGCTCGAATAAATCCACGTTCGAAATCTGTATGAATAACTCCTGCGGCTTGTGGAGCAGTCATTCCTTTTTTAAAAGTCCAGGCTCTTACTTCTTTAACGCCCGCCGTAAAGTAAGTCCCTAAATTCAGTAATTCATAGGATGTTCGGATCAATTTATTTAATCCTGGTTCAGCAACCCCTAAATCTTCTAAGAACATATCTCTTTCATCATCTTCTAGAGTGGATAATTGTTCTTCTATTTCAGCGGAAATCCCGACAACTTCTGCGCCTTCTCGTTCAGCAATTTCTTCCACTACTTTATATAATGATGTAGAAGTTGGATCTGCCATGTCTTCTTCCGCTACGTTCGCTACGTAAAGGACTGGTTTTGAAGTTAATAAAAATAAGCCTTTGACAATTTCTTGTTCATCTTCATTAAAATCAAGTGTTCGAACAGGAATACCTTCTTCTAAAGCGGGTTTAATTTTATCAAGTACTGCAAGCAATTCTACTGACTCTTTTTCTCCTGACCGTGCTTGCTTGCTGACTCGATCATATCGGTTAGTGATTGATTCTAAATCAGCTAAAGTTAATTCAATATTAATCGTTTCAATATCGCCCGCTGGGTCTACTTTATCAGAAACATGGGTAATGTTGTCATCTTCGAAACAACGAACCACATGAACAATCGCATCGACTTCACGAATATTGGCTAGAAATTTATTTCCTAAACCTTCTCCCTCACTGGCTCCTTCAACAATTCCAGCAATATCTGTAAACTCAAAAGTAGTCGGTAAGACTCGCTCTGGTACGACAATCTCAGCTAGTTTTTCTAATCTTTCATCTGGAACCTCTACTACACCAACGTTTGGATCGATTGTTGCAAAAGGATAGTTCGCAGCCTCTACTCCTGCTTTTGTAATTGCATTAAATAAGGTTGATTTTCCCACATTTGGTAAACCAACAATTCCTGCTGTTAAAGACATATTTTAATATTCACCTTTCTTACTCTTCTAAAACCAAATAAATTATTTAGTATTTTCATTTGATTCAATTACTCTTTTCATTTTTCGATTAAACTCTCGACGTGGCATTAAGACTAACTGTCCACACCCTAAACATTTGATGCGAATATCGGCACCCATTCGGATAATTTCCCAATTATTTTCTTGACATGCATGTGGCTTCTTCATTTCTACCCGATCATTTAACTCATATAAACGATTAGTCATCGAGTGCACCTCCATATAAGCAATTTTTTCTTTTTTTCAATTTAACTTTACTATTCTAACGATTTTATTCGTTTAAATCAATCTCTAAAACTTCAGTTAGTATACGTGCTAAATCTTCTTCTGAAGTATATACAATTTGAATTTGTCCTTTTTTCCCACGCTTCTTAATCATAACATCTGTGCCAAATTTATCGCGTAATTTATTTTCATAATTCTTCTTGAAAAGAGACTCTCTCTTTTCAATGTCTGTTAACTCTTCATCTACTTTATCAAGTTTTTCTTTTTTTAGATTAGAGACTATTTTCTCCAATTGACGTACAGTAAGCTCTTCCTTGACAGCCTTGCGTGCTAACTGAATAATTTCATTATCTTCTGACAGTGATCGCAAAGTACGTGCTTGTCCCATTGATAATTTTTTTTCAGAGACTAGCTCTTTTACTTCTTCAGGTAATGAACGTAGGCGTAAATGATTCGCAACATGCGAACGACTCTTTCCAAGTGCATCTGCTACTTTTTCTTGAGTTAATCCTAGTTTATCCATCATTAACTTATAAGCATCCGCTTCTTCTAAAGGTGTTAAATCTTCACGCTGTAAATTTTCGAGTATAGCATATTTGATCATAAACTCTTCGTTTAAATCACGTATAATGGCCGGTATTTTATCTAGTCCCGCTATTTTGGATGCTTTATGTCGACGTTCCCCAGCAACTAGTTCATATCCTTTTACACTAGACTTCCGAATAATAATTGGTTGCATAACACCATTTTCACGGATTGAATCCGCTAATTCTTCTAGTGCTTCTTGATCAAAATGCTTTCTTGGTTGATAAGGGTTCGACCGAATCTCATTTATTGCAATTTGTTCAACCATTTCTTCGCCATTTACTTTTTCGACTTCTAATAGAGATTCATCGGGAAACAGTGCATTAATCCCTTGCCCTAAACCTCTTCTTTTTTTGTTAGTCATTGGCTGCTAACACTTCCTTCGCTAAATCCTGATAAGTTTTCCCACCAATTGAATTTGCATCATAGTCTACAATAGATAAACCATGACTTGGTGCTTCGGATAATCGAACATTTCGTGGAATGATTGTTTCGTAAACTTTTTCATGAAAATATTTTTTTACTTCTTCAACTACTTCATAACCTAAATTTGTTCGCCGATCGAGCATTGTTAATAAAACTCCTTCTATCTTAAGGTCATTATTGAAATGCTTTTGCACTAAACGAACCGTGTTTAATAACTGACTTAAACCTTCCAAAGCATAGTATTCACATTGGACAGGTATTAGGACAGAATCACTTGCTGTAAATGCATTCAAGGTTAAATGACCCAATGACGGGGGACAATCGATTAAGATATAATCATATTCATCTCGTATTGGTTTTAACGCTTCTTTTAATCGCATTTCTCTTCGATTAAATGCTGAAAGCTCTACTTCTGCACCAGCTAATTCAATTGAAGCGGGTACAATATCCATATTTTCTCGTGAGGATGGCAAAATGACATCTGCTATTGAACGATTATTAATTATGACATCATAAATATCTTCTTCTACTTCTCCTTTAGCAATTCCCAAACCACTTGTAGCATTTCCTTGGGCATCACTATCGACGAGTAAAACTTTCTTTCCTAGGTAGGCAAGAGATGCACCTAAATTAACGGTAGTTGTTGTTTTACCAACCCCACCTTTCTGATTGGCCACTGATATAATTCTTCCCATAATCTTCCTCCATCGTAGCTACTTATATTTTAGTTCTTGATTATTTATTTCAAGTTCTTTAGCCTAATTAAAATTAAAGTGGTTTTTTATTCGGAGTCCCAGCTTGTCTTGGGTATTTTCTAGGTGTTTTTTTGATTTTATCAATTAAAACAATTGTACGTTCACCTGCATTATGAGGCAACTCAAAATTTTCAACTCGGTCTAATTCTCCACCTAAGGTTTTAATTGCTTTTTCTGCATCAGCTAACTCTTCTTCTCCTTGTGATCCCTTCATTGCAGCAAATACTCCTTGCTCTTTTGTAATAGGTAAGCAGAATTCAGATAAGACACTCAATCTTGCTACTGCTCTAGCCGTAACCAAATCAAAGGAGCTACGGAATTTTTTGTTTTGTCCAAAATCTTCCGCTCGGTCATGATAGAGATGCACCTTGTCAATTCCAAGTTCTTTCACTAAAATTTCTAAAAAATTAATTCGTTTTTTTAATGAGTCGACAATTGTAATTTCAATTTCTGGAAACAATATCTTTAAAGGGATACTAGGAAAACCTGCTCCTGATCCAACATCACATAACTTTAAAGACTGTCCTTCAATTTTTGTATATTTAGCAAGTGTAATTGAATCATAGAAGTGTTTTAAATATACTTCTTCTTCTTCAACAATTGCCGTTAAGTTTATTTTTTCGTTCCATTCTTGTAATAAAATGAAATATTTATGATACTGTTCCATCTTTTTCGAATCGATGGGAAAGCCATCATTTTCTAAGGCTTTTCTAAAGGTTTCAGGGTTCATATTCAATTCTCCTAATCAATCATTTGTGAAACAGTGTAATGTTTCACACATATTCTTAACCTTACTAGAAATTATGTTTAAATTCAATCAAATAAACCAACTATTTTCTACTAGATATCAAGATACTGTCCATTTTTTCATTTAAAAGATTTCTTTTGTTTATTGACTCAATCCTTATTATAACACGCCAAAGATTCTCTTTCATGATTCTCTGCGGATTTTATTTGAGAGTTGCCCTATTATTTGCTATCTTTGATAAGTATGAATTTTGATAGAATGGAATGATAGAATTGGATCAATTTTACCAAATGCTTGATTTGCAACTCTCTACCTTGGTTTATCTGGCTATTGGTGTTTACGCTTATAGAAAACATATGATAACGGATAACAATCGAAACCAACTAATCAGTTTTATTTTAAATGTATTAATGCCTGCTCTTGTATTTAATTCTTTCAAAGCTGTTACTCCTGAAATTCTAAAAACAGGACTCTGGGCTTTTATTGGCTCTTCCTTAATTTATAGTTTTTATGCAATTATTGGTCGACTGGCTTACCGAGATATAGCTGAATCCAAAAGAAAGGTTTTAGACTATGCCACTCTAGTAAACAACGCCGGTTTAGCTGGACAGCCACTTTCTTTATCAATGTACGGCAATGTAGGAGCTCTGTACGCTTCTATCTTCCTAGTTCCCCATCGAATATTTATGTGGTCACTTGGCCTTAAGATTTTAGATGGTGATCAGCCAGAAAAAACAGGGCCTTCAACATTATCTAAGTTGTTACGTAACCCTTCAATTATTGCTGTTTTCTTTGGTTTAGCGCGTGGATTACTGCAAATTGATTTGCCTTCTTTTCTAGATCGTTCGATTGTAACTATGGCATCAATTGTTTCTCCTTTTTCTAGGATTATTATTGGTTCTATTATTGCAACTATTAGCATGGATTCGCTCTTTGAAAAAGGAGTGCTACGATACACTATTATTCGCTTATTCCTTATCCCTCTGAGTGTGCTGTCTATTAGTAAGATTATTGGATTAGACGAAACCTTAATTGGTGTATTTACGATCATGTCTTCTATGCCAGCTGGAACAACTACTGCATTATTAGCAGCAGACTATAATTTAGATGAAGCTTTTGCATCAAAAATTGTTTTTGTTACGACTATTTTGTCTGTTATTACGGTACCAATTATTATGTTGTTTTTATAAAACAAAAAAAGATATTCTCATCTTAGAGAATATCTTTTTTAATTGAGAATCTATTATTCTAATTCCTCATACCATTTCTTGGCGGCTAGTAATGTTTGCTCATTCAGTTCATGGCTATTTACCCAAAACTCAGTCACTTCAGCATCTTGACTAGTGAAATGATTGATTACTCGTTTACTTTCCTCAAGAGGAACAATCGGGTCATTCTCGCCCATGGATAGGTAAACTTTCCGGGAAGCCAAATCATTCTTTTCAGCTAATTCTTTTGGATACATCGGAGCAAATAGCATGGCTTTATTAATTCTATTTTCTTCCGACAATAACATATTCATCGCAATGTTCGAACCATTTGAGAAACCTAGATAGATTCCATCTTCTAATGAAAACCCATGTTTCTCTGCCAGCTCTTCTATAAACTGGTAGAGCTCTTTTCCTCTTTTTTCTAAATCTTCCCAATCATAATGTCCTTCACCGTGACGTTTGAAATAGCGATTCATTCCATTTTCTGAAACATTTCCTCGAATGCTTAAAATATTCGCATCCACATCAATGGCTTGTGCGACTGGAATTAAATTTCTTTCATCCCCACCTGTACCATGTAACAAAATAAATGTTGGCTTATTTTCTTTTCCTTTTTCATAAATATATTCATACATTTTATTTTTATCTCCCTTAGTTAGATACTAGTCAGGTCGTTTAATCGTAAAAGGTTGACCAATTTCAGCGTAATCGTGACCGGCTAAACGGCTAATTGCTCCTAGTCCATCCGGATCAATCCGACCTTCTTCATAAATTGACTCATCAATATGATATTCTTTAATTTTTAATAATAAAAGATCCGCACCAACGACTCCGTCATCTTTTACCTCAATATGATCAAAAAGTTCGACTTCAAAACGAATTTTGGATTCTTTTAAACTTGGTATCATCACTTTTTCAGAGTCTTCTAGCGTAAAATTCGTCCGTCCAAGCTCACTTTTATCCGGAGCTAAACTAGCGGCTGTTTGATTCGCATCATCTACATTTGCTCGATCTACAATGTGAATAACCGCTTCTTTTCTATCCAGAATATTACGTGCTGTATCTTTCTGCTGTCCATTTTTTCTTTGGAAAGCAACCGAAACAATCGGAGGGTTTGATGTAACAATATTAAAGTAACTAAAGGGAGCGATATTTAAAATGTCCTCACTTGACTGACTGGTTATTAGCGCAATCGGTCTAGGTATAATTGAACCAATTAAAAATTTATAATTATCTCGCTCACTTAACTCTTCCGGACTAAAATGAATCATTGCTAGCCTACTTTCTATTCTTTATCTCTGGTTGTATCGAATGGACGAATAACGCTCTCGATATACTCCCGTTGTTCTTCTAAAAATGGCGGGAGGGATAAACTTTCACCCATCGTTTCATAAGGTTCATCTTCCATAAATCCTGGTCCATCTGTTGAAAGTTCAATTAGGATATGTCCTACTCTTGTATAGAGAGCTTCAAAATAGAAACGATCAACAAGACCCGAATGATGCATATCTAACTGGTTATATTTCTCTAACCAGTGCTCAAGCGCTGCTTTGTCTTCTACTCTAAAGGAAACATGGTGAACGGCTCCACTTCCTTGTACCTCAGAATCTTTCCCCTTTTCTTTTCGAAGAATCATCTGACCGCCATTCCCGCCTTTACCTACTTCTAGTAATGCGTGGTCGTCTGCTTTTTCAATGACTTTGAAATCATAGACATCTTGCATGAGTTTGATAAAACCTTCAAAATAGCTGACTGTAATCTCAATTGGCCCTAAACCATAAATGGCTTTATCTTCAGGAACTGGTCCATTTTTCCAAGGTATTCCTGCTTCGACTCCAGTGTTATTTTCATCTGAGAAAAGTTGGTAACGTTGACCATCGGATTCCTCAAAAGCTAACACTTTTCGCCCAAATAATTCTTGAATCCCTTCATGCTTCACTCCATGTTCTTCAAATCGGTTGAGGTAATACTCTAAAGCTGCATCATCAGGAACTCTTAACCCAGTCCGTGAGATTGAGTTTGTTCCGTGGACTGCCGCAGGAATGTTTGGAAAATCAAAAAAGGTTAAATCAGTACCTGGATTCCCTTCATCATCTGCATAAAAAGTATGATATGTCTGAATATCATCTTGGTTGACTGTTTTCTTTACTAAGCGCATACCTAATACTTCTGTTATAAACTCATAATTTCTTTTTGCATCATCTGTAATTGCTGTTACGTGGTGGATTCCGAGTAAATTTTTATTTGTCATTTTAAAATGCTCCTTTAAATATTTTTAATTTATCTTCAATTCGAGATAATTTTACCATCGATTAAAATAACTGTCAATTAAATCAACTTATTAATGAATTTTCTGAATGTTTTAGAAGCGAATTCATTGAGAGTATCTTCTCTTTTCTATATGCTATCCCTGTAAACACAATTTAAGATAAATACAATTTAAGGAGAGTATATAAATGAAGAAATTAGAAAACAAAGTAGCTATTATTACTGGCGGGGCTGCTGGTATGGGAGAAACTAACGCACGTTTATTCATTAACGAAGGAGCAAAAGTAGTTTTAACAGATATTGATCAGGAAAAAGGTCAATCTTTAGCTGATGAATTAGGAGAAAATGCTCTGTTTGTTGAACATAATGTGACGGATGAAGAAGGATGGAAGCAAGTTGTAGAAAAAGCGGAAGAAGAATTCGGTCCCATTAATATTTTAGTGAACAATGCTGGCATCAGTCCTGCTTTATCAGTTGAATCTTCACTTGAAGACTATATGAATGTGGTCAATATTAACCAGGTCAGTATTTTTCTAAGTATGAAATACGTGGTTCCTTCAATGAAAAAAGGTAAAAATGGATCAATTATTAATGTATCGTCAATCAATGGACTGACTGGAGGAGCTCTTGGTTACACTGATACAAAATTTGCAGTACGTGGAATGACCAAAGCCGCAGCAAAAGAATTAGCTCCCTATGATATTCGTGTAAATTCTGTTCACCCAGGTGTGATTAATACTCCGATGGTACAAAACAGTCCTCATCACGAACAGATTAAAATGATGGTTCAAACAATCCCACTTAAACGAATGGCAGAGCCAAATGAAATTAGTCAATTAATTTTATTTTTAGCCTCAGATGATTCAAGCTACTCAACAGGTTCTGAGTTTATTGCTGATGGTGGAGTTACTGCCTAAAATTATTCACATAATACTAAAAGCCACAAAACAAATGTTTTGTGGCTTTTTTTTAATTAGTTATCTTCTTTTTTATAATCTAAATGAAAAACTTTCCCGCCTCTTTCATAGAGCCGATCTTCAACCCCTGCTCGATGATTAACAACCCGAGCTAAAGCAAAGAAATAGTCCGATAAACGGTTCATAAATTGAAGAACATAAGGGTTAGTTTGTTCTTCTTCTTGGAAAGATACAATGCGACGCTCCGCTCGCCGGGTCACTGTTCGACATATATGCATGTCCGCAGCTAAAGAGCTCCCTCCTGGTAAAATAAACGACTCTACAGGCTTTGGTTCAATCGCATATTCATCAATCATTTTTTCAAGCCACTGAACCATTTCAGGATTTACTCGATAAGGATATTTCTTTGTATTTGAAGTAGCTAAATCATTCCCACAATCAAATAAGTAATCTTGAATCTGGTAAAGCTCTTCTTCCAATTCTGGCCAAATATTTTTTGAGCTAGCTGCTTTCCCGACAAAACTGTTTAGCTCATCGATTGTCCCATAGGCTTCAACTCTCAAAGAATCTTTTGAAACAGTATAATTTCCAACAATTTTAGTTTGCCCTTTATCTCCCACACCTGTATAAATTTGCATTTATTTTCCCTCTCTTTTTAAAGAGAACTCCAAATAGCTAGCTATTTGGAGTTCTTATTATTTTTATAATCCACACCGTAGTTGAGCATTACAGTTTGTACAAGTATTACATCCACCAATATCTTCAACA
>JARICH010000093.1 GCA_029257245.1 Atopostipes sp. | reverse complement strand
TATTCGTAATCATCGCGATAGAAACTACCTTGGAAGGCTTCCACTCCATCGACTAAAAACTCTTCAGGAATATGTCTATTCACTTTGTTCTTCATACTAAATCTCCTTTATATTTATTGGATGCTTTTGCTAATTTAAGAATTCGCTTGGACCCTTCAACGTGCGCAATATCGACCATTTGTCCATCGATAATCAATACGCCGACTCCTGCATCTTCACTTTCCTTAACACCTTCAACAATATTAATCGCATGGTTGATTTGAGCATCGGTTGGTGTAAAGACATCATGGATGACATCAATTTGTTTTGGTGAAATAATTGATTTGCCATCAAAGCCCATATTCCGAATCATTTCTGTTTCGGCACGTAAGGATTCATAGTCATCTAAGTCGGTATAGACGCTATCAAATGCCATGACGCCAGCTGCACGTGCGGCGACTAATAATTGCGAACGAGCGTAGAACAATTCTTCTCCCGTTTTCGTTTCAGTCGCTTGCATGGTTCTGCGGAAGTCTCCTGCACTCAGTGCGATTCCCATCATTCGATCGGTCGAAGAAGCAATATCATAAGCATTAATTAATCCAAGCGGTGACTCAATCGCGGCCATGATCATGGTTGATCCAACTTCAACTCCAAATTCTTCTTCGGCTGCGGTCATCAATTGTACAACGTCTTCCACTTGCGCCACTGTTTCAGTCATTGGTAAACGAATTCCTTCGGTTCCCCCGGCAATCGCGGCGCGGATATCTTCCTTATAATAAGAAGTATGCGGTTCGTTAATTCTGACCCAACGTTCCACTCCACGATAATCGACTGCTTTCAGAGTGTTATAAAGTTGAATTCTAGCTGAATCCTTTTCTCTTTCTGAAACCGCATCTTCTAAGTCTAAAATAACCGTATCTGGTTGATAAACATAGGCATCTTTGATTAATGATGCTCGCTGCGCATTTAAGAACATCATAGTTCGTCTGGTTCGTTTCATCATAGTTTAGTCCCCCATGGTAAGTTTTCAGTGACGTCTGCTGCCCGTAAAATCGCTGTTTGAATACGTGCTCGGATTGTACAGTCCAATGCTCCTTGGTCTTGAATGACTAAGCTAACACCCTTCACCTCAAGGTTATTCAATACTTCTTCTGCAGTTGCTCGAATTTGATCACCATACTGAGCTTCCACTTCACTACGAATCATAATACTTAATTGATCCGCTGGTTCCACCATAACTTGCGCATCACTTGATTCTAATGTGCCTGCAATCGCGTTGTGTTTTAATTGCATCGATTTACTTCCTCCTTTAATTTTTATCTCTTGCGAATCTTAATACTTTTCTTCACAAGTTTTATCTCTAAATACAATATATCTTTTGTAAGCGCTACATGCAATCAAATTCGGCCAAAAACACATCGAAAAAACACTTGTATTAAATAAATGCAATATGATAGAATGCAATCATTAACGAGATTGCTCACAAAATACTTGAAGATAAAGGAGTATTCAATGATTAGAAAATTAAATGTCCAGCGGGTTGAACGTGACAAAGAACTTTGGTTGGCACTTTTAGTGCAAGAAGGAATCAAATCCGAAGAAAATATCGAGGAGACTTTTGGTTTATTTGAGGGTGATAAATTAGTTGCAACGGCTTCACGTTATCAAAACGTCATTAAATGTGTTGCCATAGATAGTGAAGTTCAAGGTGGCGCTTATTTTAATCAAATTATCTCCCATTTAATGAACCGAAATACTGATTTTGGTCATTTTAAACATTATGTCTATACAAAACCTTGTAGCAGCGAAGCTTTTGAGTATTTAGGCTTCAAGACAATTGAACAGGTTGATAATAAACTAGTCTTTATGGAAAATGCGATTTCAGGCTTTGATCTCTTTTTAGAAAAATTAAAAAATGGACGCGTCGATGCTGAAAAGATTGCAGCCATTGTGATGAACGCCAATCCTTTTACTCTCGGCCACCAATATTTAGTCGAGAATGCAGCTGCTGAAAATGATCATGTCTTTGTTTTTGTTCTCAGTGAAGAGATGAGTGTCTTTACTGCAGCGATTCGAAAGAGATTAGTAGAAGCTGGAGTTTCTCATTTAAAAAATGTTAGTGTCTTATCCACTGAAAACTACATGGTCTCCAATGCGACCTTCCCTTCTTATTTCTTAAAAGAAGCCGACGATACAACAGCTATTCAAGCACGGTTAGATGCTCGTCTATTCGTTAACCACATCGCACCCGCTCTAAATATTAGCAGACGCTATGTTGGAAATGAGCCCCATTCACAAGCGACTAATATTTATAACGAAGCTTTAAAACAAGAGTTTGAAGGTAAATTAAACCTTAAAATATTGGAAAGAAAAGAAAACCAATTAGATGTCATTTCAGCAACCAAGGTCAGAGCTTTGCTCCTAGAAGATGATTTAGAAACGGTGCGCTATTTTGTGCCAGAAACTACTTTTAATTTTTTACAGTCGGATGAAGGACAAGTAATTATTAAACAGTTAAAGGATCAAAAGCTATGAAAACACGTGAAATTACTTTAGAAGAAGTATTGAATCAAAGAGAAGAACGCATGTATGCGATCGAAAAGGTCAAAATAGATTATCCGAACCATTCAGTGATTAGTTATCAATTGAATATTCCGGGGCCAATAAAAAATGATGACCTACTACTTTACGCTTTTGAAGCGGGGATGAAACAAATCAAAGATGCAGAACTTATTGTCGATTGGCGCGAAAACCGAACGGGTCCTGAAGCTATCTTGATTTATGAGAAGGATGCAAATCAAACGAAATTAGAGATGATTAAAATCGAGGAAGATTTTCCTTTAGGCCGTTTGTTTGATTTAGATGTTGCGGGTGCCGATCGCAAAGCACTAGATATCGCTCCAAGAAAATGTTTAATCTGTAATGAACCCGCTCATGTCTGTAGTCGCAGTCGTAAGCATGGACTAGAAGAAGTCTTGAATAAAATCTATGAAATCATTGAAGACTATCAAAAAGAAAATAGTTAACGAAAACAAAAAAATCCCATCTGACGAATCAGATGGGATTCTTATTTTCTATCCTTTCAAAATTTCATTTTCATAAAGCTTAAAAAAAATGGCTAAGGCTAATAAATCAGCCGTTCCACCGGGATTAAGATTTTTACGAATAAATTCTTCATTCATCATGCGAATATGATCATCAATATCTTGATAAGATTGATTCGCTAATTCTTTCCCGTAATTTAATCCTTCAATCCCACCACGTTTTAGCATATTGGAATCATTATTTAGTTTAATTAATTCCAATAAGGCTCGCTTTAGATTCTCTTGGTAGTTGTTTCCCGCACTGATGATCGGCAAGGCGATTTCAAAAACAAGCGGGATTCCTTCTTCCACTTCTCCTCGAATACCTGTGTAACCAAACTCTTCATAAACTTTTTCTCCATGAGTATAAAAATTTTTGAGTGATACTAACTCTTCTTCCACAATCCCAGCAGTCATTTCTTGAATCATGACTCGCAATTCTTCGAGTGTAGGTTCTCCCAAATAGGCCATGGCCGCAATGGCGACGCCATAGAGAAAGTTTGCGCCTTTATGTGTGTTAACGTTTCCTGTCGCTATAAACATCGACTCTTCATTCGCCATCCCGACACCACGTATTTTATCAAATAATTCTCTCGGACTTCCCTGATGCACTTGACCCGTTCGATAATAGTTTCGAAAACCAGGTGCTAAGGCAAAGCAGCTGTCTAGAAAGGTATAATAATCCATATCATCGTGAGCACCACAGTCCACCGGATCCACTAAACCAGGTTTTGGATAGAGGCTTACTTCTTGGATTAATGATTTTATCGCTAATTCAACCATCAAATCTTCATTCATTTTCTTTTTGACCTTCCATTTCTAACAAAATAAATTTTTTGGAGAGAGAAAGATGTTGGGTGATCAATGCTTCCATCTTTTCTTGTTCGCCGGTCCGCATATATTCAAAAATCATCCGATGTTCTTTGATCGCATCACCGCGTCGATCGTCAGACATTAAGGACACGTCGCGAAAGCGAGCTAAGTAATCATGTAATTTTTCTTGAATTGATTGCAGATGAGGCATGTCCGCATATTCATAGATGCTATGATTAAATTCTTTCGCCAAATCAATGACTTCTTGGACTTCGCCTGCTTCATTCGCTGCTTCTGTTCGATTCAACAGATTAATCATTTTTTGTTCGCGCTCAGCTGTCATGAATTTAGCCGCATTCTTTGTGGCTAGAATATCTAAGGCCACTCGTATTTGATAAATCTCTTCAACATCTTTTTTCTTAATTCGTGTGACCACAATCCCAATATTCGGCACATGTTTTACTATGCCATCATCTTCTAACCGTTGTAAAGCTACTCGGACCGGTGTTCGGCTGACATTCAAAGCAACAGCGTAGTTTTTTTCGTTAATACGCTCCCCCATTGGAATTAAACCTTCGATGATTGCTTTTCTCAAGCTTTCATAAATAATTCGATAGAGTGGTTTTTCTTGGTTTAGATCAACTTCTTGGATGAGTTCTTCAATATAATCCGGCATAGATAGCCTCCTTTAATTACTATTTAACTATCAATCGTCTGAATGGCTTTTTGATAATACTGGTCAATTAAACTCTTTAATTCTTTGAGTTCTGCTTCCTTTAAATTTCTTTTAGGAATAATAAGAGCGCTCGCTTCTATCATGTATAAATAAAGGTAATCTTTGGTTTGCTTAATCGATTGAATATCTGACCAGGAATTGAGATGATTCCCTCGACTCGTTCTTTCCTCAATTCCAATGGTATCTATCTTTAGTCGGACCTCATCAAATAAGGTGGATAAATGTCCACTCGCAATTGTCTTTTCAGTTGACTTTACAACCTGATTTTTCGAGAAGGTCGGGAAATATAAATACCAAAACAGACTAATCAACAAAAAGATGCCAGCGACTAATAAAGAAAAGCGCGGTAAAAAAACATAAGTAAACAAAGCGATTCCGATAAACAGCAAAGAGACAACAAATCTTTGAACAGCTAGTCTTTTCTTTAACTTCTCTGAATGTTGGATTTGAAATAAATTAAATTGAACATAATCTTTTTCTTCTAAACGATGGGTAATTTCCATGTGATTCCTCCTAGTGATAATATCATATGGATAATTCTAAATAAAAACAATCTCAAAATCTTTTTTTATTTTTTAATGATTTAAAAAAGCTTAGGAAGACCATTCTCTGCTTCCTAAGCTTTAATTATTCTTATTTAAATTTTAAACTAAAAAGTTGTCGCGCATATCAAGGACCAAGTCATCGGATATTTTTAAATATTCTTGCAAGTAGTTCATTGGGCTACCTGATTTCTTTGTCATTTCTGCCATCGCTTTCCGAATCGTTTTTTCTTTAATTCCGATAACATTTTTCAAATAATTTAAGACATTTTGATTGGACGTAAAAGATTCATATTCAGCAATCCGTTTGGCATTTCTTTCTTTATTAAAATCAGCTGTTCGTAAGTAGTCTTGAACGACTTCTTCTCGATCAACACCTAATAATAATAAGAGTAAGGCTGAACCATAACCTGTTCGGTCTTTCCCACCATGACAGTGCTGAAGTGTCGCATGTTCTGAATTGTTTCCCGTTAAACGAAGCATCCGCGAATAAATATTTTGAGTAGGTTCATCGTGCACATAACGAACCATGCTTTCTACAAGTAAATCATCACTCGTATTTAAGCGACCAGCTTTTTCTTCTAAAACCAGTTTTTTCACTGTATTCTCGCTGGAGTTAATTTCCTCGCTTGCAATGGCTGCAACGGGATCATTTGGCTCTAGCACATAAGTCTTCGCCTCTCCTATGGTCTTACTTGGCCTTTCCGTTCGCTCATCAAGGTTTCGATAATCAATAATCAGATTAATATCGAGTTCCTCTAATTTATTTTGATCATCATCAGTCAGTGAATGTAAATCGTCCGAACGAAATAGTTTCCCCCACTTAACAGAACGTCCATCAGAACTATGGTAACCTCCCATATCTCTCATATTAAATGTTCCATCTAGGTCAACCAATCTACTTTTCTTTTTTGTCTGCGTGAACATGACTTTTTGTATACAAATCCTTCCTCTTTCGTTTTCCACATTATCTGCACTTACAATTACCCATTATACATAAGTCTGTGGAGATTTAAAGAGAAAGCCTCATCTTTTTTTATTCTTCTGAAACGATCCTTTTATTTAGAGATTTCTCAATGATTTTCCAGGCTTTTAAATCCTCTGTATCACGGATTAAAGGTTTGAAACCATAAGATAAATACATATTAATTGCT
This sequence comes from Atopostipes sp., assembly GCA_029257245.1. Lineage (GTDB taxonomy): Bacteria > Bacillota > Bacilli > Lactobacillales > Carnobacteriaceae_A > Atopostipes. Next base: position 5,708 of record JARICH010000093.1, on the reverse strand, counting down.
CGGTAATTTTTTGTTGAGGAATCTAAATAAGCTTTTTGATGGTGTCTAGCTAATAAATTCATCGCTGCGCTAAGAAGTGGTTTCGCTAATCCTTGTCCCTGATATTCTGGCAAAATACTAACCCAATGAATCCGTCCAATTGGATCTTCTCCTTCTACTAAAGGACCATACCATGCGGTCGTCGTCCCTATGATTTCACCTTGCTTATTTTTTAAGAATAAACAGCGTTTCGAAAACTCATCCAAACGCGAACCAAATTCGCGGTTGAAGCGTCCCCATGCATCCTCTTCATTCGCAAATTCGTCCGTTCGGGTTTCTACATTCACCCAGGCTGCTTGATCACCTTCTTTAAAAAAATCGAAATAGAAACCTTCAGTTAATGGGTATTGTGGGATCTTGTCTAAATTCTCACGTGTCATTGTCACATCTATAATTTCCATTTTATTCACTTCCAACTATTTTAATCTGTCTATGCTTTAATTCTATTCCATTACTCTTTAGTAAATCTCTTAGATAAGTAGTCACCAAACACTTCTCTGAGCAATTTTGAAAAATAAACCGTCTGTTCGGTATGAGTATTTAAACTATCAAAAATAGAATAGAAGGATAAGTAGTCAACCGTCGCAAAGATATAGTTTTTCTCCTCTTCAATCGCTTCACCGAGCCAGTAAACTTTGCCCCCTTTAATTGTTATTCCTTTTGAATAGATCTTACCAAACTCCTCGCCGCGAAAGCCATTTCCCTTCGGTTTTTTGTCATAGATCAACCGATCTGCTCTCAATAACTTTTCGATTAATTCAGGAAGATCTTTTCCTTTTACCTCTGCTTTCATGACTCGGATGGGATGAGGGAGCATTCGATGAAGATCATCTGCTGTAACCGCTCCTGCCTTCAAATCTTCCATCAGTAATCCAGCATTTAATAGTGCCACATCTGTTCCCGCAAAATCACTGATCGCATCTAAGAGTAAATCCATTAAAGGACTCTTTTCAAAAAGTGCTTTCTCATATTTTTGGGGAGCATAAGTGACTAGTTTTTCAGATAATAAATCATGTCCTTTTTTCAAATAGTCTGCTACTATTTTTTCTTCTGCTGGGACTAAATCTAAATCTTTTTCACTATCAAGCAAGTGAACTTGTTCAACTACTAAGTCGTTTTGCTGATAGCCCAGTTGAATTTCTCCGAGATAGGCTCCTGATTTACCAGCCGCAGCTAACCAACTATTAGCCACTTTTTTCCCGTTTTTTAAAACATGATGGGTGTGGGCCCCGATAATTAAAGGAATCGGAAAATCCTGTGCTAACTCGATATCAGTCTCAATCCCTAAATGACTCAATAGAATCCAAAAATCTGCTTTGTCTTGATGTTCTTTCATAAATTTCTCTGTCGCTACGATTGGATCTAAAACCGTCCAACCTAATTGCTCATAGCTCTCATAGAATGGGGAGGTCAGTCCAAAAACTCCTAGTTTTTTCCCTGATTTCGTTTCAATTATTTTATAGGCTTCTGCCCAATCAGGCTCTCGATTTGTTGTTTTATCTTTTAAATTAAATAAAAGCACAGGAAAACTTGCTTCTTGGTAGAGCTCATTCAAGACTTCCTTTGAATAAGTAATCCCTTCATTATTACCAATCGTCACTGCATCATAGCCTGTTTCATTAAATAATTCACTAATTACCTGACCATTCGTTGCTTCAATTAGAGGATGGACTCGATCAGCCGCATCTCCGATATCAAAAGTTAAAACGAAGTCATCATTTGCTTCGTGTGCAGCTCTTCTTTTCAACAATTCATTTTGAATCCGTGGCCAGTATTCAAAATCTGAGTGCAAATCATTCGTATGGTAAATATATATTTTTTTCTCTTCCAAAGATTTCCCTCCAATATGTACCCTATCCACTTTATTCTATTTATCATAAAAAAAGAGGACACAATTTTAGCTGTATCCTCTATGATTCTTTGTCCCTTAAGCTTTAATTTATTCCCACTCAACTGTAGCAGGTGGCTTACTGGTGATATCGTAAACGACTCGGTTAATATGCTCGACTTCATTGGTCATACGCTTTGAAATCTTTTCTAAAAGATCAAATGGAATCCGTGACCAATCGGCCGTAGCCCCATCAACAGAACTAATGGCTCGAATACCGATGGTATAGTCATAAGTTCGCTTATCATCCGTAACACCAACCGTTTTAAAGCCCGGTAAAACGGTGAAATATTGCCAAATTTCGCGATCAAGTCCCGCATTTTTAATTTCTTCACGTAAAATCGCATCACTTTCACGAACAACTTCTAGTTTTTCAGCAGTAATTTCACCTAAAATACGAATGGCTAAGCCCGGCCCTGGGAAAGGTTGACGCCAAACAAGCTCAGATGGCATTCCTAATTCTTCACCTAACACACGCACTTCATCTTTAAACAAAGTATTCATTGGTTCGATTAGTTCAAAGGCCAAGTCATCTGGTAGACCTCCCACATTATGGTGTGATTTAATCGTCTCTGCTGTTTCTGTCCCACTCTCAATCACGTCTGTATAAAGAGTTCCTTGGGCTAGATATTTTACCCCATCTAACTTGCGCGCTTCATCGCTAAAGACTTCAATAAATTCATTCCCAATAATTTTTCGTTTTTCTTCTGGATCGCTGACCCCCGCTAATTTGGATAAGAAGCGTTCCTGAGCATCGACTTTAATAATTTCCAGCCCAAATTTTCCTTCTAAACTTTCCATGACCATTTCGCCTTCATTTTTACGCAATAAGCCATGATCGACAAAGATACAAACTAATTGGTCTCCTATCGCTTCATGAAGCAAAACGGCCGTTACGGATGAGTCGACTCCACCTGATAAACCTAGGAGGACTTTGTCATCCCCAACTTCTTCACGAATTTTATCCATTTCTAACTGGCTAAACTGACCCATGTCCCAATCCCCTGCAAAGGAACAAATCTTTTTCGCAAAGTTTTCGAATAGTTGAGATCCATTCTCAGTTTCTCGAATTTCTGGATGGAATTGCAAAGCATAAAAGTCCCGGTCTAAATCAGCAATGACTAGATTAGAATCTCTGACAGATGATGCTAGCTTTTCAAAGCCTTCCGGTCGTTCAATAATTTGATCTTTGATACTTGTCCAAACGGTTTCTTTTTCAGAAAGTCCTGCAAATAATTTAGTTTCTGTTTTTGCAAGAGTCATTAAGCTTTGCTCAGTTTTATGTTCCTTAACTGCTTCTACTTTACCGCCAAGTTGTTCCACCATTAGCTGTGCCCCATAATCAATGGCTAGTATCGGTAGGCCTAATTCATAAATTGCTGGGTCCACTTTAAAAGCGTCCGCTTCTAAAACACGTCGCGGTCCGCCTGTAAAAATGATTCCTTTTACTTTATCTTCTTTTAAAGTCTTCATCGAGACATTATATGGATATAATTCTGAATAAATCCCTAACTCTCGAATTTTTCGTGTAATTAATTGGTTTGTTTGACTTCCAAAATCAATGACGGCTAATGTTGGAATATTTTGTGTTGCTGCATCTTTCATAGAATAAATCCCCCTCTAAATTCTCACTCGTTTAGTGCTTACGTAATAAGATTTGATCAATGTAATGATCCGTTGTTTTATGAATGATCATATCCGCCCGAAAACGAGTCGGTAAAATATTTTCAATTAAATTCCGATGATTCACCGTTTGCCAAATATTACGTGCATGTTTAAAAGCATCTTCACGTGGCATATTTGAAAAGCGATTATAATAGTTTACTGGATCTTGAAAGGCTGTGTCAACTAAGATACCAAAACGCTGCAGATACCATTTCTCAATATTCTCAGGAGCTGCATCGACATAAAAACTAAAATCAAAAAAATCACTCGCATAAATTTTTTCACCAGCTGGCAGTTGCAGGGTATTAATTCCTTCGACTATCAAAATATCTGGCTGATCAATTTGGACATATTCGCCAGGAATAACATCATAAAAATCATGGGAGTATTTCGGTATTTTAATCTCTCTTTTCCCACTCTTGACATCCCCCATAAAAGTAATGAGTTGATGCATATCGTAACTTTCTGGGAATCCTTTTCGATTCATAATCCCTCGTTCTTCTAATATCTTATTTGGATAGAGAAAACCATCGGTCGTAATTAACTCCACTTTTTTCTCTTTATAATAATGATCTAAAATAGTCTGTAACAAGCGCGCCAAGGTACTCTTTCCCACAGCGACACTACCAGCTATCCCAATGATATAGGGGATGTTTTTCGGTGCTTTTTCTAAAATGTTTTTTAATTGTTCTTGTTGCTTTTCATAACCCTGAATAAAAATGTCCAAGATTGATGTTAATGGAACGTAAATTTCTCGTACATCTTTTAAGGATACTTGGTCATTTAAAGCGGTCAGTTCTTCTAATTCTTGATCGGTCATTTTGAAGTTATTTTTTGTCGTATCTAAGGCCTTCCATTCATCGCGATCAAATATGTAAAAAGTATTCGACTTTTTCATCGTCTTCCTCCTCAGCAAAAATTACACACCTAGTGTACCAAAAACGGAGGCAAAATAGTGAATCCAAGTTCTTTTTCCACTTTTTCCTTTTCTCTTAACGAATTTTTAATAGAAACATGATAAGATAGAAAAGAATCTACTAAATTTCAGAAAATTAAATAAGATTAAGATGATAAATAGTTTTCAGGAGGTCAAGATGAAAATTCCAACGAAGCGAGCAACTGGCTCGGCACATGGGAAAATAATTTTAATTGGTGAACATTCAGTTGTTCATCATCAACCTGCTATCGCGATTCCCTTTACATCCGCAACAGTCGATGTCTTCATCGATCCAATTATTGGGGATGTCCTAATTGATAGCTTGTATTATAAAGGAAAAATGAAGGAAGCACCTGCTTCTTTAAATAATTTAAAAGAAACTTTACACGGCGTGACTCTTTACTTAGGTGTTCAAGCGAAAGATATGCAAATAACTATCAACAGCAAGATTCCTGCGGAACGCGGAATGGGATCAAGTGCTGCTGTAGCCACTGCATTCGTTCGCGCACTGTTCGATTATTTTGATCGCGAACTGAGCCATGGGTTGCTCAACCAATTTGTCGGGGTCGCCGAGAAGATTGCGCATGGAAATCCAAGTGGTATCGATGCGAGTGTGGTTCGTTCAGATGATGCGGTCTATTTTATTCGTAACCAAAAAACGGAACATTTCGACAGTCACCTGCCTGCCTATTTAGTCATAGCTGATACCGGTCAGGAAGGCGAAACCATTCATGCAGTCGCTGATGTGGGGAAACTGGTGGCCAATGAACAGACGGATGGACGCAAATGGATTGAAGAGTTGGGACGATTAACCATTGAAGCACGCAAGAAAATTGAAGAAGTAAAAGTAAATGAATTGGGCCAAATCCTTACCCAAGCTCAGGTCCTTTTAAAAAATCTGACTGTCAGTAATGATGCATTAGACCAATTAGTCGCTAGTGCCATAGAGCACGGAGCTCTAGGAGCTAAATTAACAGGCGGTGGCCGTGGAGGCTGTATGATTGCCTTAGTAGAAACTTTTGAACAAGCAGAAACTTTGGCCGATAAACTAATTGAAGCAAAGGCCATTAAAACGTGGATACATCCTTTAGGAGTGGATAATAATGGATAATCAAGAGTCAAAATGGGTCCGGGCTTTTACGAATATTGCCTTTATTAAATATTGGGGGAAAGCAAATG
>JARICH010000061.1 GCA_029257245.1 Atopostipes sp. | reverse complement strand
CCTGGCCGATCGAAATCGATGACTTTCCCTTCGTCTACTAATAAAATCTTATCCGCGTAATCAGCCATTTTGTCAATCTTATGTTCAGCCATGATAATAGTGATCCCTTCTTTGGCTAAACTTTCGATAACTTTAAAGACTTCATCTGATCCTTGCGGGTCAAGTTGAGAGGTCGGTTCATCTAAGATTAACACTTTCGGTTTCATCGCAATTACGCCCGCAATCGCAATCCGTTGCATCTGTCCTCCAGAAACATCAAAGGGATTCTTATCTTTTAATTCCCTGATACCGAGTAAATCCATGCTTTCCTCCACCCGTTCGATAATTAAATCCCGCTCCAGTCCTATATTTTCTAGACCAAAAGCAATCTCTTCAAAAACAGTATATTTTGAACCGGTAATTTGTGAAAAGGGATTTTCAAAGACCATCCCGACATGAGTTGATAATTCACCGATACTATGTTCACGCACTTCGAGTCCATCAATGATGACCTGGCCCCCATAAGCGCCATGAAAGAAATGAGGGACAAGTCCGGCAATCGCAAAGGCTAAGGTTGATTTGCCTGCCGCATTGCGCCCAGTCAGTCCAATAAACTCTCCTTGTTCCACTTCAAATGAAATATCATTTAAGACTAATTTCTCAGTATCTGGATAACGATATTTTAGATTTTTTACTTGAATAATACTCATGGCAATACCCTCCAAACAATTGCTAAAACTAAGGTCAGCCATAAAATAATTTGGATGGCAGCCTGATAGTGATACTCTTTTGAGAGATTTAAAAAGTTCTTTTGAATCCCTGAATCAAAGCCTCTGATTTCCAAAGCTATAGCCCGCTCTCTTGTATTACTTAAAGAGTTTAAAACGACCGGACCAATTAAAGGAAAGAAAGCTTTCATTCGCACGAGTAAATTTCCTTCGGTTTCCATCCCTCGAGAACGTTGAGCATCGGTTATTTTATCCATGGTGGCTTTCATCTGTGGAATCAGCTGTAAAACAGAGAGTAAAACATAACCAATTTTAGCTGATAAACCTTTTTTAATCATGCTTTCCACTAACTCATCATGGGCAGTTGTAAAGATAAGGATGCCAAATGCCATAATCATATTGATGATCCGCACGGCAATTAAAGAAGCATAGTACAAGCCCTCTTTATAGAATACTACCGCTCCGATTCGAAAGAGTTCGGTCTGGTTTTCTGGATGGAAAAAACCTTGAACAATAATGACCGAGGCTACCAGTAAGATACTTAATGCCAAGACTGGTAAAATATTTCGAAATACTTTTCCAAGAATTAGAATCAGTGCACTAATGAAAGTAAGAATCAGCGCCACCGTCAGACTCGGAATGATATAGCTCACCGCGATACTCACCAAGACATACAGAGCTTTAGTTAAAGGGGCAAGCTGTTTGTGAATCAGGGAATCTCGATCCACATAAAGTGTCATTGAATTCATTCTTCATCATCCTTTACAATTCTTCAATTCCTTCACTGCCTCTAAAGATCGAAATAAAGTTATTTGGTAAGCCTTTAAAAATTAAGTAACTAAAGATAACAGTCACAATTTTATCTGGCACATCCACCACTACACTATCCCCAAAGGAAGCTAACCAGACCGGGAAACCGCTCGAAACTAAATAGGCATAGAAAGTATCGCCCCAGACATTTCCTGTTTGTCCACCCCAAAAAATAATATTTAAAGGGGTTGAAATAATTGCCGCAATAAATCCAACAATCAGCCCCATTAACACCGCGGTCTTCATATTTTTCAGCCAGCCTTTATAAGACATATAACCGACGGATAAACCAATCGCTCCACTTGTAATAGCATAAACAGTTGAAATGGGATCCGCTGTAATCCCAAAAATAATATTATTAATAATTCCAGATAAAGCACCAATAATCGGTCCCGCTAGCATACTTGCTAAAACCGTTCCAATTGAATCGAGCCAGACGGGTAGTTTTAAAACCCCGGCAAATAGTTTTCCTAAATAGTTAATCCCAATGGCTGTAGGGACCAGCGCAATTGCTGCAGTTGATAAATTTAATGACCAGACACTTTTTTTCTTCATTTTCATTCCTCCTATTTTTTATTTTCTTTTTCCATTGCGACAATCGTTTCTAAAGCAAGTAAAATTTGATTTTTTTCTCCTTTAATTGCTAAATCTTCGCCCTTCACTAAGTCATTAATCCCTGCCTCTAAATTGCCTTCTGCAGGAACGACGATATTTAAAACAGATGCTGTTTTAAGACCTCTTAAAGCGCCAAGGACGAATAATGCAGCGGTTTCCATATCTGCACCGAGTATCCCTTTCTTGGACCAATAAGTGTCGGTTTCTTCTTCATGATCAGTATAAAAACTATCATGACTACGAACAATACCTAAATGATGGGTCAACTCTAATTCTTCTGCTGTCTTTTGCATGACTGCCGTCAGTTCAGAGTCAGCTAAAGCTGGATAAGAAGCTTTGACAAAAGCATGAGTCGTTCCTTCATCCCGCACCGCTCCCGTCGCAATAATTAATTCACCAAGTTGGATTTCCTTCTGCAAGGCACCACTACTACCGATACGAATCAGGCGACTCACTCCTAAATTTGCAAGTTCTTCGACTGCAATACCTGCCGATGGGCCGCCAATCCCAGTCGATGTGACAAGAATAGGGATTCCTTCGTAATGCCCTAGAACCGTCCGATATTCTCGATTATGTGCTTGGTCTTTTGGATCAGTTAAGAGTTCTTGCACTCGATCAATACGTATGGGATCACCAGGTAACAAAGCATATTTTGCCCCATGGTTATCCCCTAGTTGTAGATGGGCTTGTAATTCTTTGGTCATGTATTCCCTCCTTTCTTCTTAATAGCTCCTTATTTGATAGCTCAGATGCTTGCGAATCCTAAGCTTAGGGTGCAAACGCCTTCATAACTTAGCTAATCATAGCATATTTTTCACAATTTTCAATTAAATGAGAACTGACTAATTTATTTTCAAGGCTGAATTCAAAAATTACTTCACCCGATAGCTTCTTAATTGACGGATGAATTCTTCTTGTTTTTCGCGGCTGATTATTTCATATATTTCGTGTTGTCCAGCAAGGATGACACTTTTTAATTCCTTGAGTAAATCTTTATTGGGGCTATCAATCGGGTTTTTGGTGTAATCACCTCTTTTGGTTCGAATCTTACCCAATCCGATATGCATGTGGGTATGGAAATTTACTTGACAAGGTTCTTTTAACTGCTCTAGCCCATATGTGAGTCCGCTTATCAGCATTCGAATAGCACTTACTTCTGGTTCTTTTCTTGACTGGTAGAATTCTTTGCTGATGCCTTTGTATTCCATGACAAGAATAAATTGACCTTCTTCTCCCTCTCTTCCCTTATATGTATTTCCTCTAACATACAGATTGACTTTCTTCATCGGATTCCTCCTAATTTTTTTAATTTTTTCCAGCTAGATTATAACATTTTTATTTTTCTCTGTATATTGACAAGTTAGATCTTCCTTGGTATAAAAATTTTATTTTTTTAAAAAAGAGAAGCTGCATTGTTTAGTTCATCTAATAGTTCATCTAAAAATGAAAGTTGGATTTCATAGTCGAAAGGATGAAATCTGTGCTAAAATAAGACTAGAGAAAGAATCAGTGAGGAATTTAATGAAGGGAGCGATACGAATGAAAAAAATATTAGTAACGACCGATGGATCCGACAATTCAGAGCGAGCTTTGAATGAAGTGAAAAAACTTGGAGAACTAATGAATGCCGAACTTACAATTCTAACCGTTCTAGATCCGATTGCGATGCTGGGTTATAGTTACCCTGAACTATCCGAACGTGACACTAGTATCTTAAGAAATGCGGGCGAATATGTTTTAGATGAAGCTTTAAAATTAATGGATGATTTTAAAGGAGAGATAAAAACGAAGCTGAAACATGGGAGTCCAGCGGATGAGATTTTAAAAGAAGCTGAAAATGGTGATTACGATATTATCATCATGGGTAGTCGAGGAATTGGTATCTTTTCAAGAGGTATGTTAGGTAGTGTCTCCAATAAAGTTTTAAATCATACCAAAACTAATGTCTTCATTGTGAAATAATTTAGTTATTAAAAATAAAGCAGTGACCTCATCTGTTGAGAATCACTGCTTTATTTTGTCTTTATTTCTTTAACAATAACTCTTTCAATAAGCTTCGGATTCTTAGGCTTTAGTAATTAAGGCGCAAAGCCGTAAAAAGTATAAACAAAAATAGAATATCCGAAAAATAAGAGTCCAATCAATCCTATACTCACAAAAATAATCAAGACATACTTTAGAGCTTTCGGATCAATATCAGCTGTCATTATAAATTGACGAAATAAGACAAGTATCAGAATACTTAAAGGAAAAAACAAGAGAAAATAGAGACTAGATATCCCATTAAGAAAAAGGTTGATTCCTTGATTTGAAGCTGTTGCACCTAGAAAGAATGAAAAGCCAGCTAAAAAGACAAGAAAGATCACATTGATTAAAACTGAATACATACGAAAAATCTTTTGATAAGGTCGGTTAAACCTAAGACTAAAGGAAATAAGCAAATGAATAGCCGAAAGAATACCGGCAACAAAAATATTTAAGGGAAAAGACATATCGATGCTCCTTTATTTTTCTCTAAGAGTTTTTCATACTCCTTAGAATTATTAAATTCCCTTTCATAAAAATTGGATTTTTTACGTTTGATTTTTTAATTCAATTTCTTCATCTTAATTAATCTTCCGATTGTCAATCTACTAAAGGAACTTTTCTCTTCGGGTTGAATCTCCGTAAAAACTATATAACCTTCTACTCATTCACTTTGATATTCCCCCAAAGCTAAAATGGGTTTAAAGAACAAGGCAAAAGCACTAAGCTAGCAAATAAGATTAAAACAGCTTATTTTTTTATTAAAAACCCCTCTCTTTTCATTAACTAAACTAACCTAAATATAGAGTAAAAAAATAGAAAAAGAAACTCTTTTTTAATAAAGATTCCGCTAAACAAATTTAAAGTTCTTCTTCTATTATTAATAGACAATTTTCTTTGTTAGAACGTATTCCGTTTTTTTAACAAGCAATTTTGTTTACTAACTCTTTTGAATTGTTTAAGATTTACTCAAATTTTTAAATAAAAAAAGACCCACTAAGAAATCATAGTGAGTCTTTTTATAATAGTATTTCTGTTTGTTTTGCCAGTTTGTTATGTTTTCAGTTCGGAAAAACTTAAGAACTGAATCTTCATCAGTGTTGAGTCGTTTCGTCTAAATTTAAGGTCATTGCATTGATTGCTACGATTACTGTAGAGATTGACATGAGGACTGCTCCCACTGCAGGTGATAAAGTAAATCCAATAGGTGCTAAAATACCAGCCGCTAAAGGAATTGCGATAAAGTTATATCCTGCTCCCCAAATTAAGTTTTGGTTCATTTTACTAGTTGTTTTATTCGATAGCTCGATAAAGGATTCAATATCGCCTGGTTCGGACTGCGTGAGAATGATATCTGCTGAATCAATCGCTACTTGTGTACCGGCTCCAATTGCCACTCCTACATCTGCTAAGGCAAGTGAAGGTGCATCATTCACTCCATCTCCAACCATGATAACTGTTTTACCTTCATCTTTTAAGGATTGGACTAGATCATGTTTGTCTTGAGGTGATTGGCTAGCTTTGTATTCAATCCCTAAATCATTGGCTACTGCTTTTGCTGCTTTTTCGTTATCACCAGTTGCCATAATCGGTTGAATATCTTGAGAAATCAATACATCGATTAAATGTTTACTGGTTGATTTTAGTTCATCTCCTAAAGCCACAGCACCAATCGCTTCGCCATTTTCAACAAGTAGACTAATTGTTGCACCTGCTGGTATTTCAAAGTCAACTTTTTCACCATAAGCTTTTTGACTAATTAGTTCATAAGTGTGCTCATTAACTTTTCCTTTGACTCCCGTTCCTGATATCACTTCTATCGAATCAAAACTATGTGCTTTTATCTCTTTAGTTTCTGCATGTGCTACAATTGATTGAGCAATTGGATGACTAGAACCGCCTTCAATCCCTGCCATGAGCGATAAGATTTCTTCTTGACTATACTCTGTACTTAATGATTCAACCTCTAATACTTTAAATTCTCCACTAGTTAATGTTCCTGTTTTATCTAAAATCATCACATCTGCTTTTGTTGTTAGTTCTAAAGCTTCCCGGTCTTTAACTAGAAGTCCTTGTTTTGCACCTAAAATTGTACTTCGTGCAACAACTAAAGGAATCGCCAAACCTAATGCGTGAGGACACGCAATAACCAAAGTTGTAACTGTTAGTCGGACCGCAGTTTCAACATCTTCTAAAATAAACCAAGTAATAAACGCGATGAAAGCTACTACAATAGCCACGTAAAATAGTGCCTTCGCTACTTTACTTGCTGCATCTTCAGCACGAGATGGTTGATTTTGTGCTTCTTGAATAAGAGTTTGCACTTGGGACATAAAAGATTTTTCTCCAATTTCTTCTACTTCTATATATAAAACACCTTCATTATTTGTCGAACCACCAATCACTTGATCGCCGACTCCTCTTTCTACAGGTTTTGATTCTCCTGTAAGTAGAGATTCGTTCACCCGTGACTCTCCTTGTTTAATCGTTCCATCGGCTGGTATATTTTCTCCTGCTTGTACACGAATGATATCACCGACTTGTAATTCAGATACTGCTACTGATTTAATGGATTCATCTTCTAATACAAGATCGGCTTCTTTAGGCACTAGTTCTGCCAACTCTTTCTGAGCGTTCCCAGCTTCGCCAACTGCCCGCATTTCAATCCAGTGACCAAGTAACATAATTAATAGTAGGGATACAAATTCAAAATAGAAATCCATTATATGTTCTCCAGTTATATATCGTGCAGCAACTGCATATAGACTATAAAAGTAAGAAACGCTAATTCCCATTGTTACCAAGGCCATCATTCCTGGTTCTTTTTGCTTGAACTCGTCAACCGCTCCCATATAAAAAGGTTTTCCTGCATATACCATTAGAATTGTTGCTAATACTGAAACGAGAACATCTGAATATGGAAAAGTAAATTGAAAGAAAAGTTTAATTCCCATAAACGGAGACAACAACATAATAATAATACCAATTGGTAAACTTCTTAAAAATATTTCTTTAAAGTTTCCATGGTGATGATGTTCATGCCCCCCTTCATGATGATTGTTTGAATGTTCATGATCCATCGTGTGTTCTTTATTCGCCATTTTTATCTCTACCCCTTCGTTTATTTAAATTTTTAATCTTTGTAATTAATAAATAATTTGCTTCCCGTAATAACCTCCTGTTTTTATCGGATTTATTTGTGTAGTTAGCTTTATTTACTTAAGTTTACATTTGTAGACAGAGTAAGTCAAATCTTTTGCTTAATTGGCTTAGAAATCTGGGAATATTTGTTTACATTATCAAACTGTTTCAAATTCAAGTTACAATTTTTAGTTAACAAATTAAAAAACCTAAAATTAGAATACTTACTCTAACTTTAGGGGTACATGTCACTTTTCAAAAAAAGTGCTTTTAGCTGATTTATAGATTATCTAATCCGTTCTTAAACTGATAACCTTTGTACAACAAAGAGATCGATTCAGTAGTGATTATCTTAATAATGAAAGTGGCTATAAAACAATGAATCGATCAAAAATAGAAGGAAGATACCTTTCTAAAATATTAATTGCTTCTTTGTTCCAGATATTTATCTTAGAAATAGCTACAAACCCTAATTTTAGTAATTAGTAATCTATCTCTGATTGATTTAAACACAACAAAATATTTTCAATGAGTTTTATTCATTGACATTTTAATCGTTAAATTATCACCCTTTTATTCTTACTTAGCAATTGATTGAAGCATAACTTTACTATTCTTTAGATAGTTTACTCCATGCAAAATCAACTAGTATTTTCGATGATAATTTCTTTTAGTCTTACACTAAGATACTAAAAAAGCACTACCCATAAAAGCAAGTAGTGCTTAGATTGCATAGCTGAATATTAGTTTATTCGTATTTAATCGTTATTATTTCATTGACAACCGCGATATTGGCTACCATCACTTGTTTCAATGAATTAATTTTCCGTCTAACTAACGATTTTTATACTGTTTACTTGTAAATCAGATTGCATTAACTATATTTTCTGCATCGATTGTGTCATCAGCTAACTCTTCTTCTAATGCTCCACTTGAATTAAAGTAGTAGGTTACTCCATCAACATTAACCTCTCCAGTTTGCATGTGGCCACTTGAGTTCAGATAATAAGTCTTATTTCCAACATTCATCCAGCCCGTTTGCATACGACCG
>JARICH010000027.1 GCA_029257245.1 Atopostipes sp. | reverse complement strand
CATTTGATCACTTATTAAATTATTATTTAGAAAGGCCAATGTGATTAAATCATCTGTTCATTCACAATGAAACAAGGGAAAGCTCTCATTACTATTGATCCGCTCCCAAAAGAGTTGTAAGATCAGTGGTAAGGGGTGAATCTTATGCAAACATTTCATGTGTCACAGGGACAAACTCATGAATTTGAGAGTAAAGAAGGATATTTATGGTCTCCACAAAGAAGTCGGAATGGTGCGAAAAACATAGGCTATGAGACGATGAAAAAAGTAAATGCAGGGGATGTTATTTTTCATGGGGCGGATAGAAAAACTTATGCGCTTAGCGTGGCCAAAGGTAGTTATGAAGAAGCGGATCAACCTCGTGCGAATGAGATTGCAGCAGGAGAAGGAACTTGGAATAAAAAAGGTTACAAAATTGAAAGTGACTATACAATCCTAAAAACGCCACTTGATATGAAAAAACACGAACAATGGTTAGCCGACCATCATGTAAAAGAAACAGCCTTTGACCGAAAAGGTCATAGAAGCCAAAGCTATTTAAAAGAACTTCCATTTGAACAAGCAGAGTACATATTATTAGAGTTGGTGAGCTTACCTCAGGATGCGAAAACATTAACTTTGATTAATCACATATTAATTAAAATTAGAGATCAGACGAATTAATAATTAAACAATTATTTTTATATTTGGTTTAAGTGAATAATGACCAAAAATCCTTCTCTCTTAGCTGAGAAAAGGATTTTTTTAGGTATCATTTAAATCTATCTATCGAACAATTAATACGTTAGTATCTGAATGGTTCAAGACTTTATTTGAGACGCTTCCTAAGAAGGTACGCGAGAAGGCTCCTAATCCCCGGTTCCCCATAATCACGAGGTTAAAATCCGTTGAATCAATCACTTCTAAGATTTGGTTTGCAGGATCTCCTTTTTTTAATAGAGTACGGACTTCTTTCTCGCACTCTGTGAAATGGCCAGTCGCTTCTTCTAACAACTTATAACCTGTCTCTTCTTGTTTTTCAAGAAGATGAGCCACTTCTTTCCCACTAGTGCTATAGTGGCGAGGAATTTTTCGCTCTAATACATGAAGGATTGTAATTTCCGCATTCATTGCTTCTCCATATATTTTAGCTTCTTTCAAAGCACGCATTGAGTTGTCTGAACCATCAATGCTGACTAAAATTTTCATTTTTCTTCCAGCTAATTCTCTTTCTTTCATTGCAATTCTCCTTTCTCGAGCTTTTAAAAGGAATGAACATTTACTTCGAGTTTATTTAACAATTAGTACGCTAGTATTTGCATGGTTTAACACTTTGTTTGAGACGCTTCCTAAAAACGCTTTAGAAAAATTACCACGACCTCGGCTACCCATTAGAATTAAATCATAATCTCCAGCTTCGGCAGCAGCTAAAATCTCAGTGGCTGGTTCACCAATTTTTAGAAAAATAGGAATCTCTTCTGCATTTTTTCCTAAAAGCTCTAAAGCTTCTGCAAGGGCTGGATGGTCTTTAGGCTTTTTTTGTCGCACATCTTCTTTTTCGTTTTCTTCAAGAAAACGATCATAGTCTGGAAATGCTGGATTAACGACTGTCAATAAGCTGATTTGTGCATCAAACATTTGCAGATGTCGTCTTGCTTCTAGAATAGCTCTTTTTGAGTTATCTGACCCATCAACAGAGACTAAGATTTTCTTTTTTACTTTTTCCATAAATATTCTCCTTTACAAGGTCTGAGTAGAGAGAAGCACAATGAGGACGAATGACTTTCTAATCTCATCTCATCTTTCCTTAAAGTTGCTAGTCAATGATTCACGCCTAATTTTAATTAACGAACAATTAATACATCTGTTTCAACATGATTTAAGACTTTGTTGGAGATACTTCCGAGGAAAGTTCGAGAGAAAGCACCTAAACCTCGACTCCCCATAATAATTAAGTCATAATCTTCTTGTTCGTTTTCTTTAAGAATTTCATCCGCTGGATTTCCACGCCGGACTTTACCGATGACTTGGTTATGCGATTTACCAAGAATTTGAATCGACTGATCAATAATTGATCGTCCTGCTTTTTTTAATTCTGCTGGATCATTTAGTTTAGGGGCATCGATTTTATCATAATATTCTGAGATGAGTGGTTTAACCACGGTAAGTAAAGTCATTTCCACATTTTCTTGATTGACAAACTTTTTTGCCTCAATTAGTGCTCGCTTTGAATTATCTGAACCGTCGACTGTCACTAAAATTTTCTTCTTTTTTTCTTCCATTATTTATCCCTCTTTCATTTAAATCCGATCCTGTTAACCTTGGTTACGCTTCCTATCTTAATTATAAGTTGTATTTCTCCTTTATACAATGATAATCCATTTAAAAGAAGAGTTTGAGCTCTTTCATTTTATTTAAAAAGCAAATTCCACGACCTAAGTCTTTTTCAATGGTAAACTAAATAAAAGAGGAGTGACTTTGATGAAAGCAGTTCAAATTAAAGAGTTCGGTGGACCTGAGGTTTTGAAAGTACGTTCGATTGATGAACCGACTGTTCATGCGAATGAAGTAAAAGTGAAGGTGTATGCGACGGGTTTAAATCCCAATGAGTCTTATACGATCACGGGGACCTATGGCGCCTTTAAGCCAGAGCTTCCTTATGTGCCTGGCTATGATGGAGCAGGGATTATTGAAGAAGTAGGAGAGGGAGTTGAAGATTTCTCACCAGGAGATCGTGTCTGGATTGCCGGGTTTTTAGCTGAGCGTAATACGGGAACCTATGCTGAAAAAGTAGTAGTTGACCAAAATCATCTCTATTTCTTACCGGATAATCTCACGATGCTAGAAGGGGCAGGACTTGGTATTCCAGTCTTTACTGCTTATCGTGCATTGGTTCAACGAGGAAAAGTTCAGGCAGAGGATACTGTTTTGGTGCATGGGGCATCAGGATCAGTGGGAAGCTTTGTTGTCCAAATGGCTAAAGCTTTAGGTGCAAAAGTAATTGGTACATCGAGTACAGAAGCGGGCCGCCAAGAAATATTAAGGCTAGGGGCCGATCATGCATTAAAGCATATTGATGAAGACAATCGAGATGAATTAATGGAATTAACTGAAAATAATGGCCCAGATGTCATTATTGAAATGTTAGCGAATGTGAATTTAGAAATGGATACACAAGTGATTGCGGATGCCGGTCGTATTGTCATTGTAGGAAGTCGCGACACTATTGAGATTAATCCGAGAAATATTATGGGAACAGAAGCCGTTGTTACCGCAGTGAATGTAGGCAAGATGCCGAATAGCGATAAACTAGCGGCCTGGAAAGAAATTAGAAAGTTTCTAGAAAATGAATCTGTCAAACCTTTGATTGGTGCGCAATTTACTTTAGAGGAAGCAAGTGAAGCACATCAAAAAATGATGGAAGGCTCGGGGAATGGACGCACAGTGTTTTTAATCGCCGAAGAGTAGACCTGAAATATTACTATAATAAAACCCTGACTCCACCGAATTCTGTGGAGTCAGGGTTTTATAGATGATTAAATTATTTAACAATAAGTACATTCGATTTGGCATGGTTAAGTACCTTATTTGATACGCTTCCCAAGAAAGTTCTAGAAAATAATCCAAGTCCACGACTTCCCATTACAATCAAATCAAATTCTCCGAAATCTGCTTCTTCGAGAATTTCATCGGCTGGATAACCATTACGAAGACTAGTATAAACATCCCCACTATAGTCTTCAAAAGATTTTAACGCTTCTGTCAAAATCGCTTCTCCTATTTCCTCTCTTGTTTGTTCAGTTTTTCCATTGTTAGCAGATGTTTTGCTAGTAGACTGCAGAGCGAAACCATGGTTTAACACGGATAGAATGGTAATTTCTGCTTGAGACATTTCACCATATTTTTTGGCTTCTTTTAAGGCTCTCATTGAGTTCTCTGACCCGTCGACACTTACTAAAATTTTTGTTTTCTTTTCTGTCATAATGATTCTCCTTTTTGAATCTTTTCCTGTTTATAACTTAAATACAGGTTTATTCGCTTCCTCAGTATAACTTGAATGAGCTGAGGATTCAAAAAAGCCCAATTTAATCAATCAAGAGATAGTAAGTCTTATTTTACAATCAATACATTCGTATCGGTATGATGCAATACTTTATTGGAAACACTACCTAAAAACGAACGGGAGAAAAGACCTAAACCACGACTACCTAAGATAATTAAATCATAATCAGCACGCTCTGCTTCACGAAGAATGATATCTGCTGGATTTCCATACTCAATTTTAGAATGGACTTGCTCTTTTGAAAGATTCAATATTTTAGTTGCATCTTTTAACACGAATTCTCCAATCTCCTTTGATTGATGGGGTTCTTCAAGCATTGGAGGAGCAAGATAAGTATAGTATTGGTTGGCTATCGGTATAAGAACGGTTAACAGAGTAATTTCTACATCAAAAAGCTGTCCATATTTTTTTGCTTCTAAAACGGCTCGTTTCGAGTTTTCTGATCCATCAACTGCTAATAAAATGTTTTTCTTTTGTTTGGTCATCATTTGCTCCTTCTTTCTTTCCTCTAGTATAATTTGAACGGCCGAAGAATACAATAGAGAGCGCTTTCGTATTAGATGACATAAGAGCTTATTTGTCTTAAACTATAAGAAAGGGAGTTGATTGATATGGTTAAAGCAAAAGGAACAGTTATTATTGGAGGCTCAATTGCTGGCCATAATGTCGCAAGTCGTTTACGTAAAGAAGGTTACCAAGATAAAATTACAATGATTGAAGCAAAAAATACTCTTCCTTATGACCGTGCGGAACTTTCAACCGGTTGGATGCAAAAACTAGCTAAAGTCGAACCGCCTCTTTTTCAAAAGAAAGATTTCTTTGAAGAAAATAAGATAGAGGTAAAGTTAAATACTAAAGTTACAGATTTTGATCCTGAAAAGAAAATTGTTATTACTAAGGAAGGGGAGGAACTTCCTTATGATACTTTAGTTATCGCCACAGGCTCATCACTACGAAAACTGGGTGCGCCTGGAGAAGAGGCGCGGGGAGTTTATTACTTGAGAGACCATGAAGACGCGTTAGAAATTAAAGAATGGTCAAAAGAAGTGAAAAATCTAGCTATTGTAGGTGGTGGATTTATCGGTTTGGAATTAGCGGCTACATTTTCTAAGCTTGGTTTAAATGTGACGGTCATTGAGTATAGTGACTATCCTTTAGGTCGAATTATTGGAGAAGAGGCATCAAAATATTTTATGCAGATGCATGAAGAGCATGGGGTGCATTTTATTACCGGTGAAGGTGGAAAAGCATTTGAAAAAGATACAGCTGGGAAGTTGACAAAAGTGATTACAACAGAGGACAGGGAAGTCCCCGCAGAAATGGCTATTATAGGAGTGGGTGTAGTCCCCAATGTTTCTGTCGACCATCCAGATTTGAAGGTGGATGAAGGAATTGTTGTGAACGAATATGGAGAAACTAGTATCTCAGATGTCTATGCCGTAGGAGATGTTGCGGTCTGGCCTTATCAAGGAGAGCAAATTCATGTCGCACATTGGGAGCATGCTTATAATCAAGGACAAAATGTTGCTCGAAATATTGTTAGAGCTAAAAGTCATCCTTACCGAGTACGTCCATATTTCTGGACCGATCAATATGATCAAACCTTTGAGCGGCTAGGGCATATGGATTCTTGGAATCGAATTATTCGTCGAGGCTCTTTTGAAGATGGTAAATTTACCCTAGCTTATGTGGATAAAGATAATTACCCATTAGCTATTCTTTTCGCAAATCATAATGATAAAAGAAAAGAAGTCAGGCAATTGATGGATAGTGGGAAAGCAATTGATGAAGAAAGCTTTAAAGATGTTGAGAAACCATTAAATTAAAAATCATCAAAAAAAAGGAGCTAGAGAAAATCTAGCTCCTTTTTTGATTGAGTAGTTCAACTTAAAGTTGAGGAGTACCTTGAATATAAGTTTGAACCAATTTTTTATCTTTATCGAGTACAATAATATCCGCATCTTTATTCACTTCAATAGAACCTTTACGATCATAGATGTCAATATATTTCGCGGTATTTTCAGAGGCGATTTTCGCAATGTCAGCAAAGTCCAAATCATTATTTTGCATCAGATTCTGAACCGATTCTAAATAACCGACTTCAACATCGAGTAAATCATCAAAAGATTTTTTGTTTAAGCGTTCCTCTGTTCCATCGTCATGTTTTAAGATGACATAGTCTCCATCCGGAATAAAGGTAATTTGGCGGATGTAGTGATAAGTTGGTTCTTTGATATGAGCTAAACCGACTGTATCTGTACACAAAGTAATTCGATCTAAGCCTTTAATTCGAAAAGTAATGTCAATGGCTTCGGGTAATACAGTCAAGCCTGTTTGCTTTGAAAATTCACTGTATAAATCATTGAAGTAAAGAGCCGCGCCTGCAACACCCAGTTCACGGTGGTGGAATCCCTTCATCCCACTAAACATATGGGTGACCCCTCCAATTCCGTAATCTTTCATTTCCTTAATTTCATCAAAGTTGGCTGCCGAATGCCCAATTGAAACCTGAATCCTATGGCGGTTCAAATGCTGAATTAATTCTAAGGCACCTGGTAACTCTGGCGCTAGGGTCATTAATTTAATTTTATCGATGGAGATTGGTTCAATCATTTCTTCAAAAACTTCCACCGATGGATCAATACAGTGTTCTTCTTTTTGCATCCCTTTATATTCCTTATTAATAAAGGGTCCCTCTAAATGGATGCCTAAGATTTCAGCTCCTGTGTTGGGTGTCCAATCCTTCATTGCTTGATCGGCTTCAGCTAGCATATTCTGTATGGTCGATATAGCATCCGCACCTGTTGAAGGTAAGAAAGAAGTCACGCCTACTTTAGCAAGGGATTTTGACATTTCTGTTACGGAGTCGGCTGTTTGTTGATGCGTAAAGGATCCTGTCGCAAAACCGTGTGTGTGTAAATCGATAAAGCCAGGTAAGATAGTTTGATCACCATAATCAATCAATTCATTTTCCTCATAGTCTGCAGGAAGACCGGCTGCGACTTCTACAATTTGTCCGTTTTCAATTTTAATATAACCATCAATTTTTCTTAAAGGAGTATAAATATTAGTAGATTTAATTATCATCGAATCATCCTTTTTTAAATTTTTAAATATTCTACAATTTGTTGTAAAACAAGATGCATCCCCATCCGAGAATCTAATTCTCGATATTTTTCTTCAATGGTATTAGAGTAAAAGTTTAAATAAAAATCGCTCATTTGATTAATAGGATTATGTCCAAAAGAAGTGATACTCATGATTTTACTTTTTTTAGCCATGGCTCGATTCGTAAATTCAACGAGCAGGTCTGTCTTACCAGAAAGAGAGATAATTAATACCGTATCATCTTTTGTCAAGGTTTTAGGTAAAGTTTTAACTAGATTATAATCATCAACAAAAACAGCAATGATATTCATGGTGCGTAATTGCAGGGTGAAACCTGTTGCATATTGTTT
>JARICH010000035.1 GCA_029257245.1 Atopostipes sp. | reverse complement strand
CGTGGTTTTTGTTCTGTAAACACGGAAGCCGTGATGATCGAAAAAATGCGAGCAGAACATGGACCACTAAAAGTAGCCATTATTGATACAGACGCTCATCATGGGGATGGAACTCAAGACGTTTATTGGAATGATCCTGAAACCTTAGTGATTTCCTTTCACCAAGATGGACGTACTCTCTACCCGGGGACTGGGTTTATAGATGAATTTGGTGGACCTGGTGCCTATGGTTACAATATTAATGTACCTCTTCCCCCTGAAACGGGTGATGAAGGCTTTATGCATGTACTTGATCATGTGGTTTTACCAATTTTAGAAGATTTTCAACCTGATATCATCATCAATTCAGCTGGTCAAGATAATCACTATACAGATCCACTAACCAATATGAATCTCTCGGCTCAGGGTTATGCGAAATTAAATGAGAAATTAGATCCAGATATCGCAGTACTTGAGGGAGGCTATTCAATTGAGGGGGCCTTACCCTATGTTAACCTTGGAATTATTTTAGCGATGGCTGGCATGGATTATTCAAATGTGCACGAACCAGATTTTCATCAAACTGATTTAAAACAACCAGCAGATGTAAGGAAATATGTGGAAGAAATTTCAGAACTTGTTTATCATCGTTGGTTGAACCGTGAAGATTTAGCTAAGAAAGAGTTTAAGAATTTAGAATATGTCGAACGGGCTCGGAATGTTTACTATGACACCGATGGGATCAGTGACAATCAAGTGCAAAAGTTTAAAGTTTGTTCACGCTGCTCTGGGTTGAACACGATTCAATCCGATGCAGATAACGGAAGACGTGTCTTTGGAATTACTATACCACGAGATGCTTGTTGGGATTGTATAAAAAAAGGTCGCGAACTTTATGACCAAACAGACAGAAATTATACAAATATTTATCTTCAAGATAATGTGAAAGATGAATATTATTCAAAAGAATAAAGGGTAGTTGAAAACGGTGCTTTTGCACCGTTTTTTTTATTTATATGTGCATTAATCTAATTATTTGATTTAAATAAACATATTTCCTATACTGTTTATGATATCGCTTTCATTATTGTTTGGGTGCAGACAAATAATAATTGAAAATAAACAAAGGAGTGGTTTATGTAGATGCATCATAAGTTTTACTATTTGATTGTTGATAGCAGTCCTCTAATAGAATAGTTGATTGATTATTAGACCCGAGACAGAATAAAGTATTGTTGAGAAATCAAAGGCCAAATAATTAAAATATTAAAATGGAGGAATATAAATGTCAAAGAATCATTATGATGTAATTGTTGTAGGAGCTGGTTTTTCTGGATTAACAGCAGCTAGAGAATTGAGTAATCGAGGACATAAGACCTTAATTTTAGAAGGAAGAGATCGGATGGGAGGTCGAACCTGGGTCGATCACCGCATGGGGAAAGATCTTGAAATGGGTGGTACTTATGTTCACTGGTTCCAGCCACACATTTGGGCGGAAATTACTCGCTATGGCTTAGAACTTCAAGAAGTACCAACCTTAGAATCTGCACATTGGATTACAAATGGGGAGCTGAAGACAGGAACACGCGATGAGATGTTCGCGAAAATCAATGAAGGAATGGAAGTATTCTTACGAGATGCCTTGGAATATTTCCCAAGACCATTTGATCCTTTCTTTGCGGAAGATAAGGTCAAGGAGATTGATCATCTATCAGTTGAAGATCGTCTAAAGGAAATCGAATCAGAAATTAGTCAAGAAATCATGGATCTGATTCGAGGTGAGTGGAGTGCATATTTTGATACAAAAGATTTAACGATTCCAGCGCTAACACAAGCGTATCGTTTTGGAGCTTTAGCTTATAATAATTGGTATATGTTGGAAGATATTTTCGAGCTCTATAAATTTAAAAATGGAACGAAATCTCTAATCGAAAGTATCTACAATGATGGACAAGCAGAATTGAAAGTATCAACACCTGTCGCTAAAATCGAGAAAACAGATGACGTTCACAAAGTGACTACAAGAGATGGGGACGAATATACAGCTAAAGCTGTAGTTACTGCGATTCCAATTAACGTACTAAACGATATTGAATTTGAGCCACGTTTATTAGAAGAAAAACATCAATTATCTGAAGAAAAGCAAACGACTGATAATGGGGCAAAGTTATGGGCAAGAGTAAAAGGTCTTGAGTCAACTGCATTATTATCTGGGCCAGCCACTTTACCATCAGGAAGTTTGCACACAGATACTGTTGATGGTGATGAAGGTTATATTATGGGTTATGTCACAGATATTGCGAATTTAGATATGGAGAAAGCCGAAGATGTAGAGAAATTATTACGTAACTGGCTACCAGAAATCGAAGTCCTTGAAAGTACTGGTCATAACTGGACAGAAGATGAATTCTCACAAGGAACTTGGGGAATTTTACGAGTCAATCAGTTGAGCAAATATGGTCGAGCAGTCCGTCAATCAGAAGATGGCTTATATCTTGCTGGATCAGATTTTGCGGATGGTTGGGCTGGTTTCATGGACGGTGCGATTGAGAGTGGTCTAAAAACTGGCCGCAGAGTTCACGAGTATCTCACTAAGTAATCTGTTAAATAATAAAATAAGGAATGGGCTGACAGAAGATTCTGTTGGCTCATTTTTTATGAAAAAACTATGCTTTTTTAGTTAAAAAGAAGAATTGTTTTATATCGACAATTAATCGGTGTTATACTGTCTATAATGATTTTTAAGGAGGATTGAAATGGGAAAAGCAGAAGATATCCGTGGGCATGATCATCATCACAACCATGACCATCACCATGGTAAGTTAGCTATTATTTTATATTTTTTAGCTCTAATACTTGCTGTTTTTGCACTGATTTTAAAAAATAATAATTTGTTGCTCTCCAATGTTTTGTATGGATTAGCATCGATTGCAGCGGGCTACCAAGTCATTTTAATAGAAGGAATCGGTGAAACGATTGAGAACACGAGAGACCGGGGTAGATTCACTCCGAATTCACATGTCCTAATGGGGATTGCTGCACTTGGTGCTTCAGTGATTGGACAATTTG
This sequence comes from Atopostipes sp., assembly GCA_029257245.1. Lineage (GTDB taxonomy): Bacteria > Bacillota > Bacilli > Lactobacillales > Carnobacteriaceae_A > Atopostipes. The sequence continues at coordinate 1,558 of JARICH010000035.1, read as the reverse complement.
GGGAAGGAACGCTATTAATTCTTATATTCTCTGGCTCTCATTTTTTAGAAGATTATGCGGAAGGAAGAAGTAAACGAGAAATTACCAAGTTACTTGAAATGAATCCCACGACAGCACGATTGATCGTTGATAAAGACCAGATAGAAATTGTGGATGTAGAGGATTTGAAGATAGGTGATCGATTACAAGTGCTAAATGGAGACCAAATTCCGATTGATGGGCGTATTCTAACTGGCACTAGTTCAATTGATGAGTCATCGATAAATGGAGAAAGTATTCCTAGGGAAAAATCAAGTGGTGATGAAGTATTTGGTAGTACCATTAATGGTACAGGCAGTTTTACAATGGAAGTCACAAAAGAAAATAAGGATACGGTCTTTTCTAAAATTCTTGAATTAGTCAATCAAAATCAAAATAACCAAACAAAGGCAACGACAATGATTCAAAAATTTGAGCCTAAATATGTTAGCTTTGTATTAATGGCAGTTCCGTTGATTATTTTAGTGGGTCCTTATTTATTTAGTTGGACCTGGGGCCAGAGTATTTATCGCGGATTGAACCTTTTAGTAGTGGCTTCGCCTTGCGCTCTAGCTGCTAGTACTGTTTCAGTTACTTTATCAGCCAGTTCAAATTTAGCAAAACAAGGAGTGCTTACCAAAGGAAGTCATTACTTATCTCAACTTGCGGAAATTGATGCTATTGCTTTTGATAAGACTGGGACCTTGACTCGTGGAGAACCCGAAGTCACTAATTATTATTTTACTGATAAGTTGAATGAACAAGAAATGATTAATATTCTAGTCGCGCTTGAGAAAGAATCAAACCATCCACTAGCTCAGGCGATGTTGGAAAAATTTGAGGCAAGTGAAGCTTTAGAGATTACCGTAGAAAACCAGATCGGTCAAGGATTAGCTGGTGATTATCAGGATCAAATGTACCGAATAGGAAAAGTAAGTTCATTTAAGGAAGTAACTGAAGAATACCGACAATTAAATGATGAGTGGGCGGCTGAAGGGAAAACGGTTGTTTATATGGCAGAAGATGAACAAGTAATTGGTGTGATTGCTTTAATGGACTTAGCGAGTGAAAATGCTCGAGCGACTATTGACTTTTTTAAAAACTTAGGAATCCATACGACTTTAATTACCGGTGATTCTGAAATGACCGGCCAAGCAATCGGTAAAGAATTAGGTATTGACCAGGTGATGGCCAATGTCATGCCAGAAGACAAATCTAATCTTATTAAGGAACAGCAAGAACAATATGGACGAACAGCGATGGTTGGCGATGGTGTGAATGATGCTCCAGCGCTTGTAGCTGCCGATGTTGGTATTGCAATGGGTGAAGGAACAGATGTAGCTGTAGAGGTTTCAGATCTTGTTTTAATGCAAAGTGATTTATCGAAATTAGTGAAAGTAAAAAAAGTAGCAACAAAAATGGAGAAGATTATTCGCCAAAATATTATCTTTTCCATGGGGACGGTTGTTTTCTTAGTAATCGCTAGTTTACTTGGCTTGACTGATATTGCTTTAAGTGTGATTGTTCATGAAGGAAGTAC
>JARICH010000006.1 GCA_029257245.1 Atopostipes sp. | reverse complement strand
TGTCCAATAGAGCATATAAGATTGAATCCTCATAGTTTGTCTCTATTAATTTACAGATAAATTTTTCAGCAAATTCACTCTGAATAAAAAAACTCTTGTTCTTTATAAAGAGATCTACGACGTAAGCATTCACATAGTCATTTTCACCTAGGTAAGATAACAAAAGAAACATCTCAGTTCGGTTTAACTTTTCTTTTTGCTCTAAATGAAAAATCATTTTGAATTGTTCAATGACTATCCAATCTTCTGGATTAATCGTTTTACTCTTTTCAAAACTTTCTAAGAACAATAAGGAAAAAGATTTGTCTCCATGATTATCCATATAAATATTTCTTAGCTTTGTAAATTCATTCATTTCGCACTCCATTCTAGCTCTGCAATGAAAAGCATTTGTTTATTGTAGGAAAAAAGAAGCAATAACTGATTAAATTTAGCTTATCATTACTGCTTCTTTCTTTATTAATTATTTTTAATATATTGAACGATTAATTTGAAGGTATTTTCGAGTGCATCTACATGTGTTCGTTCCATTCCATGGCTGTTAGCTACTCCTGGTCCGATTAAGGCTGCTTTGATGTTTGCTCCGCCTCGAAGAGCTGCTGAAGCATCACTTCCATACATCGGGTAAATATCAACCGCAAAGCTCAAATTATCCTTCTTGGCCAGTTCAATTAAGCTGCTCGTTAATTCATAATCATAAGGACCCGATGAATCCTTTGCACAGATCGATACATCATATTCTGTACAGTCTAAATCTAAACCAATTGCTCCCATGTCAACAGCCAAAAGCTCTGTAATATCTTTGGGAATCCAAGCCGCACCATGTCCTACTTCCTCATAAGTCGAAAAAATAAATTTTAAGTTAGTCGCTGGCGTGATGGATTCTACTTTTAATAATTCCAAAACACTCAACAAAATAGCAACTGATGCTTTATCATCTAAAAAACGAGACTTAATAAATCCTGATTCTGTCAGTTGAATTTTAGGATCGTAGGCAACAATATCACCATTTAAAATGCCTAAATCTTCAACATCTTCTTTGTCTTCTACTCGTTCATCTAAACGGACGACTAAATTATCAATATCACGTTCTTTGCTTGATGCATCTTTATAGACATGAATAGATGGCGATTTAGATAAGATGGTTCCTGTATAAACTTTGCCAGTTCGAGTAATTACTTCACAGTATTCTCCGTCGAGTGTTGGTGTTAAAGGACCACCAAGTTTTGTTAAGGATAATGTTCCATCACTATTAATTGAACGAACCATCAAACCTAAAGTATCTACATGAGCACTCAAGGCACGTGTAACGGTTTGGTCTTTCCCTTCCACCGAAACGATTAGATTCCCTTTAGGACTTCTCTCTGTTTGATAGGCTAAATCTTTAATTTCACTTTCTAAAAAATCAATAATATTTTTAGTATAACCAGTCGGGCTATTAATTTTAACTAAGTCGACTAAATGATCGACTGTTTTTTCTTTTTCAAACATATTGATTGTATGAACAGTCTATTTGCTCATACACTCCTCTCTATTCTATATTATTTTATCGATGTTCAAAATACTTGATTTCTTTACTCTTAAAAATCCTTTGAGCATTATCAACTAAGTTATTTTTATAATCCGCACCATACTTTATCTCTAAACTCTTTAATGCAGGTGTCAGATTAAAAGGACGATCGGTCGTATTATGTGCATCCGATGCAATGGTGTGTATCAAGTTAGCTTTCATCATTTCATGAGCAGCTTCTTTAATTTCTTGACTATAGCCACCAATAATAGATGTTGCTGTTACTTGAGCAATTGCTCCCATTTCAATCAAGCTAGGGAGAAGCTCAGGATCATCTAAAAATGCTCTTTGCCTCTCAGGGTGAGCAATAACAGGTGTCATCCCCTCTTCAATCATTCTTTTCAAATACTCTTTTGCGAATGGTGGGAAATCTCGCCAAGAAAATTCAACTAAATAATATTTACCTTTTTTATCTAATGGTAAATAGTTTCCAGCTAAAAGTTCCTCAAGAAACTCTTCATTCATTCTTATTTCCTGACTTGCTGAAAAAGTTAAAGGTATATCCGCTGCATCAACAGCTTCTTTTACTTCTTCTATTCGTTTTAAGACTTTTTCCTTGGGATTGGTGACCCAGTATCTGTTATGATGGGGAGTTAACACAGCATGTCGGATACCTTCTTTGACAGCTAACCGAGCCATACGAACGGATTCTTCGATAGAATCGGCCCCATCATCAACATTGGGTAAAAAATGTGTATGTAAATCTATCAAGTAAATAATCTCCTTTATATTTGATGTTGATTTTTTATCTATAGGCCTATTCTATCATATATTTCAATTAAATTTAAAAGCATAGCCTTCGTTTATCTTTAACGACTTTTGATTATTGATTTAACTTCAAGGTCTGAACAATTTTTCCTTTTTCGAGATAAATTAAACGATCCGAATGTTCCTCCATAATCTCATGGTCATGGCTCACTAATACAATCGACATTCCACCTTCTTTTAATTCCTTTAAAATCGCCATAAATTCATCCCGTCGTTTCGGATCTAAGTTACTTGTCGCTTCATCAATCAGTAAAATTTTAGGTTCTAACATCAAAGCTCGAGCAATCGCTACTCGCTGCTTTTCTCCACCACTTAATTGATCTACATAGGAATATTTTTTATCTAAAATACCAAGGTCAGCGAGTAATTTCTCTGCTTTCTTTTCAATCTCCATTACTGGTAAAATTTTATTTACTTTTAAAGCCAAGGATAAATTGTCCAATACATTTAAGTGTGGGAAGAGATTGAAATTCTGAAAGATAATACCAATTTTATCTTGTTCACTAATGGATCCTTCTTCTATAGGAATCAAGCCTCCTAATAATCGGAGTAAGGTTGATTTCCCTGCTCCACTTTCTCCTACAATTCCAAGCATTTCACTTTCCTTTACTTCAAAACTAATTTTATCTAATATCTTATTTTCACCATATGAAAAAGATAAGTTTTCGATTCTCATTCTGTTAACCTCAATTTCTTCTCAAATTGTTTAAATAACTGAATCACGACAAAAGTAAACAAGAGATAGATAATCGCTACAATTAATAAAGATTCTGATCTCAAGTCTCTTAAAAGTAATTCTTTCGCATTTCGAAAAATTTCACCTAAACCGACAACAGTAATTAATGAAGTATCTTTAACCAAAGTAATGACTTCGTTCGCTAAAGGATAGAGTACATTACGAATCATCTGCGGAAAAATAATATGATAAGAGGTTTGAAAACTATTTAGATCTAATGCTTTTGCAGCTTCCCACTGTCCATTATCAATTGATAAAAGTCCTCCTTTGAATATCTCTGTAAAATAGGCACTATAATTCAAAATAAAAGCAATATTTGCGCCAATGAAAGCATTTCTGGTAACAAACCCTGGAATAATAATAGGTAAAGCGAAAACAAAAAAATACAATTGTAAAATAAGCGGGGTCCCGCGCATTAACCAAGTAAAAGCAGATATAATTGGTTTCATTATTTTAAATTTCGACAGAATAACCAGTAATAATCCTAAAGGTAAAGAGAAAAGGAGTGTAATGAAGAACACTCCAAATGTCATTTTAAATCCTTCAAGGATATAAGGGGTTATTTCTAATAAATAATTCATCATCTTGAAATCAAATCCTCACCAAACCATTTTTTGGATATCTCACTCGCACTTCCGTCTACAATCATTTCGTCGATTATTTCATCAATCTTTGCGGCTAAAGCATCTGATCCTTTTCGCAGACCAATCCCATAATTTTCTGGATTAAAACGTGCTTCGGATATTTCATAAAGTTCACTTTCTTGTGAACTGACATAGCGTGCAAAATTTTCATCTACTACAATAACATCAATTCCGCCTGTTTTTAAAGCCATTAAGGCTTCAGAAACACTTGTATATTTCATCATTTCCTCTAGTGAATCATTAACATCTTCTCTTTCTTCAAGGGCAATCTGGCCGCTACTTTGTAGCTCTACTCCGACTACCTTACCTTCTAAATCGTCAAGGGATTCATAAGTATTTCCTTTGAGTGACATCATTACAATGTGATTATCAAAATAAGGTTGAGTAAAGGTTACTTCTTTTTCGCGAGCCGGTGTAATAGTAAAACCATTCCAAATCGCATCAATATTTTTATTATCTAATTCAAATTGTTTGGAGTCCCAATCGATATATTTCGTCTCTAATTCGACACCTAAACGTTTAGTCAGCTCTTGAGCCATATCAATATCAAAACCAATCGACTCTCCCTCGTCTAACATTCCAAAGGGTGGATAGTCTGTATGACCTAAAACAAACACTTCTTTTTCCTGAATATCTTCTAAACTATTATCGACTTGACTGTCCGCTGTCGGGGTACATCCAGCTAGCAAGGTAAAAAGTCCTAAAATACTTAATATTTTTTTCATATCTTCATCTCCTTAAAAAGAAGTTTACTACATCACTTTACTAAAGTAAAGTGATAAAGTACTTCAATTAAAAAAAGACCTTCTTTCATAGAAAGAAGACCTTTATATCAATCTTTATTATTTATTTTTTCTAAAACTTCTTTGTAACCATCTTCTCCATAGTGGAGGGTCCGATTAATTCGAGCAATGGTTGTTGAACTCATTCCTGTTTCTTCAATAATTTTTTCATAGGTTTTTCCGTCATAAAGCAAACGGGCAACATCAAAACGATCACTCAAATCTTTAAATTCTTTTGGTGTGGTGATATCAATCAAAAAACGACGACATAAATCTTCATTTTCGAGTGTCAAGAAAGCGTCGACTAAATTTTTCTTTTTCTTTTCATCTGTCATTTTATCCTCACTTCTTCTGTTATCAGTTTATTTCAAATGACTATATAGAATCATGTATTAGCTTATTCATTATAAAAACTTTTTTCTTTTTAATCAAGTGTAGACTCTCTTAGTAACAAAAAAGAGTCCTCAAAATCGGACTCTTTTATAGTTACAATTTTTAGTCAGCGAATTGTGATTGATAGAGATCAGCATAAAAGCCATCTGCCGCGATTAATTCGTCATGAGTACCTGTTTCAATAATGTTTCCTTGTTCCATAACAATAATCATATCTGCGTTGCGAATAGTTGATAAACGGTGAGCTATTACAAAACTAGTACGCCCTTCCATTACCTTATCCATTGCTTCTTGGATTAACTGTTCTAATCGTGTATCGACAGAACTAGTCGCTTCATCTAGGATCAAGATATCAGGATCACTAATTACTGCTCGAGCAATTGTCAACAGCTGTCTCTGACCTTGTGAAATTCCGTCACCATCTGGATCGATAATTTCATTATAGCCATCCGCTAAAGTTCGAATGAAGTGATCAACGTTTGCGATTTTAGCTGCTTCAATAATTTCTTCTTTACTTGCTTCTGAATCTCCAAAACGAATGTTTTCAGAAATGCTATCTTCAAATAACCAAGTATCTTGTAAAACTAAACCAATATGCTCTCGTAAATTTTGACGTGATACTTTTGCAATATCGATGCCATCTATAGTAATAGACCCACTATTTAATTCATAAAAACGTAAGAGTAGGTTAATTAAGGTTGTTTTCCCTGCACCTGTTGGTCCAACTACAGCGACCATTTCACCAGCTTCCACCTCTAAATTAATATCATTCATTAAAATATTATCTGGTGAATAACCAAATTTTACATGGTTGAATTGAACATCCCCACGAACTTTTTCCGGTAGTTGTTGATTCTCTTCCGAAATATCTTCTTCTTCCTCATCCATCAAACTAAAGACTCTTGCACTTGCTGCTCCAGCACTTTGCATGACTCCACTCATTTGGGTAATCTGGTTAATTGAGTTGGTAATTTGGTTGATATACTGAATAACAGCTTGTAAGTTACCTAAAGATAAGACTCCTTCAATCACTCGATAAGCTCCAACTAATGTCATAACCACGTAGGAACTATCTGAAATAAAACGTGCTCCTGGCATAACCATTCCTGATCGAAATGCTGCTTTTGAACCTGCTACTGATAAATCAGCATTTGTTCGCGCAAATTCTTTCAGCGAATCTTCCTCTTGGTTATAAACTTTTAATTCAGTAAATCCACTTAAATATTCTTGAGACACAGCAAATAAATTACCTAAAGAATCTGCTTGCTCTTTCCAAGCCGGCTGACTCCATTGAAGGACTACCCTTGAATAAACAAGAATTAAGGAAATCATCACGACAATAATAATTAACAAAGATGGACGAATAATTAAAATCATTAAAATAGACACGGCTATTTGTAAAATTCCCATAATCGTTGGCGTAAATGATTGAGTCAAGAAACCAGATACTGCTTCAATATCACTCGTTGCTCGACTTAAAATATCTCCTAGTTTATGACCATCAAAATAAGATACAGGTAGTCGGTTCATCTTGTTACTTAAGTCATTTCTTAAATCAAACATTGATTTTTGAACGACTCCAGAAACAAAATAAGTTGAAAAGTAACGTCCAAACATATTTAATAAACCACGAATTCCATAATAAAACATAATTCGGTAAACATAGGAGAAGTTAATTCCTGCTCCAGGAACCTGATTAACCATGTCGACTACGTTGTTTCCTATTTCAGTAATGGCTAATCCTAAAATAAAAGGCTCTAAACCTGCTGTGATGGCAACAAGAATAATCATCAAAATACCTACAATAAATTCTCCCAGATACTTTTTCAGATAAGGCCAAATTCGGCGTAATTCTATTATATCTTTCATCCGTACAACTCCTCCTTGCTTAACTGTGTTTCTGCAATTTCTCGATAAAGTTCACTGTTTTCTAGTAATTCTTCATGTGTTCCTTTATCTACAATTTCTCCTTGGTTCAACACAATGATCTGATCGGCAGATGTAATAGAACTCACTCGTTGAGCTACAATTAAAGTCAGCGAATTTTGTGTTTCTTCATCTAATAGCTCTCGTACCTTAGCATCTGTCTTAAAGTCTAAAGCAGAAAAACTATCATCAAAAATATAAATTTCAGGTTTGTCAATAATTGTTCGAGCAATAGCTAATCGTTGACGTTGCCCTCCAGATAAATTGCTTCCGCCCTCAGCTAATTTTGAATCATAACGATGTTCGAGTCTTTGAACAAAATCGTAGGCTTGGGCAATTGACGTTGCATGGTCGTAGTCATCTACATCCGCACCTTCTTTTGAAAACTGCAAGTTATCGGCAATCGTTCCACTAAATAATAAAGACTCTTGTGGCGTATAACCAATTTTTTTACGCAAAGCTTTCAAATTATAGTCACGTACGTCGACACCATCAATTAAAATTTGACCCGCACTCACATCATATAATCTAGGAATCAATTGAATGACGGTCGACTTACCACTTCCTGTTGAACCAATAAATGCAACCGTTTCTCCACAATGTGCTTTAAAGGATATATCCTTTAAGACAGGTTCATCTGCATCTGGATATTGGAAGTCTACATTTCTAAATTCCAATTCTCCTCGCATTTCTGTTCTTTCAATTCCTTCTTCATTTTCATCAATAGAAGGGACGATATCCATAATTTCTTCTAATCGTCCCGCACTTACTGACGCTTTTGGATACATTATAAACAATTGTGCGATTATTAATAAAGCAAATAATGCTTGGAAACTGTACTCAATAAAGGCAGTGAGCACCCCTACTTGCATATTTCCTAATTCAATTTGTTTTGAACCTAAAACAACAATCACAATAATCATACTGTTGATAATCACACTGAATGAAGGTTGTGCTAATCCAAGTGTTCTAAATAATTTCAAACTATTATTTCTAAATGATTCGTTAATTTTAGCAAAACGATTAAATCGTGATTCCTCTTGTGTAAAAGAACGGATTACACGAGTTCCGTTAATATTTTCTCTGAAACTTCCGTTAATACGATCTAAGTTCTTTTGTTGCTTTTTTGATATTGGTCGTGCAAATCTGGCCAATAAGAAAATAACAACTACCATAAAAGCCAATGCTGGTATTAAAATAACCGCTAGATTTGAACTAACACTTAACATCATGTACACACTTGTTAAAATCATTAGTGGAGCCATCAGCCCCATACGCAAGATTGAATCTGCAAATTGTAACAGAACAAAAGCGTCTGTTGAAATTCGCGTAGTTAAAGACGCTACTCCAAATTCTTGATACTCAGCATGCGAAAAGCTAGTCATTTGTTCGTAAACATCATTTCGAATGTCTTCAGTCATTTTTGCTGTTGCCTTCGAACTTCCGTAAGAACTCACGATTCGCCCTAACAAGCCCAAGACAGCTAAACCTAACATCATCACACCAATCGATTTTGCTTCTTCAAAATCGCCAGTAATCAATGCAGTATCAATCATCTGCCCTAGTAATGTTGGTAAACCAATCATTACAGCTACTTTACCAAGCGTTCCAATAACACTCATAAAGATGTATAAATACTGCTTCTTTAAATATTGCCACATAAATCCCATGTGCTTCCCCCATTTTCATTATAAAATTAGACAGCAAGGCCTATTCCTAACAGGAATAAACCTTGCTCTGTTTAGTCTTTCATTAAAAAGACCATTAACATAGTATAGGCTTCATAAAATTCTTTGTCAAAAGAAGTGCGTTATTCTATAGATAAAGATAGCTTTCATCCATTTCATTTCACAATTTGTCTATATATTTTACACGCGACTGAAATTTTGCTCTTAAATAGTTTTAAATTTTTCAACATATCAATTGAGAAGTATGTTAGAATGAGGGGTATTACTATGAAATGAGGTTCTAACTAAATGATTACACTAAACAATGTAAGTTTGCAGTTTTCTGGTCGCAAACTTTATGATGATATTAATTTAAAATTTACTCCTGGGAACTGCTACGGCGTTATTGGGGCCAATGGAGCTGGAAAATCCACTCTTTTAAAAATTCTTTCGGGAGAACTTGAACCAACAACCGGTGAAGTTTTTGTCGAAGCTGATAAACGAATCGCTACTCTGAATCAGGATCACTTTGCTTTTGATGAACATAAAGTATTAGATACTGTTATTATGGGGCATGAAAAACTTTATCAAGTGATGAAAGAAAAAGATGAAATTTACTTAAAAGCTGAGTTTACTGAAGAAGATGGAGTCCGCGCTGGCGAATTGGAATCTGAATTTGCTGAGTTAAATGGTTGGGAAGCAGAATCGGAGGCGGCACAACTATTAGATGGTTTGGGCGTTCCAACAGAACTGCATGATAAGACAATGGCCGAACTATTAGAAAGAGATAAAGTAAGAGTATTACTCGCTCAAGCTTTATTTGGTTCACCTGACATCTTACTACTCGATGAGCCGACAAACGGTTTAGACGATCATTCAATGAACTGGTTGACTGAATTTATTATTAACTTCCCAAACACAGTGATTGTGGTTTCTCATGACCGCTACTTTTTAAATACGGTCTCAACTCACACATGTGACGTTGATTTTGGAAAAGTACAACTTTTTGTAGGAAACTATGACTTTTGGAAACAAT
>JARICH010000119.1 GCA_029257245.1 Atopostipes sp. | reverse complement strand
CCCACTCCTTTAAAAGAAGGTCCTGATAGATAAGAGATTAAAGCTTTAGAGGTTGTAGGCTGATTGCTTTCATAACGTTGAGCAGTGAATTGAAGACCATATTTCGGATGATTAGTAAAGCCACCGTAAAATTTATAGCTAACACTCTCTTGAATACGTCCAAAACTTCCTGTCACTACAATATTATTCTCGCTATAATCGCCATTTGTTTCCTCAATTTCAACTAAAATAACTTTATAATAATTAGATGGGCTGGAGAAATAAATTGCCTGTACTTCAGCAATTATGTATAGTTCCTCTTGATTATTTAAATTCTGCGCATCTTCCAAAATATTTCTCCTCCATTATTGTATTTAAATTCATCCTTCATCATACCGTATAATATTCATTTTTTAAAGTCTGATAATAAAAAAAGGCCGTCTCATTAGTATGATAACGACCATTTCTATAATTTTTATTAAATATATTGTAATTTTTTCTCTTCACTATAAGCTGCGTCGATTGTCCCGCCGCCTAAACATTCTTCTCCATCATAAAGAACAATTGCTTGTCCAGGAGTAACCGCTCTTGCTGGTTCATCAAAAACAACCTCTGCTTCTGTGCGGTCTTCATTAAAATGAACAGTCACATCAACTGCTTTTTGACGATAACGGAACTGAGCTTTCGTTTTGAAACTTTCTGGTAGTTCATCTGTATTTGTAAAGTAAAAATCAGATGCTTTTAAACTGTTTGCATAAAGATGTTCATTTTCATAACCTTGGCCAACATAGAGTACATTCTTGTCAAGATCTTTTCCAATGACAAACCATGGTGCATTTGTTCCATCCTTACTCCCACCTATGCCTAGACCTCTTCTTTGACCAATTGTATAATACATTAGGCCATCATGTTCGCCCATTCGTTCTCCATCCAAGGTTTGCATTTCACCTTTTTGTGCAGGTAAGAAATTCATTAAGAAATCTTTGAAGTCTCGTTCACCAATAAAACAAATACCTGTTGAATCTTTTTTCTTAGCTGTCGCTAAGCCAGCATCTTCGGCAATTTGACGTACTTCATCTTTTTCTAAATGTCCTAAAGGAAACATTGCTTTTGATAATTGTTCTTGTGATAACTGACTTAAGAAATAGGATTGATCTTTATTATTATCCACACCTCTTAATAGATGACTAACACCATTCTCATCCTTTTCAATCCTAGCATAATGTCCTGTTGCTACAAAATCAGCACCTAAATCCATCGCGTAATCCAAGAATGCTTTAAACTTAATTTCTTTATTACACATTACATCTGGGTTAGGCGTACGCCCTTTTTTGTATTCTTCCAAAAAATATGTGAACACTTTATCCCAATACTCTTTTTCGAAATTCACTGAATAATAAGGAATTTCTAATTGTTCTGCTACTAATGCCACGTCACGGTAATCTTCTGTAGATGAACAGAATTCACTATCATCACTGTCATCCCAGTTTTTCATGAAGATTCCAATCACATCATAGCCCTGTTCTTTTAGCATGAGTGCTGTTACTGATGAATCAACACCACCACTCATTCCAACTACTACACGTGTTCTTGAATTGTCTTTCATTCTTTTCACCATCATTTCTTTCTTAGATTTTTCCTTGCAAGCAAGGAAATAAATTGAAAATCTAATCGACTTGAAGGTTCGAAATTTCCAATGTGTATCATTATATTCTTTTTGTCTAACGATTGCAAATATAGTATTTACTCTTAATCATAGTAAAAGGAAGATACTCTTAACTGAATTAAAAGTGTCTTCCTTTTCTAAACTATTTAGCATGTTCTAAAACCTTTTCATCTACAAAATCTTCTAAGTAAAATTCAGCTAATTCACGCGCTTCTTTCATTTCATCATTCTCATATAAGTTAATTTTTCGTATCCCATTGGGAGCTAATGATAAAATCCTCAAACTTTTAAAGTCCTTGCTAATTGTAATTTTTAAAATCGGAACATTTGAAGCGGTCCCTTGGGCCGTTAACTTTCTTTCATACTGAAAATTACCATTCTTGGTTTCTGTAAAGGCATTATCTCGCATCGTATATCGTTTTGCTTCTGAGCTGACTTGGTATTCAACATGACTACCTTCTAATGACGCTGTATTTGATTGACTCACATGAACCATCCTTTCAAAATATAATCTACATTATTATAACATAAATGATTTGATATTTTATTTCAATCTAGAATGAATCAGTTGGTGAACTTTTTCAATAATTTTACTGTTTGATCAATTTCTTCTATTTGATTAGATATCCCAAAACTGAATCGTATCGTATGCTTTACTTCCTCTGCATCTTCCCCAAAAACACTCATTAGAACATGGCTATCTTCTAAACTACCTGCAGTACACGCCGAACCTGCTGAAACGGCGATTCCATTTAAATCAAGCTGAATTAATAATAAATCTGAAGCTACTTTTGGAAAAGATAGACTTAAAATATGTGGCATACTCTCGGTAATTGAACCATTTATTGAATAATCTATATTTTCTGCTTCTAAACTTTCGATAAAATTTTTTTTATATTTTTGTAAATATTGGTATCTTGCTTCTTTATTCTCTTGATTTATTTCAATTGCTTTTTCAAAAGCTAAAATTGCTGCTATATTCTCTGTACCTGCACGTCGTTGATTTTCTTGCGCTCCACCTAGCAACAAACTTGGTATATTTATACCTTTCCGAATATAAAGAAAACCAATTCCTTTTGGACCATTCATTTTATGAGCAGACACGCTCAACAGGTCAACAGCCAATTTATCCACATCGATATCTAAAATTCCATAAGCTTGAACTGCATCCGTATGAAAAATAATTTTCCGATCAAGTTTCTGAATCATTTCACCAATTTCTTGAATTGGTTGGATTGTACCTAGTTCATTGTTCCCATAAATAATCGAAATAAGAATCGTGTCTGGACGAATCGCCTCTTTGACTTGATTTACATTAATTAATCCTTCTTGGTTTGGTTTAAGATAAGTAATTTCAAATCCCTTGTTTTTTAAATAATTTAGGGGTTCTAGAACCGCAGGATGCTCAATGGTTGTTGAAATAATATGCTTGCCTTGACTTGAATATTTTTCAGCTGTTTTAATCAGCGCCATATTATCGCTTTCTGTTCCGCCACTTGTAATAATAATTTCATCTGAAGAGGCGCCGATACTCTTTCCCATTGTTTGGCGAGCTTGTTCAATTAGCACTCGATTCTTTTTTCCCATTTGATGAATACTCGAGGCATTTCCATAATTTTCTTTTAAAGCTTTTATCATTTGTGCGATAACTTCTTGATCCATTGGAGTAGTGGCTGCATGATCAAAATAGATACTATTTTTCAATTGAAGCTCATCCCTTTTCTTTTATCACTTTTAATTACTTAAAATCTTTCAATTAAATAATACATATTACTAACTACTAATTTTATCTTTTAATTCTATTAGAATCAAGGTTAAACGCTCAATCAATAGCTTTAATCAGAGGAATCATGTTATAATTAAGAAAGAGTTTATGAAAGGAGCTTATTTTTGATTCAACCATTAGCTTATCGTATGCGCCCTCAATCGATTGATGAGATTGTTGGTCAAGAACACTTAGTCGCTGAAGGTAAAATTATTTGGCGGATGGTCGAAGCCAAACGTTTATCTTCTATGATTTTATATGGACCTCCTGGTATTGGAAAAACAAGTATTGCTAGTGCAATTGCCGGGTCTACTAAATATGCATTTCGAACATTAAATGCTGCGACAAACTCGAAAAAAGATTTAGAAATTGTTGCAGAGGAAGCAAAAATGAGTGGAAGTGTGGTTCTTTTACTTGATGAAATTCATCGCTTAGACAAACCTAAACAAGATTTCTTGCTCCCTCATTTAGAAAGTGGCAGAATTGTTTTAATTGGAGCGACAACAGAGAACCCTTATATTTCGATTCATCCAGCAATCCGTAGTCGAGCACAAATCTTTGAGTTGATTCCTCTCACTGAACAAGAAATAAGAATCGGATTAAATCGAGCCATAAAAGATGATCAGAATGGCTTAGGAAACTTAAATTTAAAAATTGAAGAAAAAGCAATGACTCATTTGTCGAGGGCCACTAATGGCGATATGCGGGGTGCTTTAAATGCCTTAGAACTTGCTGCCATGTCAACGAAAGCTGATAATAAGGGGATAGTTCACATTAGCTTAGATATCGCTGAGGAATGCTTACAAAGGAAGGCTTTGACTCACGACAAAGATGGAGATGCTCATTACGATGTCATCTCAGCCTTTCAAAAGTCAATTCGAGGAAGTGACGTTCATGCTGCGCTTCACTATCTTGCTCGTCTAGTCGAAGCAGGTGAACTGCAAATTATTTGTCGTCGATTGATTATTATTGCCTATGAAGACATTGGACTGGCTAATCCGGCCGGTGCGGCTCGTGCAGTTACTGCAGTACAAGCTGCAGAAAAAACCGGTCTACCTGAAGCACGCATCCCCTTAGCGAACGCTGTTATTGAATTATCTTTATCTGAGAAATCCAATTCGGCAATCAGTGCTATTGACGCTGCTCTAAGTGATGTCCGTCAAAACAAGTCGTCTCATGTTCCCGACCATTTAAAAGATGCTCATTATCAAGGAGCAAAAGATCTTGGTCGAGGAGTTGGCTATAAATTTCCACATCATTATGAAAATGCATGGGTAAAACAACAATATTTGCCGGATCCTTTAATCCGTGAAAAGTATTATTCGCCCAAAGCAACTAGTCGCTTTGAAAGTGCCCTGTCTATGCAATATGAAAAGTTTCACCCAGATAAAAAATAGTTTTTTTAGAAAAAAGAAGTCAATCGTTCGTTCATTTTTGACTTTCTTCTCTCAATATGATATTCTTTATTTAGTAGATATCTGATGTGTACGCGATACTCCATAATGTGTGAACCCTACAAGTCATTTAACCAAGGGATCCTAATGGACTTAAGGATGACAAGCCTTTTCATTTGGAAGTCAAAATTAAGTCCTGTGGAGCCCACCTGCAAATAGCGGGTTCTAAACAAGGGGTAACCAACCGGCACTATCGGATATCTCTACATAACCCTCACTTTGAATTCAAAGTGAGGGATTTTTTATTCTTTCCTATCAATAAAAATAAAACCAAGTAACCTTTACAATCTCTAGATAGCTCTATTGATCGTAACAGATTAACTTGGTTTTTTAAATATTTTATTCTTATTTACTTAATCGTTCAACATCTCGGGCGATTACTAATTCTTCATCGGTTGGAATAAGAAGAATAGTTGCTGTTGAATCGTCTGTTGATATAATTCTTTCTTCTCCACGGATATTATTCTTTTCTTCATCTAGTTTAATACCCATAAATTCTAGATTCTTGATAATATTTGCACGTGTCTCTGGTGCATTCTCTCCAATTCCGGCAGTAAAGACTAGAACGTCGACACCCTTCATTTTTACAATGTACTGGCCAATAAAGTTTCGTACGCGGTCTTCAAAGATCTTAAGCGCTAAGCTCGCTCTTTCGTTTCCTTCTTCAGCTGCTGCCTCGATATCACGCATATCACTTGATACACCTGAGATACCTAGTAAACCTGATTCATTATTGAATATATCTACTAAATCTTGTACATCTGTTAACTCTAATTTCTCCATTAAGTATGGGACTAATGAAGGATCTAGATCACCTGATCGTGTTCCCATTGTTAATCCGCCAAGTGGCGTGAATCCCATTGATGTGTCAATAGACTCTCCATTTTCAACAGCTGTAATCGATGCACCATTCCCTAAGTGTAAGGTAATAATTTTTAAATCTGCGTAATCTTTGTCTAAAATTTCTCCCGCACGTTCGGCCACATATTGATGACTAGTTCCATGAGC
>JARICH010000073.1 GCA_029257245.1 Atopostipes sp. | reverse complement strand
GACTTGGGTTATCTGGGTTAATTCCAACTTTTTTCGACATTAAGACTGATAGAATTTGTGCCACGATAACATAGTCAATTCCGAGGTAAGCTTTTTCTAAGTCAAACTCTGCATCATCTAATGCAATATGGTAATGACTTAAGTTCGCGACTTCTTCATCGGCTGTTTCTGATACAACAAGAATCTTGAATGGATTGTCTTCACCATAGACTTCTTTTAATAAGTCGATTTCATATTGACGGGTATATGGATCACGTGATAGATACATGACGATCAATGTATTTTCATCAACGATTGCTTTTGGCCCGTGACGGAATCCTAGTGGTGTATCATAACGAGTGATGACTTCACCTTGAGTTAATTCAAGTAATTTCAATGAAGACTCACGTGCTAAACCATAGTAAGAACCGGTTCCTAGATACACAATTTTCTTAAAGTTCTGGTCAACAATTTCTTCGAGTACAGAGGTATCGTTTAGTAACTCTTCACCTGCTGGGAATAGTTTACGAACTTCTTGTGCGGTTGCTTCTAGATTTTCTAAATCAAAGATTAATAATGAAGCTAGTACCATAGATGTATATGAACTGGTCATCGCTAAACCTTTATCGTTTGATTCTTCTGGTAAGATAATGGCTTTGTCAGTTTCAGGTTCGATATTTTTCGCTAGCAGACCATCTTTATTACATGTGATGACTACTTGGTATAACTCATCGACCATTTCTTTTGCGAGTTCGATCGTTGCCACTGATTCTGGACTATTTCCTGATCGAGCGAAAGATAGCAATAGTGTTGGTTGTTCTTTCTTCAAGTAAACTTCCGGTTCGGCAACAATATCCGTTGTGTGTAAAGATAAAGCATTATGTCCTGTTTTCGCTTTAACGTGTGGGACTACGGTGTCTCCGATAAATCCTGATGTTCCGGCTCCAGAAAAGATAATATTTAAGTTTTCTTTCGCTAGAATTGGTTTTAGAAACTCATTCAATTCATCGCGCTGTTCTTCTACAATCTTTAAAGTGTCTTCCCATACCGATGGTTGTTGATAAATCTCAGAAGCTGTTGTATAGCCTCCCTCATTCTTAAAGTTTTCGACTGTCGTACCAAATAGTTTATCCAATCTCTTCACTCCTGTTTTTTATTTTTGTTTTATTTTTTTATTTTTCCAAAGTGACTACATATTCAAACTTGTCCCCACGAGCAATACTAATCGTGTATTCGACAATATCTCTCTTTTCATAAGTATAACGCTCAATCATCATTCCAGGTGTTTGAACATTGACTTCCAAAATCTCTGCCTCATGATTTCGAATGACCACCGACTTAAAAACTTCCTTTGCTTTAGAGAATGTCATCTCATAGTTATTACGGAAGATATCATACATCGGTAGTGCTTCTAATTGCTCTTTGTTAAGGCCTGGAAAACGGGCAGCAGGTAAATAGCTGGTTTCTAAAATAATCGGCTCCCCATCCGCTAAACGCAGACGAGTAAACTGATAAAGGAGATCATTTTCTTCTACCGCTAATTTACTTGCTATTCTTGCGCTTGCTGGAACTTCTTCAAAACGTAAAACTTTTGAACTCGGCTCTTTCCCTAGTTTAATCATCTCATCAGTGAAACTATAGAAATTCAATAGGTTTTGTTTAAATGATTCAAAGGAAACAAACATCCCGCGTCCATGTTCTTTGTAGATGTAACCATCTTTCTCTAACTCAAACATGGCTTGACGAACTGTTGAACGACTAATACCTAGCGTATTACAAAGCTCTCGTTCAGAGGGTAGTTTTTCATTCTCATCAAAAATTCCCGATTCAATATCTCGTGCAATCGCTTCGTATAATTGATGATACAAAGGAATCTTGCTTTCTTTATCAATTTTCATTTCCAGACCTCCTTTCACCTTGTTATGTTGTTCGTACCAGTTACACTTATAGAATACATGAATTCACTCCTCATGTCAATCTTTTCCAATTGATTTCACTTCTTTTTTTAATAAAAAATGGAAGCATTTTTCTGCTTCCATTCCTTATCGTTTAATTCAATTTTAATTGTTTAGGCTTTCTTTAAAAGACCGGTACAACGGCCCCTTCATATTTTTCTAAAATAAATTCTCGAACGGATTCACTCATTAAAGCTTCTTGCAGTAAAATTAAGTCTTCTCGGTCTTCGTCACCCGCACGAATCGCTAGGATATTCACATTTGGTGAGTCTTCATCTTCCATAGCTAGTGCATCCGCTAATGGGTCTAAGTCTGCGGCTAAAGCAAAGTTTGTATTAATAACGGCCGCATCCACATCATCCAGACTGCGCGCTAACATCGCGGCATCAATTTCTTGGAAAGTGAACTTCTTTGGATTTTCTTTGATGTCTACGATGGTTGCTTTTAGATCGGATAAATCATTCATCTCAATTAAGCCTTCGCGAGCAAGTAAAGCCAGTGCGCGGGCCTCATTCGTTGGATCATTTGGCAATGAAATGGTCGCACCATCCGGTAAGTCAGCTAAAGATTCAAACTCTTTTGAATAAAGAGCTAAAGGTTCAATATGAATTTTTCCGAATTCTACAATCTCGTAACCAAAATCTTCAATTTGCTCTTCTAAGAAAGGAAGATGCTGGAAAAAGTTTGCATCCACTTCTTCTTCTGCTAAGGAGCGATTATGCACATCATAATCATCCGCTACCACTAATTCTAATTCCACACCTTGCTTTGATAAGTCTTCTTTAATATGCTCCATAATTTCGGCATGCGGGACGGAAGTAACGGATACCTTTAATTTATCCCCTGCCTCTTCTCCCTTGCCACAAGCACTCAAGGCAAAAAGTCCTAAAACAACTAGAGCCAAAATAGCCATTCCTTTTAAAATTTTTTTCATCTTTATCGTCTCCTTATTTTTTATTGATTTTTTGAGCAAGCCGATTGCCAGCCCATTGAATCAGTTGAACTAATATAATTAATAATATGATGGTAGCAATCATTATCGGTGTATTATAGCGCTTATAACCGTATTGATCGGCTATTTTCCCTAGACCACCACCACCAATGAGGCCAGCCATGGCACTGTATCCAATTAAGTTAATAATCGTTAAAGTAATCCCATCAACAATGCCTGGTAAGGCTTCGGGAATCAGGACTTTATAAATGATTTGCCAAGTCGTTGCCCCCATCGCTTGAGCGGCTTCAACAATTCCTTGGTCCACTTCTTTGAGTGAATTCTCCATCACACGGGCCACAAAAGGAATCGCTGCGACGGACAGCGGTACAATCGAAGCTGTCGTTCCCAGACTCGTACCAGCAATCAAACGGGTAAAGGGAATAATAGCCACCATTAAAATAGAAAACGGGAACGATCGTCCGATATTGACTATAGTCGATAAAAATTGGTAGATGGTTTGATTTTCACGAATACCAGCTTCTTCACTAATAATCAGCATTACACCAATTGGACTCGCGACAATGACTGCCACTAAGGTAGAGAAAAAGACCATATAAAAAGTTTCCAGCGTTGCTTGCGGTAATAATTCAATCATTAAAGCAATCGTTTCATCCATTAGCGTTCAATCCTTTCACAAATAATACCCCGGGCTTCTAAATATAAAATCGCTTTGTGAATATTTCCTGGCTCGCCCGAGAATTCAACGATTAAGTTACCAATCAGCTGATCATTTAGATTATCGATGCCCCCAAGTAAGATGTTAGCGTTGACGTCAAATTTACGAATGGCTTCCGACAAAACAGGTTGCCCGACTCGATCGGACTGATAACTAATACGCATCAGTAAATTCTTTGGATTTTCTTTCAATAGAAAATCGGGTAGGTCATGACCGACTTGTCGCACGAATTCTTGTGTCACTGGGTGCGTGGATTGAACAAAAATTTCTTCGAGACTGCCTTCTTCAATAATGCGTCCTTGGTCCATAACGGCAACTTTGTTAGCTAGTTGCTTGATGACTTCCATCTGGTGAGTGATCATCACAATCGTCACACCGAGTTCGCGATTAATCTTTTTTAAAAGCGCTAGAATCGACTGAGTCGTTTTAGGATCCAATGCGGAAGTCGCTTCATCCGAGAATAACACGGATGGATTTGTCGCCAAGGCACGAGCGATACCCACTCGTTGTTTTTGCCCTCCACTCAGCTGTGCCGGATAACTATCTCGTTTATCTTCTAATTCGACGAGTTTTAAAAGTTCGTCGATTCGCGCCTCTTTATTGGCCACTTTAGAAAGTTCTAATGGAAAGGCAATATTTTCTGCCACTGTTTTCATATTTAAAAGATGAAAGTGTTGAAAAATCATCCCTGTTTTTTTCCGAATGGTTCGTAATTCTGTCTCCGATGCTCCGGTGACTTCTGACCCGTCTAAATAAATATGGCCGCTCGTTGGTTCTTCTAAACGGTTCATCATGCGCAGGAGAGTCGATTTCCCCGCCCCACTGGATCCGATAATGCCAAAAATATCTCCTTGTTCAACATGTAGAGATACGTCTTCCACTGCCTGGACTTTTCCTTCTTGACCTGGATAGACTTTATTCACTTTCTCAATAACAATCATCTGATTTTCCTTTCTCATTCATTCGTTTTTAGCCAAATAAAAATGACCCCTTTCCTTAAAGAAAGAGGCCATTTGGCTTATTTTATCATCTTTCTGCAAGGCAGCTGGATTTAGCACCTTACAGTGTAGGTTGCTGGGCTTCACAGGGCCAGGCCCCTCCACCACTCTGAATGATTTATTTAATTTTCTAATGAAATTTTAATCAGTATATCAAATGCTCTTCATTTGGTCAAGCAGATTCTTCTTTTACTGATTTTTCTTCTGTTTCTGATAGATAAAGCCTCCAAAAATAATCATTAGAATCCCCGCACCTATCGCTAGCTTTGAGTTTCCTAGAATTGGACTCATTGCGACAATCAAAAATCCAATCGCTACGAGAAAAAGATACCATTCAGCCATCTAATCTTCCTTTCTTTCTATCTATTGTCTTTTTTATTATAACAAAAGCAAGGCTCGAATTGGAGCCTTGCCTGTATTTTTGTATTTGTATTTGAATGAAATTTATTTCTTAATTAAAGCTCTTCTGCATCTATTTTATTTACTCGATTAGCCAATAAGACGAAAGGTGTCCATATTACAAAGGATATAAAGAGGTTAAATAGTGCAACTAGTCCTGCAAGTAAGCTTCCTCCTGTTGATAAATAAGCGTGAATACCAGCTGGCATCACCCAGGGGACCACCACAAAGGTCGGTGGAATAAAGCCATACTTAGTTAATAGATAAGCAATTGTAGCAGTAATTGGTGGAATAATGAGCCATGGAATAATATAGAATGGGTTTAATACGATTGGCATTCCGAAAATAACTGGTTCGTTAATATTAAAAACACCCATCGGAGCACTCAGTTTAGCAATCGCTCTTGCATCTTTTCGTTTAGAGAAAATAAAGATCGCAATAATTAAACCGAGGGTAATTCCCGCTCCACCCATTTGCGCATAAGCATCAAATGATCCACGTGTCCATATATATGGTAAGTCAGCTGTTGATTGAGTGGCTTGATAAGCGTCTGTGTTGCTAATTAAGGCTGGTAAGTAGACACCATCCATAATTGGTGCCAGTACATTGTGTCCGTGTAAACCAAAGAACCAGAAGACTTGGACTAAGAAAGTAACTAAGACAACACTAAAGAGTCCTTGTGACAAACCTAGTAGCGGTCTTTGAATATACTCTAGGATTAAATCTCCAATGGCTAAATCAAAGATGGAAACAGATAAGTATCCAAGTATAGCCGCGACATAAATCGCAACAATCCCAGGTATAATCGCAGTAAACGCACGACTAACAGCTGGTGGAACAGTATCTGGTAATTTAATAGTAATCCCTCTTGTCATCAACTTAACGTAAATCATTGAAGAAACAAGTCCGATAATGAGTGCAGTAAAGAGACCTGCAGCCCCTGTATAATTGAGACCAATATAACCCCAGCCTCCTACATCGATATTAACTCCTTCCCCGACGACTTGAGCTTGAACTCCTAAATCAACTAACGCATCTAGACTGTCTGGACTTACATCGGGTAAAGCAAATGAGAAGTTGGCTGCTTGTGGCAAGGTTACGATTAATGATGAAAAAGCAACGACTCCCCCAGCAAGTGGGTTAACATTATAAGATTGAGAAATATTATAGCCAAGTGAAAATACAAATGTTAACGCTAAAATTGCGATTGAACCAAACCAAACATTTCCATTAATTCCAATAAGTGGTTGCATCGCGTCAACAAAACCGGTCCAGCCCCACTCAGTTGGTAAATCTCGAACGAATACATTCAGTAGAACTGCAACAGATCCAACCATGGTGATTGGCATAATTCCAATAAATGCATCTCGAATAGCGACTAAGTGTCGTTGTGAGCCAATCTTCATTGCAATGGGTAAAAAATGTTCTTCCATCCAATTTGTAAATTTATCCATTTTTTCTTCCTCCTTAGATTTAAATCGGTATGTAACCTATCGATTGTCTGTTAGTGATTTTCTAGTCTGCCTACCTTCTAACCGAAAGACAATAGTAAAATAAATCGACTAAACTTGTTTGGTCAGTCGCCTCCTCATTTTTAACACCTGGTATATACCAACAATTAAATCATAGCACATCTTTTTCTAAATGTAAACGCTTTTAATCATTTTTATGAACATTTAATGACTATTTCACTAAAGGTTCATTCACTAATCTTTAAAGAGTCATTTCAATCGGCTTTCCTTCTGGATTATTATAAGCTTGATAATAGATAAAAGGAGTTGCACTCTTGGAGTTCACGGTTCCTTCGATTTTAATAATGGGAGTATCAAACGTTAAATTGAGCATCGTTGCATATTTAGCCGGTACTTTTATTGGGATAAATCGTTGTTTAATTGTATTTTCTTTTAAGTAACGATTTAAATCCATTAATTTATCAAAATTATTCACATCTTTTTCTTCGATAAAACTGCGTCGGATATAAAATTCTTCCACTCGTTGAGCTTGTTCTTCTTCAAAGACGATTCGAATAGCCCGGATAATAGAATAAGTATCATTAGGATTAATCCCTAATTCAGCAAGTATTTCATCTTCTACATGAGATTTGACGTCATAGTTAATCAGACGGTATTCTAAGGTCTCTGTTTGGTTATTGATTAAAGTTGTATTTTCTTTCCGTAAAGACTTATCTGAAACAAAGGTTCCTTTTTTCTCTTCCCGATAAAGGATTCCATCTTCGACTAAAGCATCAATGGCTTTACGAATGGTCATCCGACTGGCTCCTAGCCTATCAGATAAGACACGTTCAGATTCAATAGGTTCATTCGGTGCTTTGTGTTGAACTTCTTTTTCAATTTTTTCTTTAATTTGTAGGTAGATTGGTTTTTTCACAATAATTGATCCTCCGCTTTTTTATTCCCCAGCAAAGAATCCTTTAACTTTGGTTCTTACGCTG
>JARICH010000056.1 GCA_029257245.1 Atopostipes sp. | reverse complement strand
TGGGGTGCGAGTTGGAGAGGAGACAAAGAAAAGAACTTGAATAGAAGATTAAAGAAAGAAGAAAAAACAGTAAAAAAACGACCATCAGAATAAAAACTGAAGGTCGTTCTCCATTTGAGTTAGTTTTTCAATTCATTTAGTCGATAGTTTGTTATTCCAATACTTATATTTTTATCGGATGCGTCATCCAATCGATCAAGTCTACCCATAAAAAGGGTTTCTTGAGTTTTTAAATCAACAACTTGAAAAACAGGTAAGTAAGAGTCTTCAATTAATTCTTGCTCGAAGGCATAGAGTTTCCCATCGAGGACTGTAATATTAGGATTGAGAGATTGATCATAAGAGTAAGTCTCTTCAGTTCGTCCCATTAAAGGAGAATGGAGTTGAACCTCTCCCAATTCTTCGAGCTTTTCATTTTCTAAATTCATCTTATAAAAATTAAGACTCGATCCTAAATCTTCAGCAGTATAAATATCTACTTGATCAGTGAGTAAGAGGGTGTTGGTTTCAAATAATGGAATATCTATCATTTTGTTCTCTTTAATATCATAAACAAAATAACTAGCCAATTCAGTCATCATTTCATCTTCGGTATTGGTCACATATCGTGTGGCTCTTAAAGGGATAAAGCGACCTGTACGATCAGCAACTTCTTCCACTCCGTAACTTTCATCAGCTTCTATTTTTTCTGTAAAATCGTACACTTCCCTTAAGCCTGCTTCGGGGTCTTCAATATTAAACTCATAAATCGCGTGCTTTTGTTGATCGGTCATTGTGTATTCTGATAGAACAAGTGAGATTTTTGGATAATTCAGATGACTAGTATAAAGATCATAGTAGTTATCTAAATTATCTAGACTAACTGTAAATTCTTCTTCTTCTTTTGTTTCTTTGTTTAATACAGCAATGACTAATTCGTTCATCTTTGTTTCTTTCCAATAGCTGTCGGTTGTTTTGGCAACATAGATAATAAAGTTATCGGTAGAGAGAAAGTTCTTAGATGAAGGATATTTTCCGCGCATAAATGAACGATATTTTTCAATTAATTGATTACTTAAAGGATCTAATGAGTTGTCTAAACGTTTTAAAATTGGCTCTTCCGCTAAGTAGTTAATTTGATTTTCTTTTACATGAAAACTCTCATCATTTCCATAGACTTCACTGTTTGATAAATAGCCATAGAATTCAAAAGCTTTCAAATATTCGGCATTACCTTCTGCCGTAACAACTTTAAGTGCTGGCATAGGTGAGCTTATTTTTTCCTTCCAAACAAAGAAAGAACCAAAAACAAGGGCAATCAATAGCAATAGATTGGTTAATTTATAATATTTATTCATGAAATCATCCTTTCTAAACCGTAATTTTATGATTGATTAAATAGCGACTGGTAACTAAGGAAACGATTCCTACGATAGTAAAGACCAAAACTTCGAGTAAGATGGTTTCTGAATGGTAAAGAATATAATAGTTTTGTAAGATATTTGGAATAAATAATGGGAAAAGAATCACTAAGAGAGCAAATCCTGCATAAACAACACCCATAATAATACCTTTTATTCCAAAACTTCTCTCCATTAAAATAAAAGTAAAGAGTAGAATTAATAAAATAAGACCAATTCCGTTAATCGCTAAAAACATCCAGAAATTCAAAGGTAAAATATAATGATAGGTTAGGTTCATATGGATGGCTTCCATCAAGTTTATATTGGCTAGGAAATTAGAATCCACAATCATTGAAACAATAGGAAAACCAATTGCTAAGGAAATCATTTGTGTAGCAATCAACGCAAATATTCCGATAAAGACCGTAATCAATTTCGAGAAAAATATATTCATACGTGCTACAGGTAAAAGAAGTAAACGATAAGCAAAAGTGTTTTTTCCAAACCATTCATGATACCAAGTAAAAATGGAATAAAAGAACAGACCAGTAATCCCTACAAAAATGGGTCCGATTAAAAACAAACTATTCGTAATATCGAAAAAGGAGTAGCGGCCAAACATATTAACAGCTTGTTCAATAGTTTTACTATTTATCTGCATATATTCATTGACCTGATACATAAAACGAACAGGTAAAAGAATATAAGCAATCAGGTTACTAATTAAAGTAAAGGCTATTAATCCATACAAAAACTTTGACATACGGTTGAGTTCAAAGTTAATCAATTTTAGTAAATCTTTCAGTGTGTCTTTCATTTGTTGTATACCTCCCGCATTACATCAACAACTGATTTGCCTTGTGTTTCGCGCATTTCTTCTGCGTTAAATATTGTATAAATTTCCCCTTCATCTAAAAGAACCACTTGATCAATTAAATGCTCAATATCGTGAACTTCATGGGTTGTGATTAATACACCACGATCAGCTACCAACTGACTAGTAAAAACATCAGTAATCTGTTCGCGTGTGAAAATATCAATTCCAGAAAAAGGCTCATCCATAAGTATATAATCAACATCAAGAGCTAAACCCATAAGGAGATTTACCTTTGCTTGATTTCCTTTGGATAAATCGGCAATCCGATCCTCTATGTTTAATCGGAAAAAATGAACAATTTCGTCCGCACGCTTCGAATTCCATGAGTGATAGAAATCTTTCATAAATTCCATGGCATCTCTAATGCTCATTTGTGGCAGCATCACGGCTAAATCTGGTATAAAAGTAATTTGATTGTAGAGGGCTGGGTGAATCTTTTCCCCATCGATTAAGATTTCGCCAGCATTAATCGGTGTGAGATTCATAATCGCGTTAAGAATCGTTGTTTTTCCAACTCCATTTACACCTACGAGACAAGTGATCTCTCCTTTTTTAGCAGTAAAAGAAACTCCTTTAAGAACTACTTTTTTACCGAAACTTTTATGAACATCTTTTAATTCAATCATTTATCTTCCTTCTTTCTATCTTGCATATTATCTTCAACTAATCGAACAATTTCGCTTACAGGAAGATCAAGTGGTCGGAGTGCGGAAACAAAATCGCTAACCTTTTGCTCTACCCATTCTTTTTTTAATTTGTTTAATAGGGCGGGGTCATCCGTTACCCGGCTTGGTCGATTCGGTTCAGTATAAATCAATCCTTCTTCCTCCATTTCACTAAATGCACGTTGTACGGTATTTGGATTTATTTTTAAATCATTGGCCAGTTGTCGCCTTGAAGGAAGTTCTTCTCCAGCTTTGACTTCACCATAAATAATTTGTCGTTTCATATCTTGCAGCACTTGCAAGTAGATAGGGGTTCTTTTATCAAATCTCACATTCAAAATATCAGTCCTTTCTTATTTTAGAACTGTCTTAACTGACTAATACACTTGCTTATCTGTATTATATGATTAATACAGATAGAAAGTCAATCGTTATTTTAAAAATAAACACAAAAAGAACCATTTATAGTGTGTTTCTTCCATAAATGGTTTTTATAAATAATTAATTGGTGATAAGTTTTTATTCTTGATGCTGAATAGACCAATTTGATAAATCAATTTTTTCTTTTAAGACACTAGAAGCAGGGAAGACTAATGTAACTGGTTTACTTGTATTTGCTAAGACAGTAACATGATTAATTTTAAAAGTACCTTGAGCTGCTAAATCTCCTGTTGCATCATAAAATTTCAAAGGAAGTTGTTTAATATCTAAATTATCTTTTGTTCCATTTCGAATCAAAAGATTAACATGTATATTTTTTTCATCATCCATTGTCGCATCAAATCCCATAAATGATAATTCATTTTCATTGAGTGGAGTTTGTTCAATGATCTCATTTAAGGTTTTTTTGGTAGATTCAGATATTTTACTTTCATCCAAATCTGAATAATCGATATGATGTTTCAAATTGCTTTCAAAAGCTAATGCCCAGTTTTTCATTTCATCCGGATTCAAAGATTCTATATTCTTATTTACAAATTCAATAAAGAATAGTTGTGAGGTGAAGGGTTCTACAGTATCAAGACCTAAAAACTTTTCTGTTTTCTCAGAGATAATTTTCGAGCCTTGATCAACTAAAAATAGTTTAGCTGTTTGTAAATTTATTGGTTTCTCTATTGTGGAGCGCACAAAAGCATGTACTTTAATATTTGATGAATCAGTAATTTCAATTTCAGCAGCAGTTAAATTCAGTTGATTACTTTTCATTCTTGGTAAATCATCATGTAATCTTTGGTAATGTTCCTTCTGTTTCTCATCCATTTGGCTAGAAAAAAGCAATTGTATCTTATTCTTATTTTTTGACATGTTAAACTGTTCTCCTTTTTTACCGATTAAACTAATGCAATAGTAGATAGTCTTATTTTAAAGGATATAATAAGATTGTCAATCTGACTTAAAATAAATTTGAAAGTGCTTACAAGAAGTGTTATATTTTTTATAATGATCACCTATATAATAAAGAGAACAAATAAATTATATTGCAATCGCTTACAGATAATGATATGCTTTATTGACGTTTTTAGAGAGCCGTTCAAAAATGGAAAGTACAATCCATATTTTGTAAAAACTAAGATAAGATTTAATAGTTTAGGTTTGTATTAAAGAATTAATCCTATTTTTCACTTAGATAAAAATAATAAAGAGAGGAGTCGTAAAATAAACACATCTAATGAGGGATAGTATAAAATATAAATAAAGGGAGCTTAAATAATGGGAATTAAGAATTGGCGCAAGCATTCAAGTTTAGCCTTATCTGCCTTACTTTTATTCAATACCGTTTCACCAGTCGCTGCACCACTGATTAGTTATGCGCAGTCAGAAGAGACTGATGGAGTCGAATTAGTCCAAACAATGAAAGCGGAAACAGGAATTAGCGTAGCTGATGCGATTGCATTTAATAATGACAAAACGATTAAAACTGTTACAGGATATATCGTCGGATATACTATTGGAGCTGGAAATGTCTCTAGAGATGACTTTAGGGAAGACTGGAATGTTGCGATAGCGGATGATCCATCAGAAACAGACTTCGAAAAAATGGTTATTCTTCAATTACCTAAAGTATTTAGAGAACAGTTTGGTTTAAAAACAAATCCCGAAATGCTTGGGGAAAAGGTTACTGCAACTGGAACTCTAGAAAAATATCATGGTGGATTCGGTTTAAAAGATCCTACTGATATCACTTCAGATGCCATAGAAGAGCCAGAAGTACCTGAAGAAATATTGAGTATTGCGGACGCCCGTACACAAGCAACGGGTATGGCTAAAGTAAAAGGAACTGTTACTGCAAAACTAAAGAATACAATTCATATTCAAGATGGTACAGGTGGAATTGCTGTTCGTCCTACAAGTCTTGATGTTAAGATCGGTGATCTAGTAACGGTTAGTGGAGAGCTAAAAGACTACAGAAATTTACTTCAATTAGATGGAGCGACTTTAGAAGATAAAACAGAAGGAGAAATTCCTGAATCAACGGTAGTAGAAGTTACTAAACTGTCAGAACATCAATCGAAATTAATTACAGTTGAAGATGTTAAGATTGTTAGTGCGGAAGTAGGCGATGGTTGGGCAAATTATATCGCTGAAGATAAAGATGGAAATAAATTTACTATCCGTGATGAAAGCAACAATCTATATATAGAAGATGGAATGGTTTATAGTAAAGTAACGGGTATTTCATCACAATTTGATGATACTTATCAACTAATACCACGTGATGTAACGGATCTTGTCGCTGATGAAAGTAGTGTACAAGTGGCTTACGCAACTCCACAAAGTGGAGCTATCCCAAAAGGGTCAGAAGTCACTTTGGCTACACAAACATCAGGTGCAGAAATTTACTATACATTAGATGGTTCAACACCAACTAAAGAAAGTACTCCTTATACAGAGCCTATAGTAGTTAATGAAGCATTAACATTAAAAACAATAGCAGTCAAAGGAGATTTGGAAAGTGCTATCGCCACATTTGACTATACTGTTTATGATGCTGAAGAAGGTATTCGTATTCACGACATCCAAGGAGAAGGTCATTGGTCACCGTTACAAGGTAGTCGTGTAGACAATGTAGAAGGAATCGTTACCTATAAATATGAGATTCGTGGAGCACATTACTTCCACATGCAAACACCAGAAGAAAAGTATGATGGAAATCCAAATACTTCTGAAGGAATTGTTGTATATACCGGTAAAGCAGAGAACATTGAAATTGGAGATCTGGTTGAAGTATCTGGACAGGTAAGTGAATACCAAATCGATGGATACAACGACAAAGACAAAACAGATTTACCAGTCACTCAAATTAATGCTAGAGATGATCGTGGTGGAGAAATTGAAGTTATAGAAAAAGGACTTGAACTTCCTGCCGCAATTGAAATAAAATCCAGTGATCTGCCAGGAGAGATTGCATCTCCTCAAGGATTTGATGAATTTAATCCAGAGAAGTATTCAATGGATTTCTGGGAATCAATTGAAGGAATGCGTGTAGTTGTTGAAGAATCATCTACAACGGCTCCTCAAATGCATGGTGATTTGGTTGTTACTACTAATGAATATGAACCAAAAGATAAAGACGGAAATAGCTTGAGAACTTTAAACGGTGGAGTCCGTCTAACTGAAGCTGGTCCTGATTCCAGATTAATCAACTTTAGTGTACAACCAAATGGAAAAGCAAGAGATCTTAAAGTAAAAACAGGTGACAAATTTACAGAGGCGCTTGAAGGAGTCGTAAACTATGGTTTCGGAAGCTATAAAATCTATACAGATTTAGCAGATGTAAAAGCAGCACTTGAAGAAGTCGTACATCCTACACCAGAAGAATTTATTAAGGATGAAGAAAAATTAACGGTCGCAGCCTATAACGTTGAGAACTACTCAGCAAATACAAGCGCAAGTGAAACACCCGTTAGAAAATCAGAAAGGATTGCCAAAGCATTCGTAGATGATATGAAATCTCCTGATATCATAGCTTTAATTGAGGTTATGGCAAATGATGGGTCCTCTTCAAAGAGTCCTGAAGCGGCTGAAAGTTATGAACGCTTAATTGGAGATATTAAAAAAGCAGGCGGGCCAACTTATGAATTTGTCAATATTGACCCTGAATACAATGCAGATGGTGGTAAACCTACAGGAAACATACGAGTGGGATATCTATATAATCCAGAACGTGTGGACTTTAACGAGTACACAAGTGAAGGTATCGATTTAAAAACAAATGCTGTAGAATATAAAGATGGAAAGTTATCTACAAACCCAGGACGAGTTTCTCCTGAAATTTATAAAGGGACAAGAAAGCCATTAGCTGCACAGTTTGAGTTTAACGGTGAAACAGTTGTTATTTTAAATAACCACTTAAATTCTAAACTAGGTGATGTTCCAGAATATGGACAGCAACAACCACCAGTTAAAGGTAGTGAAGCACAAAGAGTTAAACTAGCAACAGAGCAAAATCGATTTGTTAAAGAAATTAAAGCAGATAACCCAGACGAAAACGTCATTGTTTTAGGGGATATGAATGACTTTGAATTTTCAGCACCACTTCAAGCTCTAAAAGGTGATGAATTAACAAATATGATTGAAAAACTACCTGCCGAAAGACGATACTCATATGTTTATAATGGTATGTCCCAGGTATTAGATCATGCTTTAGTATCAAATAATATTGCTGAAAAAACACAAATTGATGTAATGAATGTTAACGCAGACTATACAGATATGCACGGACGCGCAAGTGACCATAACCCTGTATTAGTTCAAGTTGATTTAGCTTCAGACAAAGAAATCGATCAGGCTGCGGTAGATAAAGTAAAACGTGCAATCTATAACTTGCCAAAGGCCTCAGAACTAACTTTAGAAGATGAAGCAGCAGTTCTCGCTGTTCGAGAAGATTACTAAGCCTTATCTGATGAGGAAAAAATATTAGTTACTTCGATAGGTAATCTTGAGCTAAGAGAAGCTAAATTAAAAGAACTAAAAGATCAAGCTGAAGCAACTCAGGTAAAACGTGCAATTTACAATTTACCAAAAGCCTCAGAACTAACTTTAGAAGATGAAGCAGCAGTCCTCGCTGTTCGTGAATCTTACGAAGCTCTATCTGATGAAGCTAAAGCATTGGTTACTACATTATATAATCTTGAAGCACGAGAAGCAAAACTAGAAGAATTAAAAGAACAAGCAGAGAAAGAAAACTTTAAGTTACCAATTATGCACATGAATGATACACATGCGAATGTAGAGAATTATCCATATATCACTACACTAGTTAAACAATATAGAGGTGAAAACCCTGATTCGCTACTTCTACACGGTGGAGATGTATTCTCAGGAACTCTTTACTTTAATCAATTCAAAGGTTTAGCTGATGCAGCTCTATTAAATTTAATGGGTATCGATGCAATGGTCTTTGGTAATCATGAGTTTGATTTAGGTAACAAAGAAGATGGACATAAATCACTTGCTGCATTTGTTGAAAAAGTAAACTTCCCAATGTTGGGTGCGAACAGTGATTTTTCAGAAGATCCATACTTGAAGAAATTTGAACCAAAAGAATCAGTTGTTGAAGATGCTACAGCTGGAGATGCTTATAACAGTATCGTTGTTGAAAGAAATGGCGAGAAAATAGGTATATTTGGCTTAACAACTGAAGATACAAAGAATATCGCAAGTCCAATGAGTGTAACTTTCTCAAACTATATTGAAACAGCAGAAAAAGAAATAACAGAATTAGAAGAAGCTGGAATCGATAAGATTATTGCAGTAACTCATTTAGGTCATGATAGTGCTCCATCTGTAGGAAATGACTTACTATTAGCAGAAAAAGTTGATGGTATTGATGTTATTGTAGGTGGACACTCACATACTAAAGTAGAACCGCCAGTTCTTGTTGAAAAAGAAGGAAAAGCAGCAACAGTTGTTGTACAAGCTGGTCAATACGCTGAAAACTTAGGAACTGTTGAAGTAACATTTAATAAAAATGGTGAAGTTATTGACCACGCTGGAGAATTACTCGCAATTGAAAAGAATTATGAAAAAGTAGTAGAACCAGATGCGGAAGCACTAAAAGTTCTAGCACCTTATAAAAAAGAAGTAGATAAGCTAGCTAATGAAGAAACTGGCGCAGTGGCAATGAAAGACTTAGTAAACCCACGTCTAGGTGATGATAGTGATGTTACAGTTCGTGGAAATGAAACTGCACTAGGTAACTTAATTACTGATGCCATGCTAGCCAAATCAAAAGAAAAAGAAAAAGATATCGTTATTGCCATGCAAAATGGTGGTGGAATACGAAAATCGATACCTAAAGGTCCAATTACAAATGGTCAAGTCATTAGCGTGCTACCATTTGGAAACAACCCAGTGGTTGTAGAGTTATCTGGAGCAGAAATTAAAGAAATTCTAGAACATGCAGTCGCTCATGAAGCTGGAACTGAAAATGGTGGATTCTTACACATTTCCGGCATGAAATATTACTATGATAGTACAAAAGAAGTCGGAAATCGTGTAGTGAAAATGTATGTGGTGGATGAGGATGGAAAAGAAACAGAGATTGATCCATCAGAAAACTACAAAATTACTACTAATGGGTTTACTGGCCAAGGTGGAGATGGATTTGATACCTTCGCACAAGCCTTTAAAGATGGACGTGTTCGAGACTTAGGTGAAGAAGATTGGCAACAATTAGTTGATTATATGGTTGAAGATCAATACCTGGGTGGAATAGTTGATCCAGAAATTGAAGGTCGAATTATTGACTTGAAAGGTGAAACTTTACCAGGAGAGCCTACAGATCCACAACAAAAAGGTTGGATCAAAGAAAATAATACCTGGTTCTACTATGATGATAGTGGAAAAGCTCAAACTGGCTGGAATAAAGTCAGCGGTACGTGGTACTATATGGATGAAGCAGGTGCTATGCAAACGGGTTGGGTGAAACTTGATGGAAACTGGTACTACTTGAATGCAAGTGGTCGTATGCAAACCGGATGGACCCAGACCAGAACAAACGGTAGCTGGTACTACATGAATGCAAGCGGTCATATGCAAACCGGATGGACTAAAGTGAATGGAACTTGGTACTATCTAGATAACAGTGGCGCTATGCAAACCGGTTGGGTAAAACTTTCTGGAAGCTGGTACTACATGAATGCAAGCGGTCGTATGCAAACCGGCTGGGAAAAAATCAATGGTAAATGGTACTACTTAAATGCAAGTGGTCGTATGCAGACTGGTTGGAACAAGATCAGTGGTAAATGGTACTACTTGGATACAAGTGGAGCTTGGATAAAATAAGATTTTTCTCTTCTATCTAAAATCTTAACTGGAAGAAAAAGACAGCTCAATTTTAATTGAGCTGTCTTTTTATTTATTAGGTTAGGTAAAGATAAAACATAAATTTATTATTTTTCGAGATTAACGATAGTTCGTCCACTATGTTTACCGGCTAAAATTTGGTTTAGTTTTTCTTCTAGTTCGTTTAAACCAATTTCAGAGCCTTGTTCTTCCAGATGTTCTATTTTCCATTCACCAGCCATTTTTTCCCAAATTTCTAAACGAGTCACCATGTCGATTTGAACAGAATCCACACCCATTAAAGAAACACCTCTTAAAATAAAAGGAAAAATAGAAGTCGAAAGTTCTGTTGAGAGAACGTTTCCACAAGCTGTAACTGTTCCATCATATTTCGTTGATTTAAGCGCGGTTGCCAACA
Source organism: Atopostipes sp. (assembly GCA_029257245.1). Lineage (GTDB taxonomy): Bacteria > Bacillota > Bacilli > Lactobacillales > Carnobacteriaceae_A > Atopostipes. The sequence continues at coordinate 477 of JARICH010000056.1, read as the reverse complement.
TATTTCCGCCCACTGTATCAACCACACCAGCCCATTCTTCTCTTAAGAGGGCACGACCCGATTGATCATTCACTTCTTCTCGATCAATCACTTCTTTTGCCCCTAGCTTCATAAGCATATCTTTTTGTTCATCAACTTTACCTGTTGCTGCAACGACTGAATAACCTAATTTACTTAAAATAGAAACGGCGACAGATCCAACTCCGCCTGTAGCACCAGTAACTAAAATATCTCCGTCATCCACTTTAACCCCATTATGAATCAGTTTATAAACAGAGATTGCTGCCGTGAAACCGGCTGTCCCATAAACCATACTTTCCTTTAGTGAGAGTCCTTTAGGCAACCGAACGACCCATTCACTTGGCACCCGAATATACTCTTGAAATCCACCCGACGTATTCATTCCTAAATCATAACCTGTTACGAGTACTTTTTCGCCTACTTTAAAATCTTCGGACTGACACTCAGCAACGATTC
>JARICH010000111.1 GCA_029257245.1 Atopostipes sp. | reverse complement strand
ATATGTTCAACCAGTTCATAATTAAAATCTGACATCTTGATCATTCCTTCTCTATTATTTTAATTTAATTCTTCGATTACTTCTTTCATTTGGTCGGGATAATCGGTAATCAGTCCATCGACCCCTTTTAAAATAAGTTCCTTCATTTCATTTTTTTCATTAATCGTCCAATAATAAATAGCCATATTTCTTTTTTTAGCACTGCGAATAATATTCTTACTAGCTAAATTATGTCCTTCTTCTTCAACCGGTAATTGCAAAGAGTCGACTGAAGATTTCGCGAGCCCATTTAAATAAGGGACATGCATATTCGCAAAATCTCTGACAGCTTGTTCCCCTGCTCCTATTGGTATTCGGTCTTCTGAAAGCTCTTCAAAAGCTTCGTTAATTTCATGATCAAAACTACCAATCATCACCTGGTCTTCCATTTCATGTTCCTGAATCAGAGCCCAGAGCTGTTCAATAATCTCATCATAAAGAGCCGGATCGTTTGTATCTTTAATTTCAATTAACTGTCGCATATCCGGATAAGCTTCAAAGACTTCAACGACTGTTGGAATATACACCCCTTGATTCCGGTAACTATATTCACCCTGCTCATCTTTAAATTGATAGCCGGCATCTAGTGCTTGCACTTCTGCCAGAGTCATTTCATTAACTAATCCGCTGCCATCAGTCGTACGGTCCACCGATGGATCATGAATAACAACAAGGTGCCCATCCGCCGTTTGATGAATATCGTATTCAAAAACATCTACACCTAAAGCAAAACTTTTATCAAAAGCAGCCATTGTTCCTTCAGGAGCAATCCCTCTACCTCCACGGTGAGCGATGACCAATACTTCTGGATCATCGGCCCGGTAGAAGCTACGATCGGGTCGTTTTTTTACTGGAAACAAATAAATAATCCCCCAAATTAAAAGAACGATTCCCAAAAGTACCCCGATACCTTTCAAGAATTTCTTCATTTTAAATCCACGCCTTCTTTCCTAGTTATATATGATGAATGCTTGTTTTTCTTTGATCTTCCACTGTTAGAAAGACAATCACGACCCCAAGAACTGTCAAAAGAACGGCAATAAAAAGTGTCACCGATACTCCAAACTTATCCAATAAAATTCCGCCACTAAAACTTGATAAAATATTACTCAAAGCAATGGCACTCGCCAATAATGATTGTCCTTTAACTAAATCTTCTTGGGCAACAGCTAATTGAGTATATTCAACGAGCGCGGGATAAGCGATTGAAAAAGCACCAATTTGGAGCGCTTGGGCAAAATAAATGACCCACAAATTCGGTGCTAAGTAGGTAAATAAATGTTTGGCAAAGAAGAAAACAGCCGCTATTTTTAATAATTGATGCACAGGTATTCTCTTCGCTAAACGATCAAAGTTTAACATCGCAGGTAGTTCTAAGATAGTTCCAATAAAAATGGCAATTCCCATAGTTCGACTGGTTCCACCAATTGGAGTGATCACCTGAATAAAAAAGTTGTTAATAAAAACATGACCAAAGAACAAGGCAACTACACCCAGCATCATGACAAATAATCGTTGATAGGATTTAGCAAATTCAAGCATGTTTTTATCCGACTCTAGCCATTCTTTTCTAGGCTCTGAATAATCTCTAGTAGCTTCTTGTTCCAAACGATAGTCAGCTGGTAATTCAAAAGAACGCACACTAATTAAAGATAATAAGGCAAACAATAAATAAAAGAAGGGTAAATAACTCGCCCCTGTCCATTCCAAAACAAACCCTAAAATGACGGTAATGAGGGCATAAGAGAGGGAACCCATGCCCCGTGCAAAACCATAATTAATGCGGATGCCAAAGTCTGTATAGAGGAAAGCCATTGAATTAAGCAATGGCATCGTTGACTGAGTTAATGAAAAAATCAAAACGACGACTAACAATATAAGCATCGTATTGTTTAAATAAAACAAAGCCAAAGAACCTAAAATAATTAACAACAAAATAAAACTAATCGTATCTTGTAAAGTAGATTCCTTATTCTTATCCAGATAATCAGCGATACCAGTTTGTAAAGCAATCGTTGCGATACTCATTAAGGATAAAGTCAAACCGATCGTCGTATTGTCAAAGCCTTTTTCTAAAAGAAATACTGACGCAAAAGCAAACATCGTTGCAAAAAGAGTAAAATAAAAAAAGTGGCTACTGGCATATCGTTTATTTAACTTTTTTTCCATTCATTTCCCTACCTATCTACTGACTCTCTATTTTTGCTGACGAAAGAATAAAGCGGTCAATTACTTCAGCTACTGCGTGTTCATCATTGGTTGCTTCCGTGATATAATCAACTTCCTCACGCAATTCTTCCCGCATGTTTTCCACACCGACTGACAGTCCCGCGACTTTAAACATCGAATGATCATTAAAGTTATCCCCAATCACGAGAGTCTCACTCATCGCAATTCCTAAATGAGCTGCCAGGTATTCTAAAGCTGCTCCCTTATTGGCACCTTTTCGATTAAATTCCAAGTAGCGATTACTAGAATAACTCACATCACAGTCCCCTAAAATTCCGGATAAATCAGACTCTATTTTCTCTAAATAATCATGGTCTTCATTCATGAAGATGATTTTAATAATTTCTTCATCCGCTAAAAATTCCAAGTCCTTTTCGAAGATTTCAATAACTTTAATCTCAGGTTCTAAATGTGCACGTTCAGCATCTGTATAATTGTAAATATACAGATCTTCTTTTGTATAAACATGAATCGAAACATCATATTTTTGTCCACGCTGATAAAGCTCATTTGCAAACTCATAAGTTAATGGGTTCGTAAATAAAAATTCGTTTTCTTTATTTTCAGTTACTGCACCCCCATTAAAGGAAATCACATACTCCCCTGCCCGCCCATCTTGATCAATGGCAGATAACGTTGATTTTACATCCTCGATTCCTCGTCCAGTCGCAATCACAAACTTGATGCCTGCTTCTTCTACTTTTTGGATAGCCTCTCTATTCGTTTCTGAAACCTCTTTATCAGTCGTCAGTAAAGTTTCATCTAAATCACATGCTATTAATTTGTACATTCATTCATCCCTACTTTTCTTATTCATTTACACTAAGATTTTAGCATGAAATCTCCTATTCACAAAAGAACAATGAAAAAAGGATTGCTATTTCGCAATCCTTCTTCAATCTTTCAATTTCCTTATTCAATAGCTTCCAAAGATAAAGCCTTTGATTCTGTTTGCCATTCTTCAATTTCATTATTATCAATAGCTTTTTGAATGACTTCATTCACTAGTGCAATCAATGATTCATACTCTTCGCCTAAAGGAAAACCTATCATCACTTGAGTATATAAATTCTCTGGATCTAAGTTAAATTTTTCTTCAGGTAAAATCATCAAATCAGGGAAAGTTGCCAGCATAGGTTCAGCCGAAGACGTTGCAACAACCATGGCATCGATATCCCCTTCATTTAGAGCAGCCAGTCCGACATCTAAGGTACCATATTGTTTAATCTGGGCATCTGCTGTTAATTTCTGTGCTAATTCATATTGAATCGATCCCCCTTGCGCCCCGATCGTTAATTCAGCTGCTTCGACTTCCTCTAAAGAATTAAATTGAGCGGCTGTCTCTTCAGTCATCATTAGACCTTGGAAACCAATCGTTGACTCTTGTGTATAGCCTTCAGAAAACTGCATGACTTTTTGTCGATCTTCTGTATAGTTAAAGCCGGCTAAACCCATATCAACTGACTTGGATTGGATATTCGCAATGACTCCGTTAAAATCAGTCGCATTAATCTTCAGCTCAACATCCAACTCATCGGCGATCGCTTCAGCCAGTCTAATATCACTTCCAACAATTTGACGATCCCCCTGATCATCTAAAACATAAAATTCAAAGGGAGGATAGTCGGGCGAAGTCCCCATCACGATTTCACCTGCTGCTTTAATTTCTTCTAATTTATCTGGTCTCGTCTGATTATTTTCTTCTGTCCCGCCACAAGCTAGTAATGCAAAGCTAACCACTAACATCGTAAAAACAAATACCATTTTCTTTTTCATTTTTATTTTCTCCTTTTTTATCTAAGTTAAAAATTAATTTTTATTCTATTAATAGTTAATTTGATCGAGAAATTTCTTTGTTCGTTCATGTTTGGCTTCTTCGAAGAGTTCTTTGGGTGCTCCTTCTTCAACAATTTGCCCATCGTCCATAAAAATGACCCGACTAGCTACTTCTTTGGCAAAGTTCATTTCATGAGTCACAATTACAATGGTCATTTGACTTTCTGTTAGATCCTGAATAACTTCCAAGACTTCCTTCACCATTTCCGGATCTAAAGCTGAAGTCGGCTCATCAAATAACATCAATTCAGGATCCATCGCTAAGGCTCGCGCAATGGCTACTCGCTGTTTCTGTCCACCAGATAAAGTACTCGGATAAACTTCTTTCTTATCAGACAATCCAACTCGATCTAATAAAGATTCTGCTTTTTCAACGGCTTCTTTCTCAGATAACTTTCCCCGTTTGATAGGAGCAAGCGTAATATTTTCCAGGACCGTTAAATGAGGAAATAAATTAAACTGCTTAAAGACCATTCCAATATTCTCTCGTACTTTATTAATCTCTTCTTCTTTTAAACTTAGGTCATTAATTAATTGATCTTTAAAAATAATTTCGCCAGCGGTTGGCGTCTCCATTAAATTCATACAACGAAGTAAAGTAGATTTTCCTGAGCCGGAGGGCCCGATAAT
>JARICH010000034.1 GCA_029257245.1 Atopostipes sp. | reverse complement strand
TAAATCGACTAATAGTGCTTTTAAATCTGGATTTTCTTGAATTAGCTGATACACGGTTTGATTACTATCAATTTCTTTCATTGACTCACCTTCCATTGTCTTCTTTTTCCTATTTTACAGGAATTTAAAGTCTTCCGCATGCTTTAATTGATTTTTTAATTCAGCAAAGTTTTGAGAGTAAAATATTTCGTAGTATAATGCATAGTATAAATCAATCAAGGAGTGATTATTTGGAAAGAGTTGTTGGAACAGTTGTACGTGGTTTGCGTGCTCCTATTATTAAAGAAGGCGATGATTTGGTTAATATTGTCGTAGATACTCTGATCAATGCGGCGGAAGTTGAGGGCTATGAGATTCACGATCGAGATATTATTGCTTTGACTGAGTCGATTGTCGCTAGACCACAAGGAAATTATGCCAGTATCGATGATATCGCAAAAGATATTGAAAATAAATTCGAACAAGATACAGTCGGTGTCTTATTTCCTATTTTAAGTCGAAACCGTTTTATGAATTTGTTAAAAGGTTTTGCCCGCGGTGCCCAAGAAATTGTAATTCAGTTGAGTTATCCTGCAGATGAAGTTGGGAACCATTTAATTTCAGTGGATCAAATTGATGAGGCGGGTGTGAATCCTTGGAGTGATACGCTAACTGAAGAAGAATTTGGCCAACATTTTGGTAAAACTTCCCATCCTTTTACGGGTGTGGATTATATTGAACTTTATCGTGACGTCGTTGAAGGCGAAGGTAAAAAATGTACAATTCTTTTCTCCAATGACCCGCAAGCTATTTTAGAACATACGGACTCTGTGCTTGTCTCGGAAGTCCATAATCGTGCGCGTACCCTAAATATTCTAAAAGAAGCAGGTGCAAAAAGAGTTTATGATTTAGGTGATATTCTTGCAGCTCCTACAAGTAAAAATGGTGGCTACAATGAGGAGTTTGGTTTATTAGGAGCAAATAATGCCACAGATGAAAGCGTCAAACTTTTCCCTTCTCATTCACAAAAAATCGTTGAAGCGATCCAAGACAAAGTAGAAGAAAGAACTGGAAAAACAATTGAAGCCATGGTTTATGGAGATGGTGCCTTTAAAGATCCAGTCGGTCAGATTTGGGAATTAGCAGACCCTGTTGTCTCACCAGGCTTCACTAGTGGATTAATGGGGACACCGAATGAAGTAAAACTGAAATATTTAGCGGACAACCAGTATTCCGATTTAAAGGGAGATGAATTGGCAGACGCTATTCGAGAGTCCATTGACCAAAAGGATAATCAAGCGAAAGATGCTAAAGCATCCCTCGGGACAACTCCCCGTCAATTAACTGATTTGATTGGCTCTTTAGCTGACTTAACTTCAGGAAGTGGCGATAAGGGAACACCTTTTGTTTATATTCAAGGATACTTCGACGATTTTACAAACTAATCGAAATAAAAAACTTGTGTAGGAATGAATACTCCCACACAAGTTTATTTTTTTACCCTTCAATAATTTTAATATAAACAGTCCGAGTCCTTGGGCCATCAAACTCTCCAAAATAAATACTTTGCCAAGTACCCAATATTAATTCTCCTTCGTGGATAATTAATGTTTCACTGGCTCCAATTAAGCTCGACTTCATGTGACCATCTGAATTCCCTTCAAAATGAATATACTCTGAATCATTTGGAAATGCTTTGTTCAGTCCTAATTTTAAATCTCTTCGTACATCCGGGTCTGCATTCTCATTAATCGTAATTCCAGCTGTTGTGTGAGGTGAATAAACAACTAATATCCCGTTTTTAACAGCGCTTTTTTCTAATGCATCTTCGATATAACTATCTAGAAAAATAAAATCTTGTTTTTCATCTGTTTTAATTTGATAAGTAAATAAATCTGCCAATTTATAACTTCCTTTCTTGCTTTTTTATACGTAAGTTTTTAAAGAAATTACTTAATAATTGACTTGTTTCTTCTTCAAGTAAGCCTGATTTTACATGTGCTTGATGATTAAAACGCTGGTCTTCAAGTAAGTTCATGAGTGTTCCAGCTGTACCACCTTTATAATCAGCAGCCCCATAGTAAACATAAGGAATACGTGACATAATAATAGCGCCTGAACACATCGGACAAGGTTCTAAAGTCACGAAAAGTGCACATTCTTCTAAACGCCAATTCCCCAAGTACTTATTCGCTTCTTCGATTGCCATTATTTCTGCATGACTGACTGCACGCTTAGTACTTTCTCTCCGATTATAGCCTCGACCTATGATTTCCCCATCCTTTACAATAACGGCTCCAATGGGAACTTCGCTTATTGCTTCTGCTTTCTTTGCCTCTTTGATCGCTTCTCTCATAAAATATTCTTTTTCTGTTCTGGTGAACAAGCTACCACCTCTTTTAATAAAAAAACTAGCCAATCTTTTTAAAAAGTATGTATACTTTTATTTTAATTGGCTAGTCTTCTCTTCTTTACTATTTAATTAGTTTGAATTCACTTTTTCTTTTTTCTGATTTTTTGTTTTTGACTGACGATGACGCAAGGTTAATTCGTCTTTAGAACCGCCAATCGTAATACTATCTCCCGCTTTCACCGTACCCGAGATAATCTCATCACTCAATAAATCTTCAATATTTGTTTGAATGGCTCGACGAAGTGGACGGGCACCATATTCTGGATTATATCCTTTTTCCGCAATAATATCTAAAGCTGCTGAAGTAATTCGTAAGTCAATTTCTTGTTCAGCTAACTGTTTAACTAAGTCATTCGTTAACAAACGGACAATTTTTCTTAATTCTTCTTTATTTAATGAATGAAAAACGACGGACTCATCAATACGGTTTAAGAATTCAGGTCGGAAATATTTCTTCATCTCTTCGCGGATTCTAGATTCCATCGAATCGTAGTTAAATTGATCTCGTACAGCACCAAAGCCGACTTCCTTTTCATCGCGCAGGGATGTTGCTCCTAAGTTTGAACTCATAATGATAATTGTATTCTTAAAATCAACTTTTCTTCCTTTACCGTCTGTTAACATTCCATCATCTAATACTTGTAATAAAATATTAAAGACGTCTGGGTGAGCTTTTTCAATTTCATCTAATAAGACAACTGAATAAGGTTTCTGACGAATTTTCTCCGTCAATTGCCCTCCCTCATCGTACCCAACATATCCTGGAGGTGACCCGACTAAACGACTCGCTGTGAATTTCTCCATATATTCAGACATGTCAATTCGAATTAAATCATCTTCCGAACCGAACATTACTTCTGCCAAAGCTTTTGCCAGTTCAGTTTTTCCAACACCTGTTGGTCCTAAGAACATAAATGAACCGATTGGGCGATTAGGATCTTTTACACCAGATCGTGCTCGACGAACAGAACGAGCAATAGCACTTACAGCTTCTTTTTGACCAATAATTCGTTCATGCAAAATTTCCTCTAATTTCATTAATCGCGTACTCTCAGTTTCCTGCATTTCATTTACCGGAATCCCTGTCCATTGTTCGACAACCTCTGCAATATCATCAGCTAAAACATTTGGACGATCTTCTCTATTCTCAGTAATTAAGTTTTGTAAAGTTTTTACTTGTTTGATTTCCTTTGTACGGAATTCAGCCGCTTTCTCAAAGTTTTGATTTTTAATGGCCTCTTCTTTTTTCTTGACAAATTCATTAAGTTTCTCAGCTTCTTCTTTATAAGGACCATCTTGACCACTAATATCTAATCGAACTTTTGCCCCCGACTCATCCATCAAATCAATTGCTTTGTCAGGCAACTCTCGATCTTGAATATAGCGAGATGACAAACGAACGGCTGCTTCAATCGCTGAATCTGAAATATTCACTTCATGGTGATTTTCATATCGCTCTCTTAGCCCTTCTAGAATAGCTATCGTTTCTTGATTCGTTGGAGCTTCCACTAAAACCGAAGCGAAACGTCTCTCTAAGGCTGCATCTTTTTCAATATGCTTCTGGAATTCATCCAAGGTTGTGGCGCCAATCGTTTGAATTTCACCACGAGCTAAGGCTGGTTTTAAGATGTTAGAGGCATCAACCGCTCCCTCTGCTCCACCTGCTCCAATTAAAGTATGAAGTTCATCAATAAATAAAATAACATTTCCATCTTGATAAATTTCATCAATAATTTTTTCATTCGCTCTTCAAATTCACCACGATATTTTGTCCCTGCTACCACTGACCCCACATCTAAAGCCATTAGACGCTTGTTTAAAAGAGCTGGTGGTACTTCTCGGTTGATAATTTTTTGTGCAAAACCTTCAGCAATCGCTGTTTTTCCTACACCAGGTTCCCCTATCAACACCGGATTATTCTTGGTTCTTCGACTGAGCACTTGAGTAATTCGACGGACTTCCTTATCACGTCCTACAATTGGATCCAATTTATCTTCTCGTGCAGCTTGTGTTAAATCTCGAGCTAATGAATCCAAGGTAGGTGTTTGTGATTGAACTTTTTGATCTGTTCGAGGACGACGATTATTCGTACGTGGTCGGCCAGATTTCTGTCGATTTTGATTAGCATTTAAGCTTATTCCTAAGCGTTTTGCAATATCTTGGCGAATGCTTGAAATGCTTAAATTTAGGTTTTTCATAATTTGTGAAGATAATATTTTTTCATCTCTAAGTAAACCTAATAATATATGTTCAGTTCCAACTAATGGACTCTTTAAACGGCGAGCTTCATCTGCTGCATAAGCCATAATCTGATGTACACGTGGTGAATAAGGTAAGATGATATTCTCAGCATCTAAACTACCCTTCGTTTTTGGTCCATAATCCATTAAATGTTCAATTTCATCGCGTACATCTTCTTCTGTTAATGATGCTTCTCTTAATGTTTTCCCAGCAATACCGTCTTCTTCCATGACTAAACCTAATAATATATGTTCAGTCCCAACAGTACGATGGCGGAGCAATTTCGCTTCATTTTGAGCATTTTGCAATGCTATTTTTGCTCGTTCTGTAAATATCTCTTTCATAAATATTCATCCGCCTTTCAAGTATTTCTTAGAATTAGTAATTTTACCATTGATGATAAGACCATCGCTCGGCTTTGATTGGTATTCTGTTTATTCGCTTGATAATTTCCTTCTTCCATAGCCGCTAACATAATTTGACCTTCGCGTGCAGTCACCAAGTCATTTTGATAAAGTGTATTAATAATAATTTCTGACTCTTTTTCAGAAAGACTTTCTCCAATGAGTTCATCCATTTGTTCAAGAGATTCAGCGTTATCGTTCATTTGTATTTTAATAATTCGAATATAACCGCCCCCACCTCTTTTACTTTCAACAGAATAGCCATGCTGAATAGTGAAGCGAGAATTAATTACATAATTAATTTGAGAAGGAACACAATCAAATAATTCAGCAATTTCATTACGTTGAATTTCCACTCTTCCTTTTTCTTTAAGAGCGCCTTTTAAATATTCTTCTATCATATCAGACATGTTACGGTTCGTCATACTTTTTCACTGAAAACACCGACACTTACCATCTAAATGAGTAAAATGTCAATGTATCCATCAGCTACCTCCTGTCTTTAAATCTTCTTTTCTTCTTTCATTTTCATGAGTCTGACTATTGTTGACTATACTAATATTATAACAGCTTTACCCTTCAAACAAAAGAAATACACCGTCCAAAAAGAAAAATGGAGAATATACAAAAAGGACTTAACACCGAAGTGTTAAGTCCTTACTAATTGTTGATTGACGCACCGTAAGGGATTCGAACCCCTAGCCCCCTGATCCGACGTCAGGTGCTCTATCCAGTTGAGCAAACGGTGCTACAAATAAAAAAAGAACGGCAACGACCGGCTTTCACAAGGACGAAGCCCTTACTATCCTCGGCGCAAAGAAGCTTAACGGCTGTGTTCGAGATGGGAACAGGTGTATCCTTCTTGCTGTAATTACCATACTTTTAATGTCGCTTGTCTTTCACAGCAACTACTATATAATACACCCCTGACATAAATATGTCAAGGGCTTTTTTGTTTTATTTTGTTTTTTATAGATTTTATTTTGTGTTTTCAGCTTCAACTATTGATTTCATCGAATTACTGCGACCAATGTTCTTTTAAAAAATTAGCTCGACCTGATCCAATTTTATAGCGTCGATAGTGATTTTTTTCCTTTTTATAAAAATCTTGATGGTAGTCTTCGGCTTCATAAAAAGGTTGGATCGGCTCAATAGTTGTGACAATTTTTTCTTTAAATGGTCCGTTTTTTTGCAATTGCTCTTTTGATTCCTCAGCAATTTGTCTTTCTTCTTCTGTACTGTAATAAATTACTGGTCGATATGAATCCCCTCGATCGGCAAATTGGCCACCGGCATCTGTTGGATCAGTCTGTCGCCAATAAATTTCGACAAGGTCTTTATAACTAATTAAATCCGGATCATAAGTGATTTCAACGGCTTCTGTATGCCCTGTGTTGCGTCTGACTACTTCTCTATATGTTGGGTTTTCAACATGTCCTCCTGTAAATCCAGAAACAACTGCTTCGATTCCATCTAAACTATCAAAAGGTTCAACCATACACCAAAAACAACCGCCGGCAAATACTGCTTTTTTATAATGGGTCATTTTATCTCCTCTTTTCTTTTGTCTAGCTGAGTGATAAAAATATCGCGAATTCTATTCCTTCTATCTACCATTATAATTGAAGAAAAGACCTCATGCAAAAATGAGGTCTTTCCATTAAATAAACAAAAAAAACAAAAACATTATGCTGCTGGTTCAATATATTTTAATCCATTCATATAAGGAATTAATACTTCTGGAATTTTAATTCTTCCATCTGGTTGCTGGTAGTTTTCAAGGATTGCCGCTACTGTCCGGCCAATCGCTACTCCAGAACCATTTAATGTATGAACATATTCGATTTGATCATTTTCTTCACGACGGAATCGAATCATACCGCGACGTGCTTGAAAAGATTCTGTATTCGAACATGAACTAATTTCGCGATAAGTATTTTGAGCAGGCATCCACACTTCTAGATCATATGTTTTAGCTGCTGCGAAACCGGTGTCTCCCGTTGATAAAACAATTCGACGATAAGGCAATTCTAATTTTTCTAAAATGACTTCGGCATCGCGTGTCATTTTTTCCAGTTCTTCATAAGAGTCTTCAGGTTTAGCAAATTTAACTAATTCGACTTTATGGAATTGGTGCAATCGAATGAGACCCCGCGTGTCTCGCCCAGCGCTTCCAGCTTCAGAACGGAAACTTGGACTCACCGCCGTAAAGTACTGAGGTAAATCAGATTCAGATAAGATTTCATCGCGGTAAAAATTCGTCAATGGTACTTCCGCAGTGGGTATCATAGTCAGATTCTCATCTTCAATTTCATAAACATCTTCTTTAAATTTAGGAAATTGTCCAGTCGTAAACATTGATTCATCATTTACCATAAAAGGAGTGATCATTTCAGTATAACCATGTTCTGAAACATGCACATCGAGCATAAAGTTATATAAAGCTCGTACTAAACGTGCACCAGCATCGATATAGTAAACAAAACGACTTTGGGAAACTTTAGCTCCTCGCTTCCAGTCTAAGATACCAAGATCTTCTCCTAAATCCCAATGAGCTTTTGGTTGGTCACCCGGCCGTGATAAAAACTCATCTCCCCACCGATTAATCTCTACGTTGTCTTCTTCGGAAGCTCCAATCGGCACAGATGAATGAGGTAAGTTAGGTAGACCTTCCGTAATCTCTTTCATTTCTGCTGAGATATCTTCTAGTTTTTGATCAATTGTTTTAATTTTTTTACTGACCGCTTGCATGGATTCAATTGCTTCATCAGCAGATTCTTGATTTCTTTTCTTTTCAGCAATTTCTTTGGAATCTTGGTTTCTTTCTTTTTTCAATTCTTCAGAATTTTGTAAGAGTTCACGTCGTTTCTTATCGATATCTTTTAATCGAACCAACTTTTCACGTTCTACTCCACGTTTTTCCAGTAAATCGGTGACTTTTTCAAAATCATTTCGTATTAGCTTAATATCCAGCATTTGAAATTCTCCTTATTTTAAAATATCTATATTCATTTTTATATTTATTAAAATCGATCTTTTAATCCTTTAAAGAAGTCTACTAGACCGGTCCACATCTGTTTGAAAATTCCAGCTTGTTCGACCTCTTCTGTGGCAACGAGCGATACATAAGCTTCATCTTTCTCTAAATAACCTAATTCATTCCCTGGGTAATTAACAATTAAGCGACCAAGTTCCATACCTTCAGCAATTGGTACTTCAATTGACCCTTGCTCTGAGACAACATCTTCATTCCATTCCACCGTATACGTTAAATCTTCCAGATTATCACTTAACTGAATTAGCAATTCTAAATCCTCACTGGGTTCATAATTTAACGTGTCCTCTCTACCATTGACAACAGTTAACGCTTGG
>JARICH010000064.1 GCA_029257245.1 Atopostipes sp. | reverse complement strand
CGGCAGTAAATTGTTCGGCATGATAAAAGTCCGTATGTCCATCTTCCCATTCAAATAAAGAACTAATTTCTAATGGATATTCTTCAACTTCAGTGCTTAAGTCTTTACGACTGAGCATCGGAATTTTCGCTAAATCTTCTGGCTGATCCGGTGTATTCTGTCTTTCCATCAAGCTTTGAGTTTCAGCGACTAAAGCTTCAATTTCTGAGTCAGCTAAATTTTCTTGATAGCTTATCAATTTTTCTTGGACCGCTTTTTCAAGTCGATCATTCTTACCTGGCTCCGCTTTTAGTGCCACTTCGACTCGAAGAGGGTTAGTTAACAACTTCTCTTTAATTAATTGTTCGAAATACCCTTTGTCAGCTAATTCAGCGAGCTGCTTTAAGTATTTTGAGAAATCTAAATTAATAAAAGGACTTTCGTCATAAAGCCAGTTACTTAAAGCAGTAATCGCAAAAAGCACACCACGAGGATTATCTTCAGAAATAGCCATTTCTTTTGTTTCAAAAGTAATTTTATTTAAAGCGGCTTGAATGAGTTCTTGGTCGATTCCTTCATTGACTAATTGTTCTAAAGTATCTTCAACTACTTTTTCAAACTGACTCATTTTTTCAGTGTTTGAATATTTAGCAGTTACCATAAAGGCTTTGGGATAACCTATATCCGCTGTTCCACCGCTAATATCTCCACCGATTTCAGCGTCAAGTAAAGCTTTCTTTAATGGCGCTTGATTATTACCTAGAAGAATTTCTTCTAGAATGCTGAGACCGAATCCATCCAAAGCATCCGTCGGAAGTGCAGTATGCCAAGCCAAAGCAAGAAAGTCTTTGTCACTTGGGTCATCACCTTCTGTGATTGAATAACTGCCTTCTAAATAACTCTCTGTTGGTTCTTCAACAGTGAATTCTAATTCGATTTCTTCTTCTAATTGACCTTTTCCAGTAAAATATTCTTCTAAATCTGTGAAAGCTTTATCGAGATCCAAATCTCCATAAAGAATCGTCATTGAATTGGAAGGATGATAGTAGGTTTCATGGTAATTGACAAATTCTTCCTGGGTAAGAGTTGGGATGGCTGCTGGATCGCCACCTGATTCAAACCGGTAGATACTATCAGGATAAAGGTGAGCGGTAACTTCTTGATATAACTGTCTTTCAGGAGAAGCAGTTGCACCTTTCATTTCATTGTAGACAACGCCTTTATAAATTAAGTCATCAGCAGGATCTTCTAGATGATAATGCCAGCCTTCTTGTGCTAGAATTTGTGGATTATCAATAAATGCTGGTTGAAAGACGGCATCTAAATAAACCCCCATTAAATGTCTGAAATCTTTTTGGTTAGTAGAAGCCACCGGATAAATCGTTTTATCTGAAAAAGTCATGGCATTTACAAAAGTGTTTAGTGAACCTTTAATTAACTCAACAAAGGGTTCTTTGGATGGGTATTTTTTAGAACCATTTAATACTGAATGCTCGAGAATATGGGTGATTCCATTATCATTGTATGGCGGTGTTTTGAAGGCAATAGTGAAGGCCTTGTTAGAGTCATCATTTTCTAAATGCAAAACTTGGGCGCCTGTTTCTTCGTGAACATAGAGATGGCCAATGGATTGAATATCTTTTAGTTCTTGTGATTCAATTTTTTTAAAAGTCATCAAATACTTCCTTTCAATTTTTAAAGTTGCTTCTATAATACCACGAACGGAGTCAGGCATAAATGAATAAGAGCTGCTTGAAAAAGAGAAGCATGTCCAGACTGTCATGCCCGACTAAAATATGCTAAAATAAGTGACAATAGAGAATGAAATGTAATTTGAGGAAGAGGATTTCCTAGGAGTGAAAAAATGAAAATATTAGCCTTTGATAGTTCCAACCAAGCTTTAACTGTTGCTGTGGTTGAAGAAAAAAAACTATTAAGTGAACAAATCATAAATGTAAGAAGAAACCATAGTATTCAATTAATGCCGGCCATCGACGAAGCCTTAAAACAGGCCAATCTAAGCTTAGATGCTATCGATCGGATTGCGGTTGCCAAAGGTCCGGGCTCTTATACAGGTTTACGAATTGCAGTAACCATTGCCAAATCGCTCGCTTGGTCTCAAAGTATTGATCTAGTTGGAATTTCAAGTTTGAAGACCTTGGCCGCCAATAGTCTTGGAGGCAATAACCAGCTGATAGTTCCCCTTTTTGATGCCCGGCGGGAAAATATTTATACTGGACTTTACAAAAGAGATGAAAACAAGAAGCTAATAGCTATCGAGTCCGATACACATATTTCAGCTGAGCAGTGGGCGAGTTTCTTAGCCAGTGAATATAAGGACTACCAAATTGAATTGCTTGGAACAGATGCTGAAAAATTCTTAGCTATTTTTAAAGAGGCCTTAGGTGAGAAAGTCGATTTAGCCTTGCCTGAACAGAATTTGCCTCGCGCAAGTGCCCTAGCTTTTCTCGCACAAACAGAAGATCTGGTTGAGAGTCACCATTTAACACCCGCTTACTTAAAGTTAGCTGAAGCAGAAGAAAATTGGTTGGAGGAGCATCCTGATTTTGAGGGAGGCAACTTAGTTGAAAAAGTTTAAGGACTGGTTTCTAGAAAAGAAAGCGGAGGTTGAAAAAGTGTTTTATCCGCAAATAATCGATGAGAAGATGTTAAAAAATCGACACTATAGGTTAAGAAATGGTCAAGAACTGGATCTTCATATTGGAACGAGCTTAGATGTTGAAAACATTATGGAAATTCAAGAGTCTGCTTATGGGGGAAGAGCCCCATGGAGCCGTTTAACTGTTTATAATGAATTACAAAATAGTCAGTCTTCATTTTTACTCGTCAGTAAATATGGAGAAGGATTAGCATTTATAGCCTTAGCCATAAGAAAAGACAGTTTACACATTACGAATATTGGAACTAAATTTTCTTATCAAAAGCAAGGTTTGGCGACTTTCTTAATCGAAGAAGCAACTAGAATTGCTGAGAAGCTTGATTTAAAACAATTAACTTTAGAAGTAAGAGTGACTAATACACCCGCTAAAAAACTTTACCGTAAGCTTGGTTTTAAAGACTCCTATATTAAGAAGAATTATTATCATGACAGCGGTGAAGACGCTCTAGAGATGTATTATCAAATAAAATAAGGAAGCTGGTTAACAAGCATAATGAAAGATCAAGATGGACTAATTATTAAAAATTTAAAAGCCAAGGATAGTAAAGAAGCCGAAGCTGTCTGGCAGGTTGCAGAATCAGCCTATGTTGAAGGATCGCCTTGGACGGTGGAGCAATTTCGCCAAAGTATCCTGGCAGCTAACTCAAGCTTTATTGTTGCTTCTTTAGCGGATGGAGAAATTGTTGCTTTGCTTATCGCCTCGCAAACATTGGTTGAAGCAGATGTTTATTTGGTTGCTGTCGCAAAAGAACAGCAACAAAAAGGTGTCGGTGAAAAAATGTTTAAGGAACTGATCAAACAATCATTAGAAAATAATTTAGAAACGATCTTTTTAGAAGTCCGCGAATCAAATCGAGCGGCTTATCAGCTTTATTCAAAAATAGGCTTCCAAGAAATCGGACGTCGAAAAAACTATTATTCTCAACCGACAGAGGATGCCCTAATGATGAAGCGTGATTTAAGAAAGGAGCAATAAAGAGTGTTAATTTTAGCAATTGAAACAAGTTGTGATGAAACAAGTGCAGCAGTGATAGAAAATGGCGAGAAAATCCAATCCAACATTGTTGCTTCCCAGATTAATAGTCATAAGCGATTTGGAGGCGTCGTACCTGAAATCGCAAGTCGTCACCATGTAGAATATATTACCTTAATTATTCAAGAAGCAATGAAAGAAGCCAATGTAGAATTTTCAGATTTAGATGCTGTAGCTGTTACAGAAGGACCTGGATTAGTGGGAGCACTATTGATTGGTGTCAATGCGGCTAAAGCAATTGCCTATGCTCATAATCTACCTTTAATCCCAGTGAACCACATGGCCGGACACATTTATGCGAATCAGTTGATTGAACCCTTACAATTTCCCTTATTAGCATTAGTTGTGAGCGGAGGGCATACTGAACTGGTTTATATGAAGGAACATAACCGATTTGAAATTATTGGTGAGACACGGGATGATGCTGCTGGTGAAGCCTACGATAAGATTGGTCGTGTCATTGGTGTACCTTATCCTGGAGGGAAATATATCGATGAGATGGCTCAAAAAGGGGAAGATGTTTTTAATTTCCCTAGAGCGATGATGCAAGAAGAAAATTATGATTTTAGTTTTAGTGGCTTAAAATCTGCCTTTATTAATCGGGTGCATAATGCAGAACAAAAAGGCGAAGAACTCGATAAAAATGACTTGGCTGCGAGTTTCCAAGCCGCTGTTGTGGAAGTCCTAGTGGATAAAACTATCCGAGCAGCGAAAGAATATGAAGTCAAAGAAATTATTCTAGCCGGAGGAGTAGCGGCCAACTCTGGGCTAAGGAGTGCTTTATCAGAAGCAGTAGAATCAGAATTGGATGATGTTTCGCTAGCGATTCCCCCCTTATCCTTATGTGGAGATAATGCGGCGATGATTGGTGCAGCAGCCTTTTTGGACTATGATGAAACAGGTGAAATTGATTTAGCCATGAACGCCTACCCAGGTCTCATGTTATAAGACGAAGTTATTCATTCACTAAAAGGAGTGAGAACCATGGATAAACTGTGCAAGAGTTTGCTGGGATTATTTATTATTCTGTTGATTCATCCAAATACTTTCGTTCAAGCGGCAGAAGAAAACAAAATTCAGTCGATCGATATTGAAGTCCAGCTGCATCAAGATGCATCAGCCACTATTCGTGAGAAAAGAGTCATGGAAAATTACGAAGATACAGAAGTCTACATTGAATTATCAAATCTTGGTCCGAGTGATTT
>JARICH010000078.1 GCA_029257245.1 Atopostipes sp. | reverse complement strand
TCACTGGAACTGTAGACAAACGGCGCCCTGCACGTGGAATCAATTTTAAACGTTTCTCTACTTTTTGGAGAAATTTTTCTAATTTATCGTCATCTTCTAAGAGTTTTTCGGCTTTATTATAATTTTTTTTCAAATTCTTTTTTGCTTTTCTTTTAGCAAATCCTTTAAACATCTGGATAACCCCCTAGTTTTATAGCTATTTTAGTGCCTGACTGATCTTTAAAATCGAGTCAAATCTATTATAACAGGAGAAATTAATTAATTATAGCTATTGATTTAAAAAAATAATAAAATAATGCATCTGTCCTCGTTCTCAATAAGAGCTGATTTATTCCGCTATGTAAAAAAATATAATCCCCGTCTATCAAAGAACACCATGCAAGTTCACTCTTCTTTTCACAAGGATTTTTATCACTATTCTCTCAGCAGTTCTTTTTTATTCTTAGGATTTACATAATAAAAATCCTCGACAAAAATCATGAACAGTCTTTTTCTATCTTTACCCCATTCATTTATTTTAAAGAAGCCATACAGATGTACACTTTTTGTCATTTGCTTATTACTTAATCTTTTTCTGTATCCTTTTCGTTTTTAATTCTCTGCTCCTCATTCTTTTTTAGCTAATATATTTAAGCTGAGTTTGTGAAATTCAATTTATATTTAAATTTATTATTTGAAATGAAATGTATTTTAAACCCTCTAAAAGCCACTCTGAAAGTTTTCGATCAAAGCCTGTATCTATTAAATAAAGACTTGTTATTCCAAGTTCATTTGTGAATTTAATAAATATAAGTGTTGACTTCTAATATTTTATTATGGTATGGTAAAACCATCAAAAAGGAGGAGAGAATGTTGCAGACAGAAAAACACACAGTCAAAATGTCCCCCCATCCTTTAGAACCCCTCTCAGAAAGCGAAATAATGAAAGCGGTATCAATTATTCGGAAAGAAAAAAATTTTGGTGATGAGATTCGATTTGAACAAGCCGGTCTAAAAGAACCTTCGAAAGAAGAGGTCCTGAACTTTGAAACAGGGGATCCAATCAATCGACGGTCTTTTATGGTGATTTTAAATCGTGAAACTAACCAAACCTTTGAAGCTGTAGTCTCGATTACAGATGAAAAAGTGATTAGTTATGAAAAGATCGCCGAAGGACAGCAAGCCTCATTTATTATGGAGGAATACACAGAACTCGAAGAAACCGTAAAAAACAATCCAGAATTCCAGAAAGCTGCGGCTAAGCGTGGCGTCACGGATATGGATTTAGTTATGGTGGATCCTTGGTCAGCTGGTTACTTTGGAATCGAAGAAGATGAAGGTAGAAGATTAGGTCGTGCGCTTTGTTTTGTTCGCAGATATGAAGGTGACAATGCCTATGGACAACCACTTACCGGTTTGATTCCAGTGGTTGATTTAAATACACAGGAAGTCATTCGGATTGAAGACAGTGGTGTTCGTCCAGTCTATGATACCAACGAAAACTATGTACCAGAAGAAGGAGACTTTGAAACAAGAAAAGACTTGAAGCGTCTAGATATTACTATGCCTGACGGACCAAGTTTTGAAGTCGATGGTCATTCAGTTGAATGGCAAAAATGGCAATTTAGAATTGGTTATACCGCACGTGAAGGATTAGTCCTCCATACGGTGAATTACGATGATGATGGAAAAGTACGTCCTGTTCTCTATCGTGCTGCCCTCTCAGAAATGATTGTTCCTTATGGGTATCCAGATCATGCGCATAACTGGCAGAATGCTTTTGATGCGGGTGAATATGGTTTAGGGCAATTGGCTAACTCCCTTGTACTCGGTTGTGACTGTAAGGGTGAAATTGAATACTTTGATGCCGTCATGGTGGATGCTGATGGGGAACCAATGACCATCCCGAATGCGGTCTGTTTACATGAAGAAGATTATGGTGTTGCGTGGAAACATACCGACTGGAGAACCGGTGAAATGGAAGTCCGTCGTTCGCGTCGTCTTGTAATCTCATTCTTTACAACAGTTGCCAACTATGACTATGGATTCTATTGGTATCTCTATACTGATGGAACGATTGAACATGAAGTAAAAGCTACTGGAATGCTAAACGTCAGTGCCCTCCAAGAAGGCGAAGACACTAAATACGGAACTGAAGTAGCACCTGGTATTATGGCACCAATTCACCAGCACTTCTTTAACTATCGAATTGACACACAAATTGATGGTGTAGAGAACTCAGTGGTCGAATACAATACGGTCGCCAGTGAAATCAATGACGATAACCCGAACAAGAATGCCTTCTATGCGGAAGAAACCATTTTTGAGACGGAGATGGAAGCGAGACGAAATATTAATTTAGAAACCGCTCGTCGTTGGAAAGTAATCAATGAGAATAGTAAAAACTTAATGGGTCAGCCTGTTGGTTACATTTTAGAGCCTGGTGAGAATGTCTCTCCTTTTGCCCATGATCAATCGAGTATTATGCAACGTGCTCCTTTCCTTAAAAAGCATGTTCACTTTACTCAGTATGATCCAGCAGAAATGTTTGCGCCTGGTATGTATCCAAACCAGAAACAAGGTGGCGGAATGGATGAATTATCCAAGTACGCTGAAAAAGATCGCAGTATTCGTAATGAGGATGTTGTCTTATGGTATAACATGGGACTGCACCACTATACGAAACCGGAAGATTGGCCAGTTATGCCGACCATTTATATCGGTTTCTATCTGAAGCCATTCGGATTCTTTGATCGCAACGCAGCACTAGATTTACCGCGTCCAAGCATCAAAGAACAACGAAGAAATTAATTTTCTGGTTGGTTAGTTAACAGACCCTCAAATGAATCTAAGCACAGCAAGGGGAAAACTCCTCTTTGCTGTGCTTATTTTTTTGCTCTTGTGTTTGAGAAAACAAGCAGATATAATGGGTAAATGAATTTTATTATCCTTAAAAAATAAAGGTAGACGGAGAAATGACAGATGAAAAAACATTTTAGATGGATGACTAGCCTATTAGTTATCACTTTCTTAGTGGCCTGTTCAAGACCACAGGCAGAAACTAACGCAGAAGCAACGAATCAATTAACTTACTCGAACTTGACGGATCAATCTAGTCAACAAGAGATGCAGGAACGGATGCAAGCAGCTGGAATCCCAGATGCGACACTGGATAATTTCTGGAAGGATGTTCAACTTTTTAATGAAGCCATTGAAGAGAAAGGTTTAACCAAAAATGGTTTTACCCGCATAAATAGCTTAAAGCCTAATTATGACTTCGTTGAAATGATGGAATTATGGGAAGACAATCGTCCAGATTTTCTAGGTTATAACTGTCGAATTAGTTCCTATGATTTAATGAAAGACTCTTTAACGATTGGTAAGATCGATACGAGCCGTAGTGATTATCTTGCTTTTGACCAATATGCAATGGAATCCAGTCCGCGTGAATTATTTAGCGAAAAAGAATACGAGGAATTCCAAACACTCTATGGCTATATCCCTACAACTGATACCCAAGATATCAACGTGCACCTTAAAAATATCCAAAAAGATTGGCAAGAAAAAGAAATTGAGTTTTTAAATGAAGAAAAGAGTTCACTCATTTCCGTTTTTTTCCATGAAGAAGACGGCTATCTCTTTATTGGACATATGGGAATCCTTTTTCCAGGGGAAGCGGATGAGCTCTTGTTTTTAGAAAAATTAAGTTTCCAAGAACCTTATCAAGCCATTAAGTTTTCAAATCGATCCGAATTGAATGATTACCTCATGAATAAATATGACCTTTCTTGGGATCAACCCACTGCTGCTCCTTTTATTTTAGAAAATGACCAGTTGTTAGAAGGCTATCGCCAACTTCCAAAAAATAATCAGTAAGCCTTAATTCATTCAGTCTATTTTAAAAGAAACCTCCTCCTATTTTCTAGGTGGCGGTTTCTTTAATTTATTCACAGTCTTTGATTCAGTAACTGAGTCGATGATTGGAGTGACTTAGTTTTGATTGAATTCCTTTAGTGTAATGGTCGAAGTATCACTAACAAACTCTATCGTATAGTAAAGCAGCATGAAAACTAGGAGAACTACTTTATGAGAATTATTTAATTCTTCTTCAGGTTCGTTGCTTTTTCTGCTGTTTAAAATCAATTCTTCTAAATTTTCATTATTTAAAATCCGCTGAGCTTCTTTTATATCTTCATCTTTTGGTTCAAAGTTCATCCAATTGGTCTTAAAAAATGCTTGTATCATTTCAGGAATAATCGTTTTTACATTACTTAGAGTTATCTGAAGCCTATCTCCGTTTTTAATCCCTAAAATACTAATCATTTTTGTACTTATATCTACCATGTTTTTAATCGCTTCTTGTCTTGATTTTTCATTTACATTTTGCTTATTTTCATTCAAGTCGGACATCCTGATCATCATATTTTGGGTAATTTTTTGAATCGCTTCTAAACTAGAACTAGTCGGTATTTTTTTAACTCGCGGAAGAACTATCGCCATATCTTCTATTGTTGTGTTTAATGTTACTAAATCGGTTACTGCTAGTATAGTCGTCATATCATTTAATGCAGCTATCATTTTATTTACTACAATTTGATAAGCTTCTAGTTGATTATTATTTTCCATCTTTCTCCCCTTCTTTCATTAGTGACCTTGAGAAAATTGAGGTGTTTTAATCATTATAAAATACTTTCTAGTTTAACCTGTTGTATTTGTTTGATCAATTATAAGATAAAAATATTCAGTAATACATTGTTTTACCTTACAAAATGTATGGAGAACAGAAATATATTTTGACATAAAAAAACTATAGCAAGAAATCTCTCTTGCTACAGTTTCATTCACTTATTTCACAATCAACACGTTTGTTTTGGTATGAGTTAAGACCTTATTTGAGACACTTCCCAAAAGACTTCGTGTGAAAAGTCCTAACCCTTTACTTCCCATCACGATGAGGTCATAAGTCCCTTCTTCGGCCTCTTCTAAAATCTCTTCAGCAGGATCTCCTTTTCTAATCTTAGTTTCAAGGGGCCCTGGATAATCTTCAAACATTTCCAATGATCGCTTTAATAATTCTTCTCTTGATTGTTCAATTTTTTCTCGATCCTGTTTAGAAATTTCTGATTTCCCATAATAAGGTAGAAAGACAGGTTTGATAATTGACAAAATAGTGATACTAGCTTCCGTATGCTCACCCTGTTCTTTCGCTTCAATTAAGGCTCGTTCAGCATTTTTTGAACCGTCCATTGCAACTAAAATTTTCTTCATTTCTGCTTCCATGTTCATCAGTCCTTTCATTCAGCGAGTGACAAATTATCAGCCCATGAATATTATTGCTCGAACTGGTCAACAGTTAGGTCGATAAAATAACTATTTTCACTGAGCAAATTTCCATCTTCATCGTAGAAGCGAATGATTGGCTGTTTTTCCTCTTTATAATAGTCAGAATTTAAATAATACTGGCGACTAAAAGTATCAATCGTGTAGATAGACAGCCCCTGCCCAAAGTCAGCTAAGAAAGTAGTATCATCCATATTTTTAAGAGTATAGTCTATTTCTTCGCCATCAAAATCAATCTTTTTAATTTCAATTTCTAAATCAAGATCTTTATCGAAATCTTGTAGGTTGAAGGGACGGGCCAACAATTCATTGAGAAAGTCGTCAAACTGCTCTTTGGTCAAATGAAGATCTTCCCAGACTATATTTTCTAAGTCATCCGCTTCAAATTCTACTTCAGCAATTCCTTCATCCCAATCGATTTCTTCTATCTCTTGCTCTAGCACTTCTTCTGCTAATTCTTCTAGTTGAACAGTTTTGGTTTGGCTAAGATTTTCATTCTGAATCTCTTGACTACATGCACTAAGACTCAAAATTAATAGCAATAGTGTCAGGCTTCTCTTAAGCAATGGCTCCCTCC
>JARICH010000082.1 GCA_029257245.1 Atopostipes sp. | reverse complement strand
TATTGAAGGAGAAAAGCTGACTTTATCTTTAACTGAGATTGAATCTATTCATGAACGTAAAACAGGTGAGCTAATTCGAATGGCTGTCCTTTCAGCAGGGATCATTGCTGGAAAAAAAGAAGATATTTTAAGGGCATTAGAAAAATTTGCAAAAAATTTAGGTATTGCTTATCAGATTCGAGATGATCTATTGGATCAACTAGCATCAGAAGAAGAACTTGGGAAAGCTGTTATGACTGATTCTAGCTTAGAGAAAAGCACTTACCCTTCATTATTAGGAATTGATGGATCTTTAAGAGCGTTAGAAAAACGGTTAAAAACAGCTAAAGAAGCATTGGAAGCAATTCATCAGATGGATCCTCAATATAATGCGGACTTATTAACAAGTTTTGTTGATTCATTAACCTTAGAGGAGTATAAGTAAGTGAAAAAAAAACGTGCAGATGAATTACTAATTGAACAGGGGCTCGTTGAAAGCAAAAATGAAGCCCTCTCATATATTATGTCGGGGAAGGTATTTACAAGGAAAGAAGTAAAGATATTGACTCCAGGAGAGAAATTAGACGAAAATACAGCAGTCTATATTAAGGGAATGGAAAAGAAATATGTCAGTCGAGGTGGCTACAAACTAGAAAAAGCATTGACTAAATTTCAAGTAGATTTAACCGATAAAATTATCCTTGATATTGGAGCATCAACGGGTGGATTTACCGATGTTGCCTTAAAAAACGGGGCAAAAAAAGTGTATGCACTAGATGTTGGAACCAATCAATTAGCATGGGAATTACGTTCTCACGAACAAGTAATTGTCATGGAACAAACAAATTTCCGCCATAGTGTGCCCGAAGATTTTACTGAAGGACAAGCAGAATTTGCTACCATCGATGTTTCTTTTATTTCGCTTGGATTAATTTTACCCGCTCTCTATCCAATTCTAAAAGAAAATGGCGAAGTAATTGCTTTGATTAAGCCGCAATTTGAAGCCGAAAGGGAAGAAGTTGGTGAGGGAGGAATTATTTCGGATCCTGAAATCTACCAAAGCGTTTTAAATAAAGTGATTAGAATGGCAGCAGAAGAGTCATTTGGTTTAAAAAATTTAACAATCTCTCCTATTCAGGGAACGAAGGGAAACATTGAGTTTTTAGCATACTTTGTTAAGGACTTTCACCCAGAAGTTGATCAGGAGACTTTGGTTGATGAATTCTTAGTAAAGGAAAATTTAAAATAGTTGCTAAGAGAAGGAGGCATTAGATGCTGGTAGAATTGCATATTCATAATTTTGCGATTATTGAAGATATATCCTTAGATTTTCGACAAGGAATGACCGTTTTAACTGGAGAAACAGGAGCAGGAAAATCAATTATTATTGATGCACTGGGTTTATTGGCTGGTGGCAGAGGGTCAGTTGATTTTGTTCGTCATGGGACTAAAAAATGTGTCTTAGAGGGACATTTTACTAGTCCAAAGACTACAGGGTTAAGAAACATATTAAAACAAGAATCAATTGATTTTGATGACGATTTAATTGTCATGCAACGGGAAATCTATCAAAATGGTCGGAATGTTTGCCGCGTGAATGGGTCAGTTGTCACTATTGCTCTTTTAAAGAAAATAGGAGCATTTTTAATTGATATTCATGGTCAAAATGAACACCAAGAATTAATGCATAGTGAAAATCATATCGAATTACTAGATGATTTTGATTACAAAAGAATAGAGAAATTAAAGCTCGATTATCAATTAACCTATAAAGAATATCGGGCAACGAAGAAAAAATTTACAGAGTGGCAAGATCGTGAACAAGAACTTGCCCAAAAAATTGATATCCTTAAATTTCAAACAGATGAGATTGCAGAAGCAAATTTAACAATCGGTGAAGAAGAAGAGCTAGAAGAAGAAGAAAGACGCTTAGCAAACTTTCAAAATATCAAGCAGGCTTTAACGATTAGTTATCAGCTTATTCAAGAGAATGAACCAGGTGCATTAGAATTACTTGGTTTAGCGATGGATGAAATGCGGTCTGTAGAAGATTTAGATCAAGAACTAAAAGAAATATCTCAAACAACGACCGCTACTTTTTACCAATTACAGGAATTAGCAAGTGAAATCTATAATGTCTTAGATCATCAAGAATATGATGAGGATCGTTTAAATGTAATTGCTGGACGTCTAAATACAATCCAACAATTAAAACGTAAATATGGGAGTTCAATTAAAGAAATCCTAAGTTTTTACGATGATGCAATTGAAGAACTGGAAGAAATTGACCAGAGAGAATTATCAAAAGGCGAGTTGGCTGATAAAATCACTGCATTGGAAAAAGATTTGCTTGTTAAAGGGAAGAAGTTATCTGAGAGTAGACGAAAAGTTGCCAGAGAATTAGAGCGAGGAATCCATGAACAATTAAAAGAACTCTATATGAACAAAGTGGATTTTTTAGTTCGTTTTGAAAAAGAATTAGATGAAATAGAAGTTGAAGATGCAAACACAATGGGATTGGATCAACTAGAGTTTTATATTTCAACGAATCCTGGTGAACCGAGAAAGCCTTTAACTAAGATTGCATCGGGTGGAGAACTATCACGAATGATGTTGGCGATGAAAACAATCTTTACTAAAGCACAGGGCGTGACGAGTATTATTTTTGATGAGATTGACACAGGAGTCAGTGGACGTGTTGCGCAGGCAATAGCAGAGAAGATTTATTCGATATCTATTCATTCACAAGTCTTATGTATCACGCATTTACCGCAGGTAGCTGCGACGGCCGATAATCATCTATATGTGAGAAAAGAAATCTCAGATGATCGGACATCTACGAGTGCTCGCCTACTTCCTGAAGACGAAAGAGTCGAGGAAATTGCACGGATGTTATCGGGCAGTGAAATTACAGCACCTGCATTAGAAGCAGCAAAAGAGTTAAGAAAACATGTGGACAGACTCAGAAAATAAATAAAAGCTTAAGATTAGATCCGGTCAGAAAGCTATCTAAAGCAATCTATCAACAGAAATGATCTTAAGCTTTTAAATTTTTTATAAAAGACTGAGGACTACGGAAAAAACTGGTACGAGCATTGCCAGAACAACTAAAATAATAATTACTTTAGCCATCGTATTTTTTTTGTTATTTTTTGACATGTTTATCACCTTTCTATTCTATCTCTAGAATTGTATGGGAGCAGGAAAAGGATGTCAAGAAAGATACGAATTTTTTTAAAAAAAATACTTTGTTTGTTACTATAAGTATATCGAAAATAAGAGGAGAGAGTATCTTGAGCAAGCAACAAATTGGTGTTATTGGTATGGCCGTCATGGGAAAAAATTTAGCATTGAATATTGAAAGTCGAGGCTATTCAGTTTCAATTTATAATCGAACCACTTCAAAAGCTGAAGCAGTCATTGAAGAAAATCCAGATAAAAATTTAAATTTAGAACGAACGATTGAAGATTTTGTAGATTCTTTAGAAAAACCACGAAGAATTATGCTAATGGTTCAAGCGGGTGCTGGGACTGACGCAGTCATCCAAGAAGTCTTACCATTTTTAGATCAAGGAGATATATTGATTGATGGAGGGAATACTTTCTATCGAGATACCATCCGACGAAGTAAGGAATTAGAAGAGTCAGGAATCTATTTTATTGGAACAGGAGTTTCTGGTGGAGAAGAAGGGGCTTTAAAGGGACCATCCATTATGCCTGGGGGTCAGAAAGAAGCTTATGATTTAGTTGCTCCAATTCTTGAGGAAATTGCCGCCAAAGCTCCTTCAGATGGAGAGGCTTGCGTTAGTTATATTGGACCGGATGGAGCCGGACATTATGTAAAAATGGTGCATAATGGAATTGAATACGGTGATATGCAGTTAATAGCAGAGAGTTATCATATTATGCGAAATTTACTCGATTTGTCTAATGATGAAATTGCCACCATTTTTAAAGAGTGGAATGAAGGCGAGCTGGATAGTTTCTTGATTGAAATTACAGCAGATGCTTTGACTAAAATAGATCCACAAACAGGCAAACATTTAGTGGATGTCATCTTAGATCGAGCAGGGAATAAAGGGACAGGTAAATGGACTTCACAAGGAGCACTGGATGTTGGAACACCATTACCAACGATTACTGAAGCCGTATTTGCCCGTTATATATCTGCTCTAAAAGACGAACGGATAGCAGCCAGTAAAGTTTTAGCTAAGCCAGATAAGAAAGATTTGGATCTAAATAAAAAAGAAGTCATTGAAGAATTACGTCAAGCCTTGTACTTCAGTAAAGTCATGAGCTATGCACAAGGCTTTTCACAAATGAAAATGGCGTCTGAAGAGCATGGTTGGAAGTTAAATTACGGTGAAATTGCCAAAATATGGCGAGCAGGCTGTATTATTCGTGCTCGATTCTTAGAAGATATTACGCAAGCTTATGATCAAGAACCAGAATTAGCTAATTTACTATTAGATGGATACTTTACAGAAATAGCACAGAATTACCAACAGTCAGTAAGAGATATCGTTGGATTATCGGTGCAAGCAGGGATACCCGTACCAGCTTTTGCTTCAGCGATATCTTACTATGACTCTTATCGTTCAGCCCGTCTTCCAGCAAATATTATTCAAGCACAAAGAGATTATTTTGGCGCCCATACCTATGAACGAATTGATCAAGATGGTGATTTCCACTTTGACTGGTATGGAGATAATGGAGAAGAAGACTGGACATAGAATAAAATAAAGAATAGATAAGTTAAGTGAAAGAATGGAGACGAGCATTTTCCTAATTCTGGGAAAGTGCTCGTTCTTTGTAAATAATTAGAAAAAAATATAGAAAAAGAAAATTTCTCATTAAGCGGTCGATTATTAGGTAGAAAGTATGATATGATAGGTTTATAAAATGAGCGTTTAATGAAAATGCATTAATGGCGGAGGGTACAGTATGAAGAAAATATTAATTATAGAAGATGAAAAAAACTTAGCACGTTTTGTCGAATTAGAACTCAAACACGAAGGAATTGAAACAGAGGTTTATTTTGATGGGCGTTCAGGATTAAATGCGGCAATAGATGAAAATAAAAACTGGGATTTGATTTTGCTTGACTTAATGTTACCAGAGTTAAATGGACTGGAAGTAGCACGTCGGGTGCGACAAACAAGTAATGTTCCTATTATGATGATGACTGCAAGAGATTCTGTGATTGATCGAGTATCAGGTTTTGATCACGGTGCGGATGACTATATAACAAAACCATTTGCCATTGAAGAATTGTTGGCACGAATTCGAGCACTTGACCGTCGAATTAATATTGAAAGTCAGAAAAATGAGATTAAACAAACAACCTTAGACTATCGAGATTTGGTCGTTGAAAAAGAAAACCGAGTCGTTCGTCGAGGGGATTTAATTATTGAATTGACTAAACGAGAGTATGAGTTGCTCGTAGAGTTAATGTCGAATCAAAATATTGTTTTATCAAGAGAGGTTCTCTTAAACAATGTTTGGGGCTATGAAGGAAAAGAATCTGAGACAAATATTGTGGATGTATATATTCGTTACCTGCGCAATAAGTTGGATGTAAAAGGAGAAGAAAGCTACATTCAAACTGTCAGAGGAATGGGGTATGTGATGCGCACATGATTTCATCTTCTAAAAAGAAAAGAAAAGAAGGCTCAACAATAAAAGTTCGTTGGACATTTTTAACAATGAGCGTTATTTTTCTAACCTTTACTGTCTTTGCTTTTCTTTTATTGAATACTTTTCAACGAGTCATGTTAGACTCGGAAAAAGAAGAAATGGAAGAATTGTCAGAAGAGCTTGTGGATCGTTTTTCTAATCATTATTATGTTTTAGAAAAAGATTCGGTTGTTTCAATGTTAGAAGAGCCCAAAATAGAACTTGGACCTATTCCTTCGCCTAAAAATTATATTCAAAGGGAAGAAGAATTTAGACCACCAGTGACTTTGACTAAAGGTGGAATAATGGTTAAAATTTACAATAATATTAATGAACTGGTTTATGAAACAGAAGAAACTGAGATTGATTTCGAAGCAAGCGGCTTTTTAGATGTAAGAGAAGTTTCTGGACCAGAGGGAACAGCTTTGTCTATGGTGGAACCAGTATATTCAAAGTATCATGAAGGATTATTAGGTTATGTTCAGATTGTTCAAACTTTAGAAGGTTACCATGAAATGACAGATGATATTACTTATTCCATTTTAATTATTGGCTTAGGAGCCCTTATATTTAGTTCGATTATAGGTTGGTTACTAATTAATAGTTTTGTTAAACCTATTACTCAGCTAACATCAGCAATGGAATCGATTCAAGATAATTTAGAATCAGATGTTCGTCTGAATGAAGGGACAAAAAATAATGAGTTCTCCAAGTTAGCTCGAACTTATAATGATATGGTGGATCTCATGCAAGGCAACATTACGAGTCAGCGACAATTTGTGGAAGATGTTTCCCACGAATTACGGACGCCTGTTGCGATTGTTGAAGGTCATCTAAAAATGTTGACTCGCTGGGGGAAAAATGATCCGGAAATATTAGAGGAATCCATAGAAGCCTCCTTAACAGAAACTCAACGAATGAAATCCTTAGTTCAAGAGATGTTAGATCTATCGAGAGTTCAAGAAATTGATGTCCACTATAAGCATGAAGAAACGGATGTTTTGTCTTTAGTCGAACAATTAGTTGCAAATTTTCAAATGCTTTATCCTGACTTTGCGATTACAATTGATGAAGACTTCCAAGGTGAACTGACTGTACTTATGTACCGTAATCACTTAGAACAGGTTTTAGTTAATGTTTTGGATAATGCTGTGAAGTATTCGACTGATCGAAAGGAAGTCCATGTTTCTATAAGTGTAAGCAATGATTTTGTGAATATTTCGATTCAAGATTTTGGTTCAGGAATGGAAAAATCCGATGTAGAAAAAATATTCAATCGCTTTTATCGAGTGGATAAAGCAAGAAGTCGGGAAAAAGGCGGTACCGGTTTAGGTTTGCCGATTGTTAAAGAATTAGTTGAAGGTTATGGTGGAAGAGTAAGTGTAACAAGTTTAATTGATCAAGGGACTATCTTTAACATTAAATTACCACTTAGTAATAAATAAAAAAATCTGCGACTAGTCGCAGATTTTTTGTTTATTTAGTTATTTATTTTTTCGATTTCTTTGTTGTTGACCCGCATTTCGATTTCTTTGTTGGTTATTTCTATTTTTCTTAAGAGTTGGTGGTGCATCGTCCGGACTAGTTGGACTGACATCTCGACGGGATTTTCTTTTCCGTTGGACGACATCAATGTCACCCATTTTCTCACGTATTTCTTCTTCTATTTTAGGCTTATAGTAGTAAGTATTAAATAGTTGTTGCAAGAAAGTAAACAATCCGGAAACTAACCAATAAAGAGCAATTCCAGCCGGACTAGATATTCCAATGACCAGCATCATAACTGGTGAAATATACATGGTTGAGCCAGCTGTTTTTTGCTGTTCTTCAGGCATCGCTGAGATCATCACTTTGGATTGGAAAAAGTAAACGGCAGCTGTTAAAATTGCTAGCAAAATACTTCTTTGTCCAAGACTAATTCCGAATAAAGAAGCATTGTTAATAGCTGTTGAGCGACGCATCACCTGAATCATTGCGATAAAAATTGGCATCTGCAAGAGTAAAGGCAAGCATCCAGAAGATAATTGTCCAGTCAAACTCACATCATTTTCTTTATAAATTTCCATTAACTCTACGTTTAAAGCTTGTTTTTCTATTGGATCTTGAGCTGTTTTCATTTCTTCTTGAATTTCACTTACGACTGGCTGTATTTTACCCATTTTTGTTTGTGATTCAATCATCCCTTTTTGTTGCTTTAAAGTTAATGGGAGGAGGACTAATCGGAAAATGATTGTAAATACAATGATAGCGAGGGCATAATTGCCTAAACTACTACCTAAAAAGTCTAAAGCATGTTCAAGAGGTATGATTAAGAAATCGTGAACGAGTTCAGAAAAGAACCCTTGTGGTGCTCCGGTTTCTAAGTCAAATCTCATACATCCTGATAAAAAAAGTGTTGCTGTCATCAAAGTTGCCATTAAGGCATACTTCTTTGATCGAACATTTAGTTTGCGTTTCTTCACATTTTTCATTCCTATCTACATAATTTCTAACATTGATATGATAACGGAAGTTTATCGATATATCAATCTTGATTCGTAAAACCTTGGTAATTTTCTAATGAATCATCATACTCGATGGTTACTTTCTTTACATCCGCGCTAGGTGAAGGTCCTTTTGCTAGTCCCACAATAAATGATTCCATAGGCTCTTTCTTTGCTGAAGCTTCGACATAAACAGAACCGTCCTCTTCATTACGCACAAAACCGTTGATACCTAATTCTTTAGCGAGTTGAACAGTCGTGAAACGAAAACCCACACCTTGGACACGACCATATATTTTAGCGATTATTTTTACATTGTTTTGATCAGGATTGTATTCATTCATGTATTCAATTTTAGCAGGTTCACGATTGTCTTTTCCTAAGTTAAAAAACTCATTAAAAATTGAAGTCATTTTATATCTCCTCCTAACGATCATTTTATCGTGATTAAGTCTTGAAGGCAATTCGTAAATGAATAATATAGAGTTAGAGTAGATGATCATTAATGAAGAGGGGATTAAAAAAGAACTAGATTCATGTTATAATAAGAAAACAGTTTATGAAGAAATAGAGGAGATAGAATTGAGTCGAAAAAAGAAAAGAAATCGAAGAAAGAAAAAAATATACTCAGTTGAGTTAACAGGTATACTATTTATATTTATTGCTGTTCTAGCATTTGGTGAATTTGGATTTGTTGGAAGTTTTATGGCAAATATCGCGAAATTTTTTGTAGGTCAAACCTTTCAAATATTCGCTATTTTGATTGCTATTTTAGGTGTTTATTTTATATTCAAAGGAAAAGGGCCCAAAGTTAAAGCTAGTCCCTTTTTAGGAATTGGACTTTTGTACATGACGATTTTGTTATGGCTCCATTTAAACCTTTTCAAATCATTTGTGGAAGCAGATGTAAATATCTTGTCCGTAAGTTTAAGGAATTTAAAACTTTTATTTGCTAGTGGTGAATCTAGTCAATTGATTGGCGGAGGAATAATTGGGGCAGTCCTGTATGCAGGGAGTTATTTTTTGTTTGCAAATGCAGGAAGTTATTTGTTAATTGCTTTATTAACTTTCGTCAGTATTATGAACATTGGCAATTTTTCATATGAGCGTTTATTTAAGAGATTATCAAAAACCATTAAGCTCATTTTGACTTGGTTAGGTAAACAATTTAATCAGTTACAAAAATTATTAAAAGAAAATCTAGCAACAAATTCTAAAAAAATGAATAAAAAACCGAATATGAAAAGAAAACCAGAAAAAAGAAAAGAAGAGAAAGATAAGAAAGAAAAACGCCGCGAAAGAAATCACGTACCAATAGAAGGAATGCAACAAACGATTCTTCCAATTCAAGCTGAAGAACAAGAGAAAGAAGTCCTGGATGAAGAAGATGACTTAGAAGAAGATCTAGTGATTAATTTTGTCAGTGATGAAGAAAATAAAGATTATAAATTACCACCCTTATCTTTATTAGATGATTATCAACAACCTGATCAATCAAATGAATATTTAATTATCGAGAAAAATATTAAAATATTAGAGGAAACTTTCGAGAGCTTTGGTGTTGAAGCAAGTGTAGTAAAAGCAAATCTAGGGCCCGCTGTAACAAAATATGAAATTGAACCAGCTACGGGTGTAAAAGTTAGTCGCATTGTCAGTTTGACTGATGATATTGCGCTAGCAATGGCAGCCAACGATATTCGAATTGAAGCGCCGATTCCCGGAAAAGCTTTAATAGGAATCGAAGTCCCGAACTCATCCATAAGTATGGTTCATTATAAAGAAGTGATGCAAGGACTAGAAACAATGGGGAAAGCACATCCTTTAGAAGTGCCCCTTGGACGCGATATTGCGGGGAATGTCGCTACCGCGGAATTAAATAAAATGCCTCATTTATTAATTGCAGGGGCTACGGGCTCAGGAAAATCAGTGGGAATTAATGTGATGATAGCGAGTATCTTAATGAGAACAAAACCCCATGAAGTAAAAATGATGCTAATTGATCCGAAAAGAGTCGAACTAAATATATATGATGGAATCCCTCATTTATTGACACCTGTAGTTACAAAACCTAAGAAAGCGGCACGTGCTCTGCAAAACATTGTGGAAGAGATGGATAAGCGTTATGAATTATTTGAAATGAGTGGTGCACGAAATTTAGAATCCTATAATGAACAACTACAAGCTAAAAAAGAAGAAGGTGTTGAAAACCTACCGTCGAAATTACCTTATATTGTTGTTGTAGTCGATGAGTTAGCGGACTTAATGATGGTCGCAGCAAAAGAGGTGGAGGATTCGATTATTCGTTTAGCTCAGATGGCGCGTGCAGCGGGGATCCACATGATACTTGCGACACAAAGACCAAGTGTGGATGTCATTACCGGTTTAATAAAAGCAAATGTCCCGTCAAGAATTGCTTTTGCTACATCAAGCGGAACAGATTCAAGAACAATTTTAGATTCAAATGGTGCTGAAAAACTACTGGGACGTGGAGATATGCTTTTTGCCCCAATGGGATCAAACAAGGCAGAAAGAATCCAAGGGGCTTTCATCTCGGATTCTGAAATACAAGCCATTACAGATTTTGTCCGCGAACAGCAAGAAGTGAACTATGTAGAGGAAATGATTCCACAAGAAGAAGCGCAAGTGGGTGCTGGAGGTGGAAGTGATGAGCTTTATGAGGATGCTTATCAACTGGTTATTGAATTAGATACGGCTAGTATTTCCATGTTACAAAGAAAATTCCGAATCGGTTATAATCGAGCAGCCAATATCATGGATGATCTAGAAGCTAATGGAATAGTAAGTCCACAGGATGGTTCAAAGCCTAGAGATGTGCTGGTTGATGTAACTGAACAGGAAAATCAAGAACATCAGGATAATCTAAACTTATTGAACCAAGAAAATGAAAGCTTGAATAGCTAATAAAAGCTTGGTTTACTTAGGATTTAAAGAAAAATATTCTTATAAAAAACAAAAGAAACGAATTAAGCTTTATTTTTTTCCTTGAAAGTGCTATCATAAGAATTAAGGAAAACAAATGCATAGGTCAATCTATGTAAAAAATGGAGGAGTTATATAAATGTCAAATTGGAAAAAATTAGCTATCTTTGGTAGCTCAGCGTTACTTTTAGCAGCATGTGGAAATAACACAGACGAAGGCACAGAAGGCGCAGGAGAGCCGGGAGATACAGATGAAGAACAATTTAGAATTGCAATGGTTACAGATACGGGTGGAGTAGATGACCGCTCATTTAACCAATCAGCATGGGAAGGTATGAATACTTGGGCTGAAGATAATGGCTTTAGCGATGACACCATTCACTATGTACAGTCTGAATCAGAAGACCAGTATATA
This sequence comes from Atopostipes sp., assembly GCA_029257245.1. GTDB lineage: Bacteria > Bacillota > Bacilli > Lactobacillales > Carnobacteriaceae_A > Atopostipes. Next base: position 992 of record JARICH010000082.1, on the reverse strand, counting down.
CCTAACTTGAACACAGCAACTACTGACGGTTATGATATTGTTTATGGTATTGGGTTCTTACTATTAGACCCAGTTGAAACCATTGCAGATCAAAACCCAGATCGTTGGTATGGAATTGTTGATGAGATATCAGATCGAGATAACGTCGTTTCTCTAACTTTCCGTGACCATGAGAACTCATTCCTTGCAGGAATAGCAGCAGCTTTAACATCACAAACAGGTAAAGTAGGATTTATTGGAGGAATTGAAGGTCCAGTTATTGACCGATTCCAAACAGGATTTACAGAAGGTGTTAAGTATATTGATGAGTCAATTGACATTGACATTCAGTATGCAGACAGTTTTGGTGATGCAGCAGTAGGTCAGCAAATTGCAGCTGCTATGTATTCTAACGGTGCCGATGTAATTTTCCACGCCGCTGGTGGAGTAGGTAACGGAGTCTTCCAGGAAGCAAGAAACCGTATGGAAGATGGTTCAGACATGGATCTATGGGTAATTGGAGTAGACCGAGACCAAGAAGCCGAAGGTGAATGGGATGGCGGAAACGTTACATTAGCATCCACTGTTAAAAACGTAGGAACAGCTATTGCTTTATCAGCAAATGAAACAATGGAAGGCGATTTCCCAGGTGGAGAAAACAAATCTTACGGATTTGAAGATGACGGGATTGACTTCACACGTGGATACATTGCGGATGATGCATGGAAAGAAATCGAAAAAGCACGTGAAGAGATTACAAATGGTGAATTAGAAGTTAAAGAATTTACCTATACTAATCAATAAGAAATAGTAAACTAATAAATTCATTTGATTCATTTAAAGACGCTAGTCCGAAATGACTAGCGTTTTTTCATGAATTTTTATATAATGAACCTATGTGAGGATATAATTATAGAGAGTCAAAGTATTTTTGGAAAAAACTTGCAATTTATTGAAATGTATCTATAATTATACTGTTATAGTAAAAAACAAATTTGGAGGAGGAAATGAAT
>JARICH010000120.1 GCA_029257245.1 Atopostipes sp. | reverse complement strand
AATCAATTGGAGTTAAGACAAAGTTTTATTATTTCTACTATTTTTTACAAGCACAGTCACCAATAAAATTAGCGTAAAGACTAGTAGATAAAGCCAAGAAAACTGACTAGAAAGTAGTTGATCGTTCCATACTAATTGGACCCCTAACATTTTAAGAATTTCTTCATAGGCTTCAGTTGGTAAAATTGTTTGAATAGGGTTTAAAACATCTTCCATTAATATCGTTCGCAATAAAACGGTCACTTGTGTCGTTGGAAATAGAATAATAATCTTTTGTAAATAACTAGGAAGCACACCTATCGGGACATAAATACCAGCTAAAAAACCGATTAAGGTCCCAACTAGCGTTGAAAAACCACTAAATGCGCTCATTGTTTTCAAACGATCAGTGACTAAATAAAATATCAGCGTATGCATGAGAGTACTCAGTGCAATGACTACCAGAAGTGAAAGAGATAAGGGTAAGATAAGATCAAAGCTAATCCATGTATAAATAAAGCCACTAATAAATAATAAAGAAGTAAAAACAAAGCCAATGATAAAAGAATAATAAACATAAGAATACGCTAGGCTTTGCTTTGATATTTTTGTAATGAGTAAATCGTCATTTTTCTGACTCACCTTGTCTTCGATAAACTTCCCTAAGGCACCTAATGGGGTGGTGGCAGTTGTAACGGCAATAATCCCTGCAAACATCCACAAGAAAATGAAAGCTGCTTGTTGATTAAATTCAGGTAATCCTGAAGCAATATTCTCTGATAAGAAAAGAAGATATAAACCAACAATAATAAAGATCGAAAGAAGAGAAAAGAAAACACTTGCTTTATCTTTAAGAAACAATTTAATGTGACGCTTTACTAATGGTATCATCATCTCACCCGATTCTTTATTTGTTTAGTGACTTCTAAGAATACACGCTCTAAACTTGCTTTAGTGATGGAAAAATCACTAATTAAATCCTTTGTTTGCTCTAGTATAGGAATCGCTTCTTTACTGTTTTCTATTTCAATATAAAAGCTATTATTCTCATTCGTGAATGAATAAGATTGAGCTATTAATAAATGAAGCAAGTCTTTTTTATCTTTTGAATAAAGAGTGAGTATTGTTTTTGAATAGTCCGTCCGTAATTGATTTGGTGTCCCTTCAACTTCAATTTTTCCTTCATGCATGATAACTACATAATCCACGTTCTCAGCTTCCTCAATGTAGTGGGTGGTTAAAAAAATCGTCATGTCAAAATCCGCTTGTAATTTTTTCAAAAAAAGCCAAATCTCTTCACGAGATTCTGCATCTAAACCAGTTGTCGGTTCGTCCAGTATTAAAAAGCTTGGATGATGGAGAAGCGCTCGAAGAATATCTGTTTTTCTTTTTTCACCACCCGAGCATTCACCATATATACGCCTTCTTTTCTCAGTCAAATTCATTACTTCAAGCAATTCCTTAACACGTTCTTCTGCCTCAAATTTATTCATTCCATATAGTTGTGCGCGTAGCAATAAATTTTCTTCTAAGGTAAAAGCATCATCTAACCGATGGCTTTGAAAAACAACTCCTATTTTTTCTTGTCGCATATCCTCATGAAAGATAATCTCCCCACTGTCGGCTTGCAATAAATTAATTAACAGATGAATGACTGTTGATTTCCCTGCCCCATTCGTTCCTAAAAAAGCGAAGGTAGTTCCTTTTTTGACAGTAAAGGAGAGATCCTGAACGGCTTGTAGTTCACCAAATTTTTTATTTAAATGATTGACCTGTAGCATATTATTTCGCCTCCTTAATTGAATAACTATAGTAGTTAGTTACTTAATAGTATACCTCTTTTATCTAATTTTTTACTCTATTTTCGAAAATAAATTCCAAATTTAAAAGTGAATAAAAAATACCCCAAACTATTAGCATAGCTTGGGGCTAATGGAATTCTATTTAAATTAATTAACGGGTTAGGCATTTAAGATTCTATTCTAAATAGCTAGGAAGCACACCTTGTGAAATTTTCTACTCTTAGACTAATCTATAGTCTTATTCTAAAATTAATAAAGAGAAGCAGCCGATTCCTTCTCCAGTTTCTATAAAAAACGATACAAAGCAAATAATAAAAAAACAAAAACTGTAAAAAGCAGTGGCTGACGATCTACCTGTGCATATACCGTTAGGAAATAATTATTTAACACATCATATTGGCCAATCGATTGAACAACTTTATTAACCAGCCTATCAAGAACGCTTAGTTCCTCATCTCTAGCTTCTAATTCCAGTCCATCATCTGTACTCTCTTTTTCATTATCTGACTCTGAAACTGCATCAGATTCAATATTTAAACCTTTGAGTATTTCATCCTCTGTTTCAATTACAGGCTTTTTACTCACAAATTCAGAATATAAAACTC
>JARICH010000032.1 GCA_029257245.1 Atopostipes sp. | reverse complement strand
ACGTGCTAATTCTTTACCAGTTCCTGATAAAGAAATACCCAATCGACGTGATTTTTTCCATGTTGATCCTGTAAATCTTGCCATAAATATTTCCTCCATTAAAATGTATTGGAGTAAAATAACGGGTTCAAAAGTTCAATAATACGTGCATTCTCTTTTAATTTTCGCCAATTGCAGCCGCTGGTTACTCATTCGCTGTTTAGCAAGAAAATGTTGACGTGGTTATCACTTTTTGCTGCATTATTTTACACTTTTATTAGTATACGATAAAAAAAATGACCTGTCAATCTTTTCATGAACTTATAATAAAGAACTTTATTTATAAATTAAGTTATATATCCTTTATATTTAGATTAGATTTGTGTTAGAATTAATCAGCGAACGAGAAGTTCTCATGCTTCACTAAACAAAAAACAAATAAATTTAAATTATATTTTAACTTTCTATAGGAGGAAATCATTATGATAATCGGAGTACCTAAAGAAATAAAACCGTTTGAAAACAGAGTAGCTGCCACACCAGCGAATGTTGCTGACTTAGTAAGCGCTGGACATGAAATCTTAATTGAAAAGGATGCCGGACTTGGATCTGGCTTCACAAATGATGAGTATGTAGAAGCTGGTGCTGAAATTTTGGATGATGCTGCAGATGTTTGGAAAGCTAAAATGGTTATTAAAGTAAAAGAACCTTTAGAAGAAGAGTATCCATATTTCTATGATGGGTTAATTCTTTTCACTTTTTTACACTTAGCTAATGATAAAAGATTAACCGAGCAATTAGTTGAAAAAAATGTTTCAGCTGTTGGCTATGAAACAATATCAGTCGGTGGAGTACTTCCTTTGCTAAAACCAATGAGTGAAGTAGCTGGACGATTTGCTATTCAAGCTGGTGCTCAGTTTTTAGAGCACATTTATGGTGGTTCTGGTGTATTACTCGCTGGTGTCCCTGGTGTTGGTAGAGGAAACGTCGTTATAATTGGTGGAGGAGTAGTAGGTTCCAATGCCGCTAAAATGGCCATTGGACTTGGCGCAAATGTCACTATTCTTGATGTTGATCACGACCGCCTAGGTGAACTAGATGACTTACATGGAACAAATATTAATACCTTAATGTCAAACTCTTATAATATTGCAGAAGCTGTGAAAGATGCTGATTTAGTTGTAGGTTCTGTTTTAATAGCGGGTGCTAAAGCTCCTGTTTTAGTCACTGAAGAAATGATTAAAACAATGAAACCAGGTTCTGTCGTTGTTGATGTAGCGGTTGACCAAGGTGGAAATATTGAAACCACAGAACATGCGACAACACATGATGACCCAGTATACAAAAAACATGGTATTAATCACTATGCGGTTGCTAATATGCCAGGAGCTGTACCACGAACATCTACCATTGCCTTAACTAATGCAACAATGCCTTATGTCAATCTAATCGCTCGTAGTGGATTAGAACGTGCTTTCTTATCTAATCAAGCAGTTATGCGCGGTATTAATGTCTACAAAGGTCTAGTAACCAATGAAGGTGTTGCTAAAGCTTTAGATTTAGACTTTAGAAACATGTATGACATTATTCGTGGATAATTAGATAAACTAAATAAAAAAGATTCGGAACAATTCCGAATCTTTTTTATTTGCTTTTTATAAATCTAAGAACTAACTCTGCAGAACGTTGACCAGCTAATTGAACAAATTCATCAAAATCTATTTCTGCCGATTCATCTGCTGTATCAGAAACAGCACGAATAACAATAAATGGAATATCAAATTGGTAACAAGTTTGTGCAATAGCCGCTCCTTCCATTTCGGTTACTAGAGCATTTGGAAAATACTTTTTAATTCGCTTTGTTTCTTCGTCTGACGAAACGAAAGAATCTCCACTTACAATCAGACCTTTATGGGCCTTTAAATTTTCAGCTGATAATGCTTCAATTTTTTTAATTAAATCTTCATCACTTTTATATAATTCAGGCATTTGTGGTATTTGTCCATATTGATAATTAAAGATACGATTATCTACATCATGATAAGCTAATTCAGTCGAAAGAACTAGATCACCAATTTTTAATCCATTTTTAATTGCTCCAGCTGACCCTGTGTTAATAACAAGTTCTACTTGGAATTGTCCAATTAACAAGGAGCAAGCAATACTTGCATTTACTTTACCAATACCTGATTGAACGATAGCAACTTCTTTTCCTTCAATCAATCCCTCATAAATTTTTTGATTCGCTAATTCATGTAACTCGTAATAGTCAAATGCTTGAATTAAATGCCGAATCTCTTCTTCCATTGCAACAATAATTCCAACTTTCAAAAATTCACTCCTCTATTCAATGTCTTTAATAAAATAAAACGATAACCCAGGTGATAGCCAGCAATAAAGTTACGATAACAATTAAAGCTGTTAGGGTCCGATCAACCTTTCGATGACGTGTTTTTACATCAATTCTTCTACGTTTTGTTTTTCCTTCGCGATTTAATTTAAACTCTTCATAACGATCAATTATCCAATTTTTTATTCGAGCGAAGAAGCGAGCTCTTTTTTCCTTCTGCTCTTCTTTTTTTCTAGTTGATCTTAAGCCCATACTCTTTCACTTCCTTTTAATGACTGATTAAATAATTTATTACTCTGATTTTAATTTTTCTAGATCCCAGTAAAATAAAGCAAATACAGTTTTAGCATCACAAAGCTCCCCTTTTAAATGAGCTTCAACGGCTTCTTCATAAGTTAATGTGACTAATTCAAGAAATTCATCCTCATCTTGAGCTAGGGGATGATCTATCTTTTTAAGACCTCTTGCTTCATAAATTTCTAAATATTCATCTGTAAATCCAGGACTGCTATACATCGATGTAACATGTTTCCATTCTTTAGCCTGCATACCAGTTTCTTCTTCAAACTCTCTTTTCGCAGTCACCAATGTATCTTTATCTTCCGGATCTTTTAACCCTGCTGGTAGCTCCAGGGTCGTTTGCCCAATAGCTACTCGATATTGGCGAACAAGTATTATTTTTCCATCCTCAGTAAAAGCAATAATAGCTGCAGCGTCATGATGGCGCACAATTTCACGCTGAGCTTTTTTACCATTTGGTAAAGTTACTTCAGCTAATTGATACTCTGTAATAACTCCATCATGGATTGTCTGCACTTGATTGATTCTTTCTTCAAATTTCATTTTAACTCCACCCTTCTCTTATCTACTATTATACATTAGTTCTTCCAAGATATAATTAAATCCTGCTAAAGTCTGAGTAATCTTATCACTTTTTATGTTAAAATATAGTTGATTACATTGAAAGGATGTAGATAAATAATGAAAAAGAAAACATCCAATAAGTTAATTCCCTTTTTATTGGCTTTATTTACTGTTGGAGTCATTGCTTTCTTACTTTTAGCAGTAAATATGAATGAACCCCTTGCTTTAATTATTGCTATTTCGACTGGCCTTCTCCTCTATCTAAATTATCTAAAACAAAATGCAAGCAAAAAGAAAAAAGAAAAAAGAAAACTAAATGATCTTTCTTCAGAAAGAAAAAAACTCTACCAATCAAAAGGTTTATCAGATGAAGATATCCATTTTTTTCGAGAAACAATGAATCAAGCCAAAAATCAAATTTTAGAGTTAGAAAATAATGTTAATCAATTGGGCAAATTACGAGCCATTACCAATCGCCATGACACCTTAAATTTAGTAAAAATATTCTTTAAAGACATCGTAAATGAGCCCGATCGTTTACATGAAGTGGATCAATTTTTATATGTTCATTTACCCAGTTTAACTGAACTTACAAATAAATATCTTCAAATTAGTCAACATCAGGCAAAAAGCAAAGAAACTTTTGAGGTACTAGAGAATTCTGCTGAAACAATTGATAAAATGTGTCAACAAATCTCAGAAGACTACTTACATTTTCGTTCAAAAGATATTAAAGATTTATCTAATGAAATTCAATTAGCTAAAAAAAGACTGAATCGAGAAGATTTAAGCATACAAGATGACGAATTATAAGCGACGATATAGAAAGGATGTTATAAATTGACTGAAAAAGAAAAAAAGACTAGTTCTACTGCCTCAATTGATGATTTGTTAGAAAACCCATTTGATATGCCAAGTCCGATGCCAGAAATGGAACTAAAAGAAACAGAAAACAGTGGAAAGATTATAGGTAAAACTTTTGATCAGTTACCTATCGAACAACAGGAACAAGCACAAAAACTAGCGGAACAAATTGATTTTACAGATACTGATTCTGTCTTAAATTATGGATCCGCTGCGCAACAAAAAATCGGAGATTTTTCTCACAATGTTTTAAATCATGTTCAAAATCAAGAAACTGGTGAAATTGGAAATTCAATTAATGACTTGATGTTTCATTTAAAAGAATCTAATCCCGATGAATTAATGGAAGAAGACAACAACTTTATTAATCGATTATTCAAACGAACTAAACGATCCATTTATGAAAAAACAGCAAAATATCAAAAAATAGGTGCTCAAGTTGATAACATCGCATTACAACTGGATAATCAAAAAGATCAATTGCTAGAAGATAATAAAATGTTGACCAAGCTCTATGATCAAAACTTAGACTATTATAAAGCTTTAAATGTTTATATTGCAGCAGGAGAATTGAAGATTCAAGAATTGCAAGATGATATTATTCCAACTGCTTTGAAGGAAGCTGAAGATAAATCAGACCAAATGCTCGTTCAAAGGGTGAATGACTTAAATCAATATGTGAACCGTTTAGATAAGAGAGTTCACGATTTAAAAGTTACTCGCCAAATTACTTTACAACAAGCACCGCAGATTCGCTTAATTCAAAATACAAACCAGGCGCTAGCTGAGCGAATTCAAACATCCATTAATACTGCTATTCCATTGTGGAAAAATCAAATTGTTATTTCTCTTACTTTATTACGTAAACAGGATGCAGTAGCTGCTCAACGTCAAGTTTCTGATGCCACGAATGAAATGTTACGAAAAAACTCAGAAATGTTAAAACAATCTTCAATTGAAACGGCTCGTGAAACGGAAAGATCTGTAGTTGATATCGAAACCTTAGAAAAAACGCAAGCTGATTTAATTGAGACTTTACAAGAAACCTTATCTATTCAAGAAGAAGGTTCACTCAAACGTCGAGAAGCAGAACAACAATTAGTTGTGATGGAAGATCAGTTACGTGATCAGTTATTAGAAATTACCCAAGATTCAAGAAAAAATAATTAATTAAAAATAGCCAACAATTTCTAATGAAATTGTTGGCTGTTTTTTTATCTTAAGCTTCTTCTAATAATTCAGGATAATGTGTTTCACAAATATCATGGCAACGATGACAAATTTGACCTTTATCCCCTAAGTCAATTAATTCTTCTGTAGTGATTCGACAACGGTCACACACTTCTCCTGGCATGTGTTCCACTTTAATTGCTAAGTTTTCAAATTCTAAGATATCCTCATCACTTGTTGGCTTTTCACCTAATGAATAAATATTCAGTTCGGAAGCTACCATCACTTGACGTAAATCTGCATTTAATGATTCTAGTAATTGTTGGATATCCTCAGAGACATAAAGCGTTGTTTTCGCTTCAAAATCTTTACCAATTACTTTATTTTCCCGAGCAACTTCATTCGCTTTAAGGATATCATCACGTACAGTCATAAATGCCGTCCATTTGTCTAATAGTTCCTTACGATCTTCGTAATTTTCTACTTCCGGCATTTCAGTTAACTGAACATACTTGTCATCTTCATTTAAGAAGGTCCAAATTTCCTCTGTTGTATATGGAATGATTGGTGTTAATACTTTGGTTAATTTAACTAAAACTTCGTAAAATACTGTTTGAATTGCGCGACGATCAAAAGCGTCTGGTGCATCAATATATAAGATGTCTTTCGCAATATTCATGTAGAAGTTTGATAAATCAACCGTTACAAAATGATTAATTTCTTTTGAAATATCATTGAACTTGTAACTATCAAAAGCTACTAATATATTCTCAAGAGTTACATCTAATCGATTTAACATATAACGGTCAATTGAACGTAAGTCTTCATATGCAATATTATTTTCAGCCGGTACAAAGTCTTCTGTATTTTGAATCATGAAGCGGAAGGTATTTCGTATTTTACGGTAAAATTCAGACACTTGCTGTAATAATTCCATACTTACGCGAACATCTGCTTGTGTATCAACCGTTAACACCCACAGACGAATAATATCTGCACCTAATTGATTCATCACTTTATCTGGATCGATCACATTTCCAACTGATTTACTCATTTTATGCCCTTTACCATCTAATACAAAACCTTGTGATAGTACGGCTTTATACGGTGCTTGACCGTTAATCGCTGTACTGGTGGTTAAGCTTGAGTTGAACCAGCCTCGATATTGGTCAGAACCTTCTAAGTAAAGGTCTGCTGGGAAATGTAAATCTTCATTTTTCTTTAAAACGGCTTGATGAGATGAACCAGAATCAAACCATACATCCATAATATCATTTTCTTTTGTAAACTCTCCATTTGGACTTGCTGGATGAGTGAATCCTTCAGGTAATAATTCTTTTGCTGATTTTTCAAACCAAATATTGGAGCCATGTTTCTCAATTAATTCAGCAACATGTTCAATCGTTTCAGGTGTGATAATTGCTTCACCATTCTCAGCATAAAAAATTGGTAATGGAACTCCCCAATTACGTTGGCGTGAGATTACCCAGTCGCCTCGGTCTTTAATCATGCTATGAATGCGCTCTTCTCCCCAAGGCAATAGCCAATCCACCGTTTTAATTGCTTCTAGCATTTCATCACGAAAGTCATCAATCGATGCAAACCATTGTGGGGTTGCTCGGAAAATAACTGGCTTTTTAGTACGCCAATCATGCGGATAACTGTGAGTAATAAAATCAAGTTTTAATAATAAATCTTTTTCTTCTAACCAATCACTGATAATTGGATTAGCATCATCATAAAAGACGCCTTCTAATCCTTCAGCTTCTTCAGTAAAGTAACCTAAATCATCGACTGGTGATATAACCGGTAAATTATATTTTTGTGCGACAATATAATCTTCATCCCCATGACCAGGAGCCGTATGAACTAATCCTGTTCCTTCTTCAAAAGTAACATGGTCGCCTAGAATAAGCAGGGAATCCCGATCGTAGAATGGGTGGTGAGCTGTCATATATTCAAGTTCTTTTCCTTCGAATTCTTTCTCAACTTGAACTTCTTCCCATTCAAATTTTTCAGCTAATGTTTCAAGTAATTCACGCGCAACGACATATTTCTTTCCATCAGCTTTCACTAAACTGTAGATTCCATCAGCATGCACTGTAATAGCCAAGTTCGATGGCAATGTCCAAGGAGTTGTTGTCCAAATAATAAACTGGACGTCTTCTTCTAGAAGACCTTTACCATCGTGGACAGGAAATCCTACATAAATACTTGGTCCACGCACATCATGGTACTCAATTTCTGCTTCTGCTAAAGCTGATTCACTTGATGGTGACCAGTAAATAGGCTTTTGACCTCGATAAATATAGCCTTTTTCTGCCATCTGACCAAATACGCGAATTTGTGCTGCCTCATATTCTGGTTGTAGGGTGATATAAGGTTTATCCCAATCGCCTGTTACTCCAAGACGTTTGAAAGAATCTCTTTGTAAATCTACTTGTTCTAAAGCGTAATTTTCACATAATTGACGAAATTCTGCAATCGACATTGATTTACGGTCAATTCCTTGATTCGTTAAGACTTGTTCTATAGGTAAACCATGAGTATCCCAACCCGGTACATAAGGTGCATCATAGCCACTCATTGAGCGATAACGCACGATAAAATCTTTTGAAATTTTGTTTAAAGCATGTCCAATATGGATATCTCCATTTGCAAAAGGAGGTCCATCATGTAAAACGAATTTTGGTTTTCCCTCATTTAGTTCACGTCTTTGTTCATATAAATGATTATCTTCCCATTCTTTTAAACGACCAGGTTCCTTATTGGCTAAACCAGCTCGCATTGGAAAGTCTGTTCTTAGTAAATTTAACGTGTCTTTTATTTCCAATCCATCCAACTCCTATGTTTTTTATAATAAAAAAGATTCCATCCTAATAAAAGGACGAAATCTCGTGGTACCACCTTTTTTAAAGTAAATCTTTTACAAGAATTTACTTTCTCAAAGTCTCTTTAATGCAGAGTTACATCAATAGCTACTGGATTCACTATTTATTTATCGGATGATAATATATTAACTATTGATCAACTCACACCAAACGTTGATTCTCTGTAAACAATAGCCCTAATATATCCTGTTCCTTTTTATCTATTTAACTATTTTATTAATCTGATTCGTCTAACTCAACGGCAGGCATTGTGCCTTCCTCATAATCATCAGAACTTTCATCTTCCACATTATAATGCTCTTCCTCTTCAATTGCAACTGTCTCTTCTGTTGATTCTTCTTCAGTTGAGTCATTATTATCCGATTCTTTAACATTTTCTTCATCTGAAGGCTCTTCAGAATATTCTTCTTCTTGCTTTTCTTCTAATTCTTTTTCGACCTCAGCAATTGTTTCAGTGTCTGGATACTCAATAGGCTGCCCTGCTAATAAATTGTCCCAATCTTCTTTTGTTAACAAATCCAATTGAGATTCGATTAATAACTGGAGTCGTTGACGGAAAACACGACTTTGTTTTCTCAACGCTTCTGTTTCATCTTCAATCTTTCTTGCTTTGACAACGGCTTCTTTTAGTAATTCATCCGCATGATTATCTGCTACGAGCTCTACTTCGTCTGCATATTCATCGGCTCTTTTCTTCGTGTCATCCGAATACTCATCGGCTTTTTTCTTTGTGTCGTCCGCATACTTATCTGCTTCTTCACGTACGCTTTCCACATATCTTTCGGCTTCTCGTTTAATTGCTTCTACTTCATGATCAGTATTCTCTTTCAGACGGTCTGCTGCATCTTGAGCTACCAATATTGAACGATTTAATGATTCTTGCATCTCTTCATAATTAGATAGTTTTTTATTCGTAATCTCTAATTCATCTTGAATTTCTTTATTCTGACGGATAATTAACTCATAGTCACGAATGACTTGATCAAGAAACTCATTCACTTCATCTTGGTCATAACCTCTCATACGGGTTGAAAATTCTTTGTTGTGAATCTCTAATGGTGTTAACGGCATAAGTATCCCCTTTCAGTAAAGTAATGTGTTTTAACTAATTATTCAATTGTTTCGACTGATAATTCCCACTTCGACTACCAAATTTTCTTTTCGTGTCTTGCGAAGTTGTTTATACATTTGAATTCGACCAAATCCTCTGACAGATAGAATATCATATTCTTCTAGCTCTATATCCGGTCGATCAACTTGTACCCAGTTATTTTTTACTTTTTGTTCATTAATTAATTGTTTCGCTCGGTTTCTAGAAATATTTAAGGCCTTAGCTAGGACTGAATCTAATCGGAGGGAAGCAAGAATTAATTCTTCTTTTTCCCATTTATTCGAAATTTCTATTCGTTCTTTCAAATCTTTTTCTTCTAACTGAATACTGATATTTCCGACTTTCTCAAAATTTAATTTGATAAAGGGAGCCATTTTTTCATCAATAATAAATTGCCAACGATACCCATCGGTAAAGATATCACCTAGATTAGAACGTGAAAGACCGGTTCCCATAATACTTCCTAAGATCTGTCCATGAGATAGTTCAGCAAATTTCGTTGGATAATTGATCTCAAAAAGAATAAGCTCAAAATCTTCATTATTCGATTCGTAATAAGGTGGATAAATCAGTATTCGTTCTTGTTCTGCTCGATCAAATCCTCCGTATTTTTTGTGCCTTAATTCTTCATATTGACCAATAATTGATTCTGCAATGAATATTTGTCTTGGATTCAGGAAAGAAGTTAGATAAGGCGTATATTGGGTATCTACCTGATTCACCCAATCAAGCACTTGATCGATAA
>JARICH010000033.1 GCA_029257245.1 Atopostipes sp. | reverse complement strand
GATTTTCTTTGTTTTTCTACCTAATTTCTTTTCAATTAAATCATTTAGAGAGCTTGCGATCCCTTCATTCAGATAAAGACCCATAAAGAAAAAAACAAGGTAGATTGGATTTTTATAGAAGATACTTAGTAGGAGCCCGAATACGAGTACAATTCCTGCTTGGATAAGTGTTTCGTTATCTGTTGACCGCTGATGTACTAAACGAAGTAAAAAGAAAATATAAATGGGCTCGCTCAAGTTACTCGGAACTAATTCCGACGAAAAAATTCTAAAAAGAAGATAGACAATTCCAATATACGCACCATACTTTCTTCTTACGTCTAGTTCTCTGGCTAAAGCCCATGTAACCAAAATCATTCCAACAATTTCTATTCCAGCAATTAAACTTCGGTGGCTCCAAAAATAAATAAAGCCAGCTAAAACAGCTACTAATAGAATCAAACGATTCCATAAGTAAGGGGATGAAATCTCTTTTTTAAAAGTTGACATAATATACTCCTTTATTTACAAATTATTTTTCAAATTGAAACACATTATTTAACGGTCGATAGAGAATCGTGCCGACCATAGCTGAAAAATATAACAGCATATTCGCGAACACTGGCTCTGTGAGAAAAGATATAACGAATACAATAAATACAAAAAATAGTTGAGCTCGAGCGATATAAACAGAGTCAATCAAATTTCCTTGATCATCATAGGTATTTCGCTCATGATCTAGGTAAGAAGTTATCCCATAAAGAAAAAGAACAATTGTCAAAGAAATTGGAGATAACAGAGGACTTGAGAAAGTTGCTTGATTAATAAATAAATAAAATAGGTAAACAAAGGAAGCCATAGCAGCTATACCTGTCAAAACTTTTGATAATTGCTGGTCTTTAAAAATCTGACTGATAAAAAGACCGATCAAGTAAATAAAAATATAAACCGGATTCTTTTCAATGTAGAAATGATAAGCGACTACTGCCAGTGTAACTCCCGCATCAACTGGTGTAGATTTTTTTCCTGATGTCCGATTAATCATCCGTAGTAAAAGAATAACGATTAAAATTTCTAAAAAGCTAATGAGATATGCATCTGTCATAAAAGTAAATATTAAGGCAATTACTACGCTAACAAATGCTGAGTATTCTCTTTTGGGCTCTGCTTCTCTTCCTAACACCCAGGTTAAAAATATTCCAGCTCCCATTTTGAAACCAGTTAGAAAATCACCTGAAATAAGAATCGCTATTATTGCAGTAAGAGCAGCAATAATAATAATCAAACGATTGGTCGGGTACTGAATATCAAGATCTCTGCCAAGAGTAAACATAAATTCCTCCTATAAATAAAAGTAATTAAACTAATTATACATGAATAAAGAGTGATATGAAAAGATTTATCTGCTTTATTAATTTTATATGATGGAAAGATATCATTTTTAATAAACGAGCAAATATAGTTTTAGAATTCGCTCTAGTATGGTAAAGTGAAGGTTAATAATAGAATCATAAATAATTATCAAGTTAAAATTATATAAAGAGGGTGCCATGATGGAAGGATTAAAAGTAAGAGGGCAAGCAATGGATAGTGAAGATATCTATTATAGTTTTATTTCTGGGGCCAATGAAGTAATTAAAGAAAAACTCGAACTAAATCGAATCAATGTTTTTCCGATTGCGGATGGAGACACTGGAAATAATTTAGCCTATACGATGAATTCAATTATTGAAAATGCAGAATTACTTGAAACGCCAAAAGAAACATTAGCTTCGATTGCGGATGCAGCCTTAATGGGTGCACGTGGCAACTCAGGAATTATATTTGCACAATTTGTGAATGGTCTGTATATGGAAACGAATGAAGATGAAGCGATTGGTTTAAGTGATTTTGCTTTTGCGATGAATAAAGCAGGAGATTATGCCTATGAAGCCATCTCAAATCCGGTGGAAGGAACGATGATAACTGTTATTAGTGAGTGGGCCGAGTCATTATCCACCCTGGCTAAAAGTACACGAGATTTTAAAGAAATGCTCGCAGACTCATTGAAGGTTGCTTTGGTTTCTCTCAGCGAAACACCTGAAAAATTACAAGTCTTGAAAGATGCCAATGTGGTCGATTCTGGTGCCAAAGGTTTTGTTCACTTTATCGAAGGTTTTACTCAGTTTTTAGCTACTGGTCAAGTTGAAAATTTGAAAAATGCTTTAGGGAAAGTCGAATTTCAAGAAGATGCCATTGATGTGCATGAAAACTTTGATTCAAGCTATCGCTACTGTGTGGAAGGGATTCTCCAAGGAGAAGATTTAGAATTAGTCGAAATGAAAAGCAAACTAGAAACAATGGGTGATTCGCTGATTATGGCTGGAAATAACCAAAAAATGCGGCTCCACATTCATACAGATGATCCTGAAAAAGTCTTTTATTTCTTAAAAGATCATGGGAAAATTACCTTTCAAAAAGCGGATGATATGCGTCGTCAGTACGAATCTATTTATGATCGTAAACATGAAATTGCCATTCTTACAGATTCAATTGCTGATTTACCTAAAGAAATTATGGATGAACATCAAATTCACCTCTTACCTTTGAACATTATTATTGACGGTGTAAACTACTTAGATAAATTAACCATTTCATCAAACCATTTTTACGAATTAATGGATGAGTTAGAAACTTATCCTTCTTCCGCACAGATTACGGTCAAAGAGGCAGAGAAAGCCTTATTAGACATTGCAGTAAATTATAATGAGATTATTGCGATTACCGTTTCAAGTAAAATGAGTGGAACCTATGATTCTTTAGTCAAAGCCAGCTTACACCCGGATTTAGAAAATAAACGAATCAAAATTATTGATTCGAAACAAAACTCAGGTGCGGAAGGATTAGTTGTAAAAAAAGCCGCCGAAGCTTTAGATGCCGGTCATGATTTTGATGAATTGATCGCAATTGTAGAAGAAACTGTTAAGAAAACAAGTATTTTTGTAAGTGTACCCACTTTAGAGTACATGTTAAAGTCTGGGCGTATCGGTAAAGCTCAAGCTTTTGCAGCAAATATGGTAAATTTAAAACCTGTAGTCGCTATCGATGAAGATGGAAATGGAATTGTGATTGGTAATGCATTTAGTACCCGTGGTAATATGCGAAAGATTCAAGAATTAGTTAAAAATATTATGGAAGAAAGCCCGATTGAAAGTTATGCTATTATTCATTCGAATGCGGGCGAGCGAATGACTGAATTCAAACAATATTATACTGATCTAATTGGTCGCGCCCCTGACTATACAATGGATATTTCATCAATTGTCGCGATGAGTGCTGGAGTTGGTGTTGTAGCAATCGCTTTAACCACCGAATAAAAAAATAAAAACAGGCCTTTCAGTTTAGACTAGCTGAAAGGTCTGTTTTTTTCTAAAAATAAAGTTATTTTTCAAATGCAGGTTCTAAATGTCCTTTTTCTGCAAGTTCATCTAGGAAATCATAGACTTCATCGGAAGTAAAAGCTTCATGTAAGGCTTTGATTTTATATGAATCTTTT
Organism: Atopostipes sp.; assembly: GCA_029257245.1. Taxonomy (GTDB): domain Bacteria; phylum Bacillota; class Bacilli; order Lactobacillales; family Carnobacteriaceae_A; genus Atopostipes. The sequence continues at coordinate 16,297 of JARICH010000033.1, read as the reverse complement.
ATGTCTTCGCGTGTGATCAGTTGAATAGCGAAAGTATAATCCGGGTCTTTCTCTAAGAAGAGAGCATCCGCAGGGGTTAAATCAATTTTATCAATGTAAGTTGGATAGTTAAAGACGAGTGGTACACCATCTTCATATGCGGCGGTTAGATTTAATAAATCAATCTCTGTAAACTCGAATTCATGTGGGTTTTCACTGATGTCTTCAATCCCTGCTTCATAAGGAGTGACTGCTGGATCCAGTCCAATTAAATCGTTTTGTTCCAGTACCATTAGCGCACGCGCTAAGTTTGAGCCATCACTAGGTACCGCAACTTCCACACCATTTTCAATTTCGTCAAGAGTTTCATAAATAGGGGAGTAGTAACCAACAATCGCGTTATACATGGTTTGAAGGGCGACTAAATTCCCATCGCGTTCCTCATTGAACATTTCCATGTAAGGTTCGTGTTGAGCAAAGTTTGCATCAACGTCCCCATGGAGCAAAGCATCGTTGTAGTTCACATTATCGGATACTTCAACTAATTCCACCTCATAACCTTCTTCAATCACTTCTCCTGCGATCTCTACGATGTCGGTCATTGGGGGGACGTGGGAAGCGACTTTAATCAGTTCAGTCTCCACAGTTTCCTTACTTTCATCGACAACTGCTTCTTCCTCAGCTGTTTCTGTTCCACATGCCGTTAAAAAGAGTGCAGTTGTTACTCCTAATGCTAAAAAATTCTTCTTCATTTAAAATTTCTCCTTCTATTTTTTATCTAATTTTCTAGCCAGTGCTAAAGCTAGTCGTTGAATAATTTCTACAAAAACAATAATTAAAAAGATGGCGGCGTACATCACATCCGTTTCATAACGTTGATAGCCGTAACGAATCGCAAAGTCCCCAATTCCACCTCCTCCCACGACTCCCATGATGGTAGAGTAGGATAAAAAACTGACAAAAGCTGTCGTAAATCCAATCACCAAGGAGCTTCTCGCTTCAGGAAATAGAAAGCGACTAACTAATTGAAAAGTAGTGGCCCCCATGGATTCAGCGGTTTCCAATAAATCTTTTGGTAAGTCGAGGAGCGATTGTTCAACGAAGCGTGCGTATAAAACAATCGCAATCAACATCATTGGAAAGGAGGCTGCAATTGGATCCCCCGTTGCCCGGCCGTAAAAGAATCGAATAGCCGGTTGCATCGCAATCACTAAGAGTAGAAAAGGAAAGGAGCGGACAATGTTGACAAATAGATTGGCTATCCGATATAACCAAATATTTTCAAGAGGCTTGCCCTTAGCAGTTAGAAATAAAAGAGTGCCTAAAGGTAGACCAATGAATAATGCGGCTAACATCGCTAGCCCCATCATAATAGCTGTTTCGCCTAAACTTTCTAATAGTTTAGGACTATACTCACTCATCCGCTCAAAGAAAACTTGACTAGTGTCCCACATCGCTTAACACCTCCAAAGCTTGCTCACGGTATGATAAATGACGAACCGTCGAATTCTTTCCTTGAATCGTAATGAGATCAGTTAATTTGCCCGCTTCTAAAATTGCTGCTCGGTCGGCTAACTTCTTAATCACTTCTAAATCATGACTAACGGTCACAATCGTCATCCCAAATTCTTGATGAGCGCGTCGGAGAACATCGACAATTTCTTGACTAGTTGTTAAATCTAGGGAAGATGTCGGTTCATCCGCTAATAAAATCTGCGGTCGAGAAATTAGGGCTCGAGCAATTCCCACCCGTTGTTGTTCGCCTCCAGATAATTCTTTTGGATAGCTCTGGCTTTTATCGGATAAAGAAACGAAATCCAAGACTTGCTGCAGAGCTAAAGGATCTGGATAGTCATATAGTTCAAGCGGAAGTTGGATGTTTTCAGCGACCGTTTTATTTTCCAATAAGTTTGCGTGTTGGAAGATCATCGTAATTTTTTTCCGTTCCAGTCGCAGTTCTTTTTTACTTAACTTTTGAAAGTCTATTCCGCTGACCAAAACTTGTCCCACATCTGGACTTTCCAAAGCATTAATAAAACGTAAGAGGGTAGACTTGCCTGCACCACTTTCGCCAATAATTCCGAAGCTTTCGCCAGCTTCGATTCTTAAGGTTAACTCGCTAATTGCTGTGATTTTGCTGTCCCTCTCTTGATAATATTTCGAAACTTTTTGAAAATCAATCATCTACTCATCCCATCCATTCATCCAAAAATTCTTTGTAAAAACTGAAGCGCTATTAGTATAAAAGGAATCTGCTTCGGAAGAGAAATAAGAATGTTTTCAAGGGTTAAAAGATGCTTATATTTAAAAAGACATTAAAAATATAATCTTAGAAATGTTTGATGTGATAGGATTTCCAGAGATTCTTTAACTAGGTCTAATAAAAACAATAATGTTTTTATTAGCTGATATTTACACTGACGAACAAAAAAACAGCTATCCATCACGAATAGCTGTTGTAAAATCATTTTAATTTTAAAGAAAACGAGTAATTTCTTTTTTGTAGTGTTCGCTTGCAGATTTAATCACGGATAAATTTCCATTGGACTCAATAACGACTGCGTATATTTGGTCTGAAGTTGTCTGTCCTTGCTCTCGAATTGCTGAGTAGACTTCATCTTGAGTCATCCGATTAGCTTTAAGGTTTTTGGAAATGAACTCACCGTCTAAAAATAATACACTCGGGGTAGAATTTAAAGCTCGGAAGAAACGCGAATCATCTCGTGCTAAGAAAGTCACTAAAAATTGTAAAGACAAGAGTACTAGAATTCCGATAATCCCATCTATCAGACTTGCATCTTTAGAAATAATCGTTGATCCGACGATCGAGCCCATTGCAATCGTCACGACATAATCATGCATGCTTAAATTAGAAATTGAACGCTTCCCATAAAGATTAATGATTAAAATCAAGAGAAAATAGATTACTATACCGGAAAGAGCAACACGAATTACCGTTTGCCAATCATTAAAAATTAAATTCGGTTGGTTGATTCGATTTTCCATTTGGTTAATAAAGTCAGTCATTCCGTCAGCCTCTTTTCTTTTTATTTTTCTTAGTATAAACCAATTTTTAAGTAATTCAAAGTGATTCATTAGCGCTTAGCCAATGTTTTTAATATTTTAAAAAAAGAGTCCCGCTATAATTAAAGAAGGTAGGAATGTTAATGAATACGACATGGCTCAGTTTGGATCTACTTGGTCTTTTTTATTACCTTATTTGTAAATGCTCTAGGAGCCTGTGGTTTTTTTAACGGAAAAGGGCAGACTGAAGTTTCGGCTAACTACCAAAGCTACATTACACCAAATAATTTTGCTTTTTCGATTTGGGAAGGGATTTATAGTTTATTGCTGGTTACTCTAATTTATCTTTTCTTAGAAGACACCGATCCCGCAGTCGCAATTGTCATTGATTCAGTCGCGACACACTTTGTTTTAACGAGTATCTTGAACATGGCTTGGATCGTCAGTTTCTCTTATGAAAAATGGGAATTTCGACTGTTTTATTTTTGAGATGATGCTGTTGTTAATGACCATTATTTGGCGCCTACAAGGTCTTAATCCTTCATTTATTCGTAGTCTTGCCGATTTATCTTTTACCCTCTATGCTTCTTGGGTATTCATTGCGACTTTTATTAATTCCGCGGCTTTCTTTATTCAAAAGGAATGGAATCGCTTCGGTTTATCCGATTCATTCTAGACTATTGTCGTGTTACTATTGATCATTCTTTTCGCAAGTTCTTATGTTTTTGTTTATCAAAACGCTACTTTTCCCCTTGCATTAGCTTGGGTTTTTTATGATATTTTAGATGCTTACCAAGAAGGTAAGGTTCAGCCCAGTTTAAAAGAAATTATTCAAAAAGTATTAGTTACAGGTATCGTTCTCTTTGGTCTGTTGATTATCTTTACTTTTGTCAGAAATGGCTATGCAATTCTGCCGAGTTAACAGGAGCAAAACGAAGGAATCCACTATAAAATAAGATTATTTTTTTAGTTAATAATAGTGTGACTAAAGAAGAATCTATGTTACTATTAGAGACATTGAAGATTTATGAAATTTAAGAAAAGGACAGGATAAAAATGAGAGTACGCAGCTATCGTCAAGAACAAAATCGAAAAGTAAGACGTCGGAAAATTGCCTTTTGGACATCCATGGTCGTAATTATCGGGTCAATTGCTTTTGGAGCCACACATTTTTTTATTCAACATTTAGAAGCCGCAAAAGTGACCGTTGATACGAATACTTCTGAGGTATACCCAGGATTGAATCTGAAAACCACGACAAAAGAGGCAAAGTATTATACAGAGTCGATTAGTCTAGCTCTTGTCGAAGAGAAAGAAATCAATCAAACTATTGGCGACTGGACCCACGCAGAAGAAACAAATTTTATTTCGAAAGTGGACGACCAGAAAGAAGAACTAGCTGCAATTGAAGATAAGCATTTATTGCCTCATTTAAATATTCAAACGGATACGAAAAAATTAGCTGATCGAATATATAGTTTAGAATTAATCAGTGAACAAGTCTTTAACCAAGAAGATCAATCGAAACAATACTTGCCGATTTTGATGGATTTAAATACAAATGAACGGTTAGATGCTGGTGATTTCTTTGAGTTAAAAGAAGATCCTGACAATTTACATGAAATTCAAGAAATTATTGTAGAGCATATTTTATCTGAAGAAGGTATTGCTAATTTAGTGGATGAAAGCAAAGCCAAAGGAGCAGTTTCTAATCCAGAAGGCTGGAACTTGCATACGGACTTAGAGACTGTTTATTTCTATTTTGCTGAAGATGAATTATTAGCAAATGCTTTGGGTCCAATTAAGATCGCAGTGCCAATGGACGAACTTGTATATTATTTAAACCCTATCTTTGCAGAAAAATTGGGCATTGAGATTCCAGAAAAAGTCGTTCAATTAGATTCCGATGGGAAATATGTTGCTATAACTTTTGATGATGGTCCTCATGCGACAGTTACACCAAGAGTTTTAGATACATTAAAAGAACATAATGCCTTAGCTACCTTCTATATGTTAGGGAGCCAAATCGATTACTATCCTGAAATGGCGAAACGAGTGGCTGATGAAGGGCATGAATTAGCCGACCACACCATGAGTCATAAATTTTTACCGAAATTGAGCTATGCTGAAATTGAAGCCGAAATTCAACAATCCAATGATAATATGGAAGCAGCGACTGGCCTCTTACCAAAGTCATTACGTCCACCTTACGGTGCATTTAATGATAATGTCAAAGCGATTGCGGCCGAGAAAGACTTACCAATTATTATGTGGTCGGTTGATTCACTAGATTGGAAATATCGTAATGTAGACTCCATTCATAGTCGAGTCATGTCAGCTGTGCACCCAGGTGCAATTATCTTATTACATGATATTCATGCAACAACAGCGGATGCTTTGCCTGGTCTATTGACTGCTTTAGAAAATGAAGGTTATGAAATGGTGACTGTCTCTCAGCTACTTGATCTAGCTGAGCTAGAAGATATTGGTCCCCATCATGGAATTGATTATTAAGTCGTTTATTTAGAGGAGAATGTACAATGCAAGAATTATTAATTATTTATGGAGTACTGGGTATTATTACTATAACTGCTCAGTATTTCCTATATCAAACAAATACAAAAAATTCGTTTTATTATCTTAATTTGGCGATTGCACTCGTATTAGCCTTTATTGCTTTCACGTCATTTCCAAGTAACGACACCATCCTAAAGCTGTTAGCGGTTGTTTTTGCTTTAATCGGAGTGGCAGCTATCTACTTTAAATCGACAAGTGATCAGCCAATGCTTCCAAAAATTATGCTAACGATTTCTATTCTCGCTAGTTTTGCTTTATTATTCTTTTAATAATGAGAAATTATCAGAAGAAGTCCACATTACTTAGGACTTCTTTTTTTATCCAAATAATTATCGAAACAAAAGGGGAGTCAAGATGAAAAATAAAAATATTTATTTAATTTTAACCAGCTTTAGCTTTCTACTGTTTCTTACTGCTTGTGGGCAAAATCAAAGCGAAGTAGCTTTCAAAGATTACAAAAGTGCCTGGGAAGGCCAAGACTATGAAACGATGTATAGTAAATTGTCTACTGATTCAAAAGCAAGAATTACCGAAGAAGATTTTGTGGAGCGTTATCAGGTAATTTACGAGGCGATTGATGCAAAAAACATTCAAATTGAAGTGCCTGAAGAAGCAACCGAAGAAGACCAGATTTCATTTCGGTTGAGCATGGACACGTCCATTGCTCCACTTGAGATTGACGACTATCAGATGACTTTAGTAAAAGAAGAACAAAAAGAAGGTGAAGATTATTTCGTGGAATGGGATGAAAGCTTAATTTTTCCTCAAATGGAAAGGGAAGACAAAGTCCGGGTGGAAACCTTTGCGGCCAAACGTGGGGAAATATTTGACCAAGCGGGCGAAGCTTTAGCAACCAATGGTCCACGTTACACCATTGGTATTCATCCAGCTCGTTTTGATGAAGATAATGTCAATCTTCTGGCAGAGATTTTAGATATTGATGGTTCGACTATTCAAGAGAAACTAGACCAAAATACTGATCCAGAGTTTTTTGTGCCTGTGGTTAAAATTGCGAAAGAAGATGAGGAACTAGTTACTGATCTCTTAGCGATTGAAGGGGTATTAAGCCAAGAAGTCGACGATCGTTTGTATCCTGGCGGTGAAGCTTTTGGTGCTCTAATTGGTTACATTAATCCGATTACTGCGGAAGAGCTTGAAGATAGGGATGCTGGAAGCTACAGCTCAACGAGTCTCATTGGAAAAGCTGGTTTGGAAAAAGTCTATGAAGAAGACTTAGCTGCGATTGATGGAAAAGAACTTTATATTTCTAAAATCGAAGATGGAGAAGAAGTCGAGCGTATTCCTTTAGCCAGCAGAGAAGCAGCAGATGGACAAGACTTACATTTAACGATTAACTCAGAATTACAAAAGAAAATCTATGTTGAAGTGGAAGGCGATATCGGGACAGCCTCTGCCTTAGATCCTATAACTGGAGAAATTCTTGCTTTAGTCAGTTTTCCAAGTTATGACCCCAATTTATACCGTACTTATACTCCTAACACTTTACGAACTGAATGGGAAGCAATGGAGGCTAGTCCTTTTGATAACCGTTTTAACAAAGCCTATTCTCCTGGTTCGGTCTTTAAATTGGTGACCGCGGGCATTGCTTTAGAAAATGGCGCCATCGAAGCGGACAAAAAATTACCAATCGAAGGCAAGTCCTGGCAGAAAGATTCTTCCTGGGGTGATTACCAAGTGAACCGAGTCAGCCCACAAATTAGTCAAGTCGATTTAAAGGATGCTTTTATCTATTCTGACAACATCTACTTTGCCCAAGCAGCTCTTGCTGTGGATGCCGAAGACTATTTAGCGGGAGCAAAAGAATTTGGCTTTGAAGAAGACTTAGACTTCGACTATCCTTTTGTGAACTCTCAAATTGTAAATGAGGAAACCATTGATTCTGATATTCTTTTAGCTGATACTGGCTATGGACAAGGTCAAGTTCAGATGAGTGCTCTCCATCTCGCATCGGTTTATAGTTCAGTTGTCAATGAAGGAAAAATGATGCAACCAATACTCGTCCAAAAGGAAGCAGAGATTTGGAAAGATACTCTCTATTCTGAAGAGAATCGACAAATTTTATTAGATAACCTGATGGCTGTGATTGAAAGTCCAAATGGGACCGGTCGAGCCGCACAAATTGAAGGCATCCAACTCGCAGGTAAAACAGGGACTGCTGAATTTAAACAAAGCCAGACAGAAAGTGGAAAAGAAAATGGCTGGTTTGTGGCTCTAAATGTGGATGACCCAGAAATTGTCTTATCGATGATGATTGAAGATGTCGAAGGCCGAGGCGGTAGCCAATATCCTTTAGAAAAAGTTCGTGCCATTTTATTCGATTATTTTAATAAATAGCTATCAAAAAAGGCGGACACCTTGAGTGTTCGCCTTTTTAAGTTTATATTAGTTTAATCATTAGTTTTTTATTTGTGATAGTTTAAAGACTCTAAATCATTGAAAATTTATAGTAAGAAACAAAGGAATGAAAACAAAATTAAAGTAATCCTTATCTACTTGTTATATAATAAAAGGACGAATAGGAGCGGATGACATAATGACTAAAACTTACCCGATGACGAAGCAAGGTAAAGCAGCGCTCGAAAAAGAACTTATTTATCTAAAAGAAGTAAAAGAGAAAGAAATTAATGAAGAAATTAAAAAACACCACTCCTTTTGTGATTTTTCCGAAAATGCAAGCTTCGATCAAATGCTTGACGAGCAAGCCTTATTAAAAAAACGAATCAATAAAATTCAAGATATGTTGGCCTATGCAGAAATTCTTCCACCAAAAGCAGTAGATGATCCTCACATTCAATTAGGGGATACTGTTTATTTTAAAGAACTGCCAGATGGACCAATTGAAAAGTATACACTTGTTGGCCCGACTGAATCTGATCCTTTAGAAAATAAACTATCTGTTGAATCACCTATTGGTCAAGCCTTATTAAATCGGCTTGTTGGCGATCAATTAAGCATAGAAGTCCCCGCCGGAGAAATGACAATTGAGATAGTTGAGATTAAATAAGGCAAGGTGTTAATCAATGAAAAATGAAAAACAAATGACAAAACTATTATTTTTAATTTACTTTCTCTTATTGACTTGGATAATTGTAATGAAGATGGAGTTTTCTTTTGATGCGATTTATCGGATGCGGAGTTTAAACTTAATTCCTTTAGAAGGAACAGCTGTTTACGATAATCAGTTAGATTATCAAGAGATCTATCTGAATATCTTAATTTTTGCCCCTTTTGGTCTTTATTTATCAATGCTCAAACCAAAATGGAGCTTTTTGAAAAAGCTTATCCCTATTTTTATAGTCAGTTTAAGCTTTGAAAGTCTACAATATCTCTTTGCGATTGGTGCAAGCGATATCACCGATTTAATTGGGAATACTCTTGGAGGTTTAATTGGAATTATCTCTTATAGATGGATGGTGATAGGATTGAAAGACCATTATAAAGCCCAAAGTATTTTTAACCTATTAGGTGGAACTGTCACTTTTGCTTTTTTCCTATTGTCGTTTTTCTTTTTATTGACAAGTCGCTAGAAAGAAAAGTCAAGTGCTTTTTCTGGCATAAGATACGAATTCGAGATAAAGTATAAGGAAGAGAATCAAGTAAAGGAGCAAAAATTAATGAAAACTAAAGGAATACACCATATATCATCCATGGTAGGCGATGCACAGCAGGATGTTGATTTTTATGCTTCCGTATTAGCCTATCGAATGGTTAAAAAAACCTTAAATTACGATGACAAGACTATGTACCATTTATATTATGGAAATCATGATGCGACTAGCGGACTTGTGACGACCTTTCCGATGAATTTTACCCATCAAGGAATTGTTGGTAGTGGCCAGTTGGGAATTGCCGGTTTTGGACTGCGTTCAGAAAATTTTGACTTTTGGAAAAAGCGATTAAAGGACTTTGGAATTGAAACAGAAGAGTATACCCGTTTTAATCGTCGTCGTCTGTCCTTTGATGATCCAGACGGTTTGGAATTAGAATTGATTGAAACCGATAAAGGACAGAAGAATGAATGGTCTTTCAATGGGGTAGAGAGTGACCAAGCCATCATAGGAATCGAAAGTTCTTTATTATATTCAAAAAAACCAAGGGAGACTTTATATTTACTCACTGAGATTATGGGCTATGAAATTATCAATGAAAATCCTGATTATTATCTTTTAAAGATCCATGACGAACTCGGAGGAATCTTAGAATTAGCTAAGCGAGCACCCGGTCGAGGAATCCCTGGAGTAGGAACTGTTCACCATATTGCTTTTGCCGTAGAAAATGATGAAATCGAAGATTGGCATGAGAAATTAAAAATGGCAGGCTACCGTCCAACCGAAGTCAAGAATCGAAATTATTTCCAATCTCTTTATTTCAGAGAATCCGGTGGGATACTATTTGAATTTGCGACAGAAGGTCCGGGGATGTTAATTGATGAAGATTTAGAAAATCTAGGAGAAAAACTAATCACTCCACCGCATTTCCGAGAAGAAGAACGGGCGTTGTTGCCTGAAATTCAAGTGCGAACGATTGATGAACTTTGATCGAAGAAGGTATTCAGTAGAGGAAGGAGTAAATTATGTGTACTACAATTGGATTTGCTTATAAGCAAGGCCAGGTTTTTGGCCGTACGCTCGAGTTAGCCTTGACCCTCGACAACAAAATTTTATACATTCCTCAAGGGAAAAAGAAAATCCAGACCCTTGATAAAGACTATTCTTCAAAGTATAACACTTTAGGGACTGGTTTCTTTGAGATTGAATCTTTTGGAGACGGAATAAATGAACATGGCTTAATGGGTTCAACAAACTATTTTCAGGGCTATGCGACATTTGCGGATGAAGCAGTTGATGGGAAAATGAATATGGACACAGCTAATGCTTTCGACTACTTATTAACCTCTTGCAAAAACATTGCTGAAGTAAAAGCAGCCGCGAATGAAATGAATTTATTGGCTGAATTCAAAGGCAATCCCGCTTTGGCGAATCATTTCTTTTTTATGGATGCTGAAGGAGATAGTCTGGTCCTTGAACCAAAGAAGGGTGAATTAGTTACTTATGATAACCCTTATGGTGTTTTAACAAATTCACCAGAATTTCCATGGCATCGAGAAAATTTAAAAAATTATATTCATTTAAAGGCAGAGAACACGGATACAAGCTCCATTAATGGTGAAGAGATCATACAATTTGGTGAAGGGACTGGTATGTTGGGTTTACCAGGCGATTTTACCCCTCCATCTCGTTTCGTTCGAGCTGCTTATTTTATCTCAACGACGGACAAGGAACTCGATCGTATTCCTGCCATCTTACAAGGATTCCGTATCCTTTCTCAATTTGATATTCCAGTTGGTTCAGTGGTGGATCCTAGGGAAAATCGGGCAGATAAAACTCTTTATAGTTCGATAATGGATACTCAGACTTTGTCTTACCACATCAAAACACACAGTAATATTAATTTGCAAAGTTTCTCTCTTGAAGACTTTAAAGATGAAAGAGAGATTCATTTTGTTGAACTAGAGAAAGAGATGAAACTTTAATTGATTTTTTCAAAAAACTAGCAGCTAGGAAAAAAGTTCCTTAGCTGCTTTTTTATATTGAAATTAAATAGTTGCTCTCATTAAGAATTTGAAGAAGTCTTTATGAATTCATTTTGAACAGAATACCCAAAAGTGTTATAATTAAATAACTTAATAATGAAATAGAAGGGGATGGATATGCAACTGATTGTAAAAGACTTAAACAAATCTTTTAATGGCATCCAAGTCTTAAAAGATATCAATCTGCACGTAAACTCCGGCCAGATTTATGGCTATTTGGGTCGAAATGGCGCAGGAAAAACTACATCTATGCGTATTTTAATGGATGTCTTTGAAGGTGATAGTGGCTCTATTTCACTAGATGGTGAAAAGTTTCGACCTGCTGATCATCTTATCGGTTATCTACCAGAAGAAAGAGGAATGTACGCAAAAGTAAAGGTAAAAGAACAGTTACTTTATTTTGCTGAACTTCGTGGGGCGAGTCGCCAACAGGCCGAAGAATCTATGGACTATTGGAGTAAGGAATTTGGGATTGACCAGTACCTTAATCAAAATTTAGAGACCCTCTCAAAGGGAAATCAGCAAAAAGTCCAAATTACTCAAGCTTTCATTAGTGAGCCAGATATCTTAATACTGGATGAGCCTTTTTCAGGACTCGATCCAGTGAATTCAAAAATCTTTCAAGACGCTCTCTTAGACTATATTCGCGAAGACCGGATTATTATTTTTTCTTCCCATCAAATGAGTTATGTCGAATCATTTTGTGATGATATTGCCATTATAAAGGAAGGTCGAATTGTCTTAGAAGGAAATCTACAAGCGATTAAAGAGGAGATGGGTGAAGATCGCTTACGCATTCGTTTCAGTGAGGTTGATCAACAGGATTTAAGCTTCCTCCGCTCTTATCGTTATACAGTCGAGGGAGAAGATGTTATTTTGAACCTTTTACCTAATCAAAAGAAAAAAGATTTTATTCGAGAAATCTTAGACCAAGATATTGAAATTAATTTGTTTATGGACTATCTCCCAAGCTTACAGGAAATATTTATTCAGAAAGCGGGGAATCAAGATGAAACAATTTAAAACAGTGTTTAAATTTGAACTACTCGGCCTCTTAAAGAATAAATCTTTACTCATTACAACAGGTATTATGATGGTGATTGCTGTCGTTATCACATCCATTCCAACCATTATGGGCTTCTTCGGCGAAGATGAAGAAGACTTTGATAGGGAAGAAGAGACTGAACAAGTCGAGGAAGGGTATACAATTGTCTATGCGAACGATGAATTAAAAGAACTCCTAAGGGGTGTCTTTGGCGAGGAGTCTTATGAGAGTGCAGACGAACTCCGAGAAGCAGTGAAGAATGAAGAAGTAGAAACTGGTTTTGTAATAGAAGATTTAAATCAGTATCAATATATTGCTTATGACCGTTCACTTGATTCTTACGAACAAATGGAATTTGAAGCTCAATTAGAACGGATCAATGAAACTACTCTCTTCGAGCAAGAAGGAATGGATAGCGAGCGAATCTATGAAATTCTTAACACGCCGATTGAGGTAGAAGAAGTCGTCTTAGGTCGTGATACTGGAGGATCAGGAACCATTATCGCCTTTGCGATTATCTTTATTATGTACATGTTGATTTTACTTTATGGAAACAACGTCGCTACTTCAGTGGCTAGAGAGAAAGATTCACGGACCATGGAATTGCTAATCACTTCAACGAAACCTAAGACCTTAATTTTAGGAAAAGTAGCAGCTGTCGGATTAACTGGTGTGCTACAAATTGGCGCGATTATCCTAGCGGGAGTTATTGGTTTCTTTGCCAACAAAGGAAGCTATCCAGAACTTCTCTTAGAACTGATGAAAGACACGATGGCTTTAGATACAGTGGCTATTTATGTTTTATTCTCCATCTTAGGCTATCTGCTTTATCTCTTTATTTATGCATCACTAGGTAGTTTAGTCTCAAAAGTGGAGGACGTAGCGAAGTCAACGGCACCGATTACTTATTTATTTATTATTGCTTACTTTGCGGCAACCATGGCAATGAATATGCCGGATAATTCGATTATTCGTGTGACATCCTTTATTCCATTTGTATCCATGTTTACCATGCCGATTCGTTATATGATGACAACTGTTCCTTTGGTCTCAGTTATCGCTTCCATTTTAATTATGGTCTTAACAGTGATTTTATTTGCGGGGATTTCTATTTATATTTACCGCTTTGGCTCCTTAAATTATGGGAATCGCTTAACATTAAAAGAGGTTATCAAATCAATCAAAAGAAATTAAATAAGTTCATTCTGAAGGACAAGCATTTATCAAGCTTGTCCTTTTTTATTCGGAAAAAATAGGTTTTTTTAAAATACTATTGCTTATTGTTTTGATTCAGTTATAATAAAAGCATATTATTCTGAACAATAGCTTGACTTTAGTATATAACGTTCGGTTATAGATTGAAAACTAATAAATAAGTTATCGTTTTAAAACAAAAGGAGGAGCAAATATTAATACAGTCAACTATCCATTATTTAAGAAAGAAGATATCGATGCTTTTTTCTCGTTATTTCAAAATAACTTAGCAAACTTTGTGGTGATTGCCATCACGATGTTAGGAATGGGTTATCCCACCCGAATTGTTTACGGGATGGTCATTCCAGGGGCAGCGATTAGTGTTTTATTCGGAAACCTTTATTATGCTCATATGGCGAAGAAATTAGCTATTAAAGAAAATCGAACCGATGTGACGGCTTTAGCTTATGGAATCTCAACTCCACCAATGTTTATTTTCTTATTCGGAGTCTTAAAACCAGCCCTTGATATAACAGGTGATCCTGATGTAGCGATTACTATCGCAATGGCCGCTGCATTCTTAGCTGGTTCGATTGAGATGCTAGGATCCATTATTGGTCCTTGGTTAATCAATAAATTACCACGTGCCGCTATGTTAGGAGCTTTAGCTGGAGTTGCTTTTTCGGTTATTGCTGGTCAAATGTTTTTCCATACTTTTGAAGCACCAGTCATCGGAATGTTTGTTATGATTATTATTTTCGTTGGGCTGTTGGCACAAAAGAAAATGCCCTTTAAAATTCCTGCTTCATTATTTGCCATTATTATTGGAACAGTACTAGCTTATGTAACTAAAACTGCTGACATTTCTGCAATTGGTGAGGGGATGAGTCATGTTGGAGTCTACCTCCCATTACCAACCCTTGGATTTATTAAAGGCTTCAAGCTTTTATTCGGCCCAATGATCGGTCTACTGGCAGCTTTAATTCCAATTTCTGTCTATAACTTTATTGAAACCATGAATAACGTAGAGGCGATGGATGCCGCTGGTGATGCTTATGACGTGCGAGAAGCACAGTTAGTTGATGGGTTCGGAACAATTATTGGAACTTTTTTTGGTGGAGTTTTTCCAACCACAGTTTATCTAGCTTCAGTTAGTTCAAAATGGTTAGGTGGAGGACGCGGATATTCTATTCTAAACGGAATTGTTTTCTTTGTTGCCTCTACTTTTGGAGTCATTGCTGCGATGGCCGCAATTATTCCATTGCAAGTTGTCGCACCGGTTCTTGTTTTCGTTGGAATTTCGATGGTTGCTCAAACTTTCTCATCTATTCCAGAAAAACATTACCCAGCAGCCATCTTAGCGATGTTTCCTTATCTAGCGAATTATCTTTCGACTAAATTTGCCGGTGCTGCACCAGATGCTTTAGATGCGGTTTCTCCATCTGTCGTAGCATTAGGACAAGGAGCCATGTTTACTGCGATTATCTTTGGTGCAATTTTGGTTTACATCATCGATAACCAGTATAAAAATGCTGCGATTACAAGTTTAATTGCTGCTTTAATGGCTGCCTTAGGCTTTATTCATGCGCCACAGTTAACTTTTATGCATGATCCACAATTTGTGATTGCTTATCTCGTTGTTGCAGCCACACTCATTGCTTTTAGTTTTGCAAAAGATGATGATGAATTGATCAAAAAAGAATAATTCAAAAAAAGAGAAGGATGGAGTATGCAAATACTTCATCTTTTTTTGATAAAAAGTTGATATCGTTTTCGGCTTTTACTTTCTTTATGGTAAAATAGATTTAGGAAAAATGAAGGGTAAATACTAAATAAAAAAGGGTGGTTGAGATGAATAAAAATAAAAAACAAGAAGTGAAAGACAAGTTAGCTGGTACTATTATGGAAGCACAAGGTGTGTTAACAGATGATAAAGCCTTAGAATTAAAAGGTAAAGCACGTCAAACGAAAGGTAAAGCTCATGGTATGGTTGCTGATATCCAAGATCAGACTCACGATATGACCGATAAATTTGTTGGATCAGTCAAAGAGAAAGCCGGTGAAGTCTCTGATATGAAGCCATTGGAACTGAAAGGTAAAGCAGAGAAAGCCTATGCAGAAGCTGAACCGAAAGAACGCTTTCTTTTTGGTTTAGGTGTCTTTTCAGCACTTTTCCTCGTGATTGGCTTACTTATCTATATGGTCAGTGACGACGAAAATTAATTCATTTGTATATAAAAAGCAATCAGGAGTTTATGAAAGCTCCTGATTGCTTTTTTTGCTTTCCTAAGCTAATCCTAAACGCTTCGCTAAATAGTTGTTTGCTGCCCTTTGATACATGGCTTCCCAACTAGGGAAAGGAGTATTTTCAAAGACATAGGAATCGAGGGCACCTTTAGCTAAGTCGGCCAATTCTTCTGGCGAGGCAATCTCAAAAGGACTATTCAGTAGAAAATTTTCAATTGAACTCGCATTGGTATAATGTAGCATAAAAGATTTAGAGAAAATTTTTGCAAAATCAAACTCATAGTCGGCAGTCAGTTTTATAATTTTATTAGCGATTCGATCTAATTCTTGATTTAACTCTTCTTCATTCATTTCACCATCATCCTTTCCGCACATTCATTTTAGTATCAGAAATTAATATACTATATCTTGAGCATATCTTAGCACTCCTTATCAACGGGGACAAGACAAGTGAATATAATGAGTTAATTATAAAAATTAAAATAATTTCTAAAAAGATATAGAAAATATTGTTTTACATCATATAATGTTTTTTTGAAATATCTTCGTCTGGTAAGATTTACTATCTGCATAAAAAAGGCAAAGGAGAGTGAAAAGTCACTTTACCTTTGCCTTTT
>JARICH010000024.1 GCA_029257245.1 Atopostipes sp. | reverse complement strand
CGATTAAAGACTTGTTCCAAAAAATGAAAAGTGAGCGGATTCCGATGGCTATTGTAGTGGATGAATACGGTGGAACCGAAGGAATTGTTACCCTCGAAGACCTGGTCGAACAAATTGTTGGGGATATCGAAGATGAGTACGACAGCTTCATTCGCAGCTTTAAAAAAATAAAAGATAACGAGTATGTATTAAATGGAAATACTGAAATTGAAGAAGTAAATGAATTGATGGGGACCGAACTTGAATCAGACGAATTTGATACCATCGCCGGTTTTGTGCTCGGGATTATCGGACGCTTTCCGAATGAATTTGAAAAAATACATTACCAAGATTTAATCTTTACCGTTGAAAAATTCGATAAAAATCGAATCGAAAAAATCCGGATTACCAAACAAGAAAATAAAAAAGAATAAAGTAAGCAGAATGTGCAGCTGAGTCCAATCGATTCAGCTACATCCTCTTTTATTTAAGGTTATTTCTATCTAGGCATGGTAACAAATGTAAAATAAGTAGAAAAAAGCGTAAACCTAATCATTAGGTTTACGCTTTTTTTATTAAATTAAAGTTTTTTGGTCGATCAGTTTGCTTTCATTTTGTTTTTCTAAAAAAACCTTTAAAATGAAGCTTAGGTAAATAATGGGATGTTTTTTAAATTAGTCTATTGTTTAACCTGTTTGATATGAAACGAATGAAATTCAGAAAACTTTAAAAAGTAAGCTTTAATAGAAATAAAAATTGTTGTGAAGGAGTAGGCAGATGACGAAGGAATTGAAGAAGATAGCAATTGTGGGTATGGGAATTGCGGGGGTGAGTGCCTTGCGCGAGTGGACCCGCCAACAGGCAATAAACCCTGAAATTGAAATTACCGCTTTCGGGGATGCAAGGACTTTTGGTCGTGGGGAACCTTATCAGCAGGAAGATGATATTTTAATTTTAAATCAGCCAGCCGGTTTGGCAACCATTATTCCCGAGAAGCCAGATGATTTTGTTGATTGGTTAAGGGAAAATCATGATGAGACTAATGCGCGTTACGGCTATTACCCGCGGGCTTTATTCGGACAGTATATGCATGAGCGGATGGAAATTTGGCTAGAGAAATCACAGGCCGAAACGGTAAAAGAAAAAGTAGAAACGATTGACTACTTAAAAAATGGTCAGTTCCGTGTACAATCTGCTTCTCATGAGGGAATTTATGATGCGGTCCATATCGCCATCGGCAATGCTCCTTATGCAGATTATTATGATTTAGCGGACCATCCGCACTTTATCCTCGATCCTTTCCCAATTGACCAACAATTAGCAGAAATTCCAAAGGGAGTTCGTGTAGGAGTTTTAGGTACCGGGCTAACAAGTATTGATATTTTGCGTTATCTAGACGCTCGTCGACCAGACCTTCACTTATCTTTCTATTCGCCATCCGGTCGTTTTAAAACGGTTCGCGGTGAAACCATTGACTATGAATACCAGTACTTTACTCCAGAAAATATTCAAAAGGAACAAGCTAAAAATAATGGCTTTATTCCCTTAAGCACTTACTTTGATTGGTTTAAAAAAGAAGTCGCGGTCCAAGGGGTTGAAATTGAAGCTAAATGGTTCCACAATCAAGCCTTTGGCGCGAAGGACACGATTCAACAGGACTTGGAAGAGGAACATAAAATTGGAGTCATTCAAACCTTGATTTTAGGACTGGATCGCATGTTGACCGAGATGTGGATGTCCTTAACCGATGCAGATAAAAATTACTTTTTAGAAGAATACGGGCAAATTTGGGATAAAGTACGCAGCTCTTTCCCCAAAGAATCTGGTGAGATTTTAGTGGACCGCTGGGAGAAAGATAAAATTAAAGTCTATTCTGATTTAGTGGATATTGTCCCTAGTGAAGATTCTTTCCGTTGGATATTAGAAAATCAGAAAGATCAAAGGACTGATTATATTGTCAACGCAGCTGGAACCGATTTAGCAGTCAGTTTTAAAACCGAGCGTAAAGCCTTACTTCGTGACCTTTTAAATAAACGTATTCTTCAGTCGGAACGCTTTGGTGGCGTGCAAGTAACTGTGCCAACTTTAAGTGCTGTCAGCCAGAAATATGGTGTCATCGACCGCTTGAAAGTACATGGACCGTTGATTTCTGGCATTCAATTTGGGAATAACTCGATTGATATTATCTCTGAAGGGGTACAGCGTTCGGTCCAAGCAATTGTGGCAGATAGTCAAACAAATTCTAAGGAGGAAAATTGATGAAAACCATTGGATTTGTCAAAAGTGAATTAGAAAATGAAGACCGACGAGCGATTTTGCCAGCGGATTTAAAAGAGTTCAGTCATTCTTCCGCACTTTATTTTGAAGAAGGCTATGGTGAAGCCTTATCAATTTCAGATGCAGCTTATGAAGAAATGGGGGTAAAAATTGTTCCGCGCGCAGAAGCGCTTAAGCAAGACATCATTTGTGACTTGAAAATCGGGCGCGCAGATTATTTAGCCGATTTAAAAGCCAACCAGACCATCTTCGGTTGGGTGCATGCTGAAAATAATCAAGAACTGGTTGACTTACTAGTTAAAAAGGAATTAACCGCTATTGCTTGGGAAGATATGTTTGACCGCGGTCGCCATGTCTTTTGGAAAAATAACTTAATTGCGGGTGAAGCAGCGATTCTTCATGCTTATACTTTATTTGGGAAGCTGCCTGAGGAAACTAAAGTTGCACTGATTGGGCGAGGGAATGTTTCTATGGGCGCATACAAAATACTGAGTGCTTTAGGAGCAGAGGTTAAAATATACAATCGAAAGACTGTCGAAAATTTAGCGGACGAACTTGGAGAATTCGATCTCTTGGTCAATGGAGTCCTCTGGGATAAAAGTCGAGACGACCATTTGATTTATCGAGAGGATCTGAAAAAATTCAATTTGCCGGCAATGATCGTGGATATTAGTGCCGATGAAGACGGTGCGATTGAAACGAGTAAACCAACCTTTTTCACCGACCCGACCTACGAAGTTGATGGGGTGATTCACTATGTGGTGAACCATACGCCGACTATTTTTAGTCATTCGGTGAGTCGATCGATTAGTAAAGAACTTGTGAATTATTTAGAGATTTTGATGAAAGACCTAGTAGAAGAAAATTCTGTCTTGGCGGAAGCCACAATTATTAAAGATGGGAAAATAATCGATGAAAAGATAAAAGGATCAAGAAATAACTAAGGAAAGTAATCCTTCAATGGAATTTATTAATACAAATTCTTTGCCAACTGACTATTGGAGAATTCAATCTTAATGAAATAACCCGATCTATGAACATATTATTATCACAAGGAACTAGTACAAGTAGTGATCTCAATAAATAAAGTAATATGAATCATTTACTCCATGGGAAATGAGGGATAATCTTTATTGGCAACACGAAAAGAAAATCAAAGAAAAAATTGTTGCCAGTAAATTTTATTTTTCAGCGGAAAGTTAAAAGTAGGACCCACGGTAAAAAGGTCTCTTCACTCCGATCCATTCTTAGAAAAAGCAGTTGCATTATAGCTGGTGATTAGTGTCGGGTCAAGCAATCAATATAACCATTCCTATCCCAACATGTAATTCTAGCATGATGGTCTATCGAAATGATTAAGATAACATAGTCATTGCAAGCTCGAGAAGAGAGTCGATTTGGATAATCAATAGTTAAGATTGAATAAAAATAGGAAGTGAGTTTGTCATAATAAGAATTAAGTAAAACTCACTTAAAGTTATTGTCTAATATGAGAATTTATATTGATTTGCGAAAATATGTGTTACTATTTTTAAAAATATAAAGGAGAGAGACAAATGTTTAAAAAATTAAGAAGCTTTGCTATTATTTTTATTTTAATGGGAATGATTTTGGTTATGTCCGCGTGTAGTTCAGGATCAAGTTTTGCGGAAGGTGATCCGTATTCCTACTCTTTAAACAATGTTAATAATGTCGCTGAGGACGTAGATGAGACGAATGAAATCAAGTTCTATATGGTAGATCCTTTTAAGAAGAAAGTTTATGTTTCTTCAAAAGAAGAAACGGAAGAAATAGAGGCTGATGAAACTGGCCAAATGTATGATTTGGAAGAATATGAAGATAAAGAAGATATACTTACTTTTAAATATAATGGTGTTACTGAAAAACTAGAGAAAAA
>JARICH010000052.1 GCA_029257245.1 Atopostipes sp. | reverse complement strand
TCAGCATCTGCATTTTCTCTAAAGTTCGAGAAATCAAAGATTTGGTTCTCACTACTAAATAGATCAACCTTTTCATCTTTTCCTCTGTTTTTAATATCTGTTCGTAAGAAAGCTGCCATTAATCGTTTTGTATAAGGATGTTGGGCATTTTTAAAAATATCTTTAATCGGTGCACTCTCAACAACTTTCCCTCCATACATAACTATTACATCATCAGCCATTTGACTAACGACTCCTAAATCATGACTAATGAATAAAATACTTGTCTTAAATTCTGATTTTAAATCATTCATTAGTTTTAAAATTTCTGCTTGAATAATAACATCTAAAGCTGTCGTCGGTTCATCCGCAATTAATAATTTAGGACTACAAGCCAAAGCCATAGCAATCATCACTCGTTGACTCATTCCACCTGATAATTGATGAGGATACTGTTTAATCACTCGATCAGGATTAGGAATCTTTACATCTTTCAGTAACTCGTAGGCACGTTTTACTGCTTCTTTATTATTCAAATCTTCGTGCAATTGCAAAGCTTCAACTAACTGGTATTTCACAGTAAACACAGGATTTAAGCTTGTCATTGGTTCTTGGAAAATCATGGAGATCTCATTTCCACGAATATCCAACATTTCTTTTTTAGAAAAAGAAGATATTTCTTTTCCTTCAAAATAAATCGTCCCATCTGCAATTCGTTGGTTCTTTTGAAAAAGCTTTAAGATCGACATAGCCGTTTGACTTTTCCCACTTCCACTTTCCCCTACAATGCCGAGAGTGCGTCCTTCCTCTAATGAAAAGCTAACACCATTCACAGCTTTTACTGTCCCACGTCGTGTATCAAAATAAGTGTGTAAATTATCTACTTCCAATAAAGTCATCAGTCTGCTCCTCTCTCATGGCATAATAGGCTTCTCGATCATTTAATGTAGTTGCTACAAAATGATTGGGTGCCCACTCAATCCAATCCGGATCTTCTTGCCCCTCAATGTCATACTTGAACTCAAAGTCCTCATATTTTTCATCAACATTTATAAGCGAGTCCTCGTCTGCTTCCATTGATGGAATCGCGTTAATTAACTTTTTGGTGTAAGGATGAACTGGATTGTTAAAAACTTCTTCTGCCGGCCCTAATTCAACTAAATGCCCAAAATACATGACACCAATTCGGTCCGAGATAAAGCGGACAACACCTAAATCGTGTGTAATAAATAGGTAGGTTAAATTATCTTTTTCAGCTAAATCAAGTAACAAATTAATAATCTGTGATTGAATCGATACATCAAGGGCCGACACTGCTTCATCCGCTACGATAAATTTCGGTTGAACTGCTAATGCTCGCGCAATTCCTACTCGTTGTCGTTGACCACCTGAAAACTCGTGCGGATACCGATGAATATGCTCTGCTTCCAAACCACATTTATCCATAATATCTAAAATATATTCTTGATAGCCAGGATCTCTTTTAGTTTTAAAGAACTTATGAATTAAAAGCCCTTCTCCAATAATATCACCTACAGTTAAGCGAGGATCTAAGGATGAATAAGGATCTTGAAAAATAATCTGCAAGTCTTTTCTTAAGATTGAAAGTTCACCTTTTGTTAAAGCCGCTAAATCAATGCCTTCATCTAAATAATTTTCATAGCGCTCAAATTTAGAATCACCTTTCAGAGGTTCTTTTAATCGCTCAATTTCCATACTTGCTTCTGCCAGTACTTTTTCTTCAGCATTCAAAGATTTCACTAAACGCTCAATCTTACTTTCATCATAATCACCATGCATTTTTTGCTTTTTCTGTTCAAAATCTAGTTCACGTTTATGCTTTGCTACACTAGCCGCTTTTTCATAACGATTTAATAAAGCAGATTGCACGACCTTTAGGTCCTCATGAGCCACAAGTCCTCCGACCAAACGAAGTGTATTTCCATAAGTGTTTTCAAAATCAATCTTTTTAAGACGTAATGTTTCAAAGGCTTTTTCTTTCTCCTCAGCCTCTAGATATTCTAACTGAATTTCCATGGATTCAATTTTATTTAAATCTTGGTCATAACGATCGGATATTTTAGATAAATTTCGATAAACTTCTCGTACATAAGCAGGCATGAAATTCTCAATCGTTTCACCATAATAAAGAGTAGAACCAGCTGTTTGCTCGTGCAATTGGATTATTGTCCGTCCAAAGGTTGATTTCCCACAACCACTTTCTCCTACAATGCCCAAGGTTTCCCCTTCATAGATATCAACCGAGATATCCTTATTGGCTTTAACATAGTCTGTTCCAAATTGAAATAAACCTGGCCTCTTCACTGGAAAATACTTCTGTAAATTACGAATACTCATTAATTTTTTCATTAAAGGATTACCTCTCTCTCATTTTAGGATCAAATGCATCTCGTAGTCCATCACCTAGTAAGTTAAAGGATAGAACGGTCAACATAATAATCAAGCCCGGGTATAAGGTTAAATAATAATGGGTTCGAATATAACCACGTCCAGAGTTCAACATGGTTCCCCATTCGGCCACTGAAGCTTCTAAGCCGAGCCCAATAAAACCTAAACCAACAGCGGATAAGATAGCTGTCGCAATTCCTGTTGAGGATTGAACAATGATCGGTGACATGATGTTAGGAACAATATGTTTAAAAATAATTCGTAAGTCATTAGCTCCCAAGGCTTTACTCGCTTCAATAAATTCTTGTTCTTTAATCGAAATAACACCAGAACGGATTACTCTCGCAAATACAGGAATATTGGCAATTCCAATCGCAATGATTAAGTTTCTTAAACTTGAACCTAATGATGCGACGATCGCAATGGCTAATAAAATAGACGGGATGGATAATAATACATCTACAAAACGCATAATCAATGTGTCTAATTTACCTTGATAATAACCCGCAATAATACCCAAAGACCCACCAATAACCAAGGCAAAAGCTACTGCACTAACCCCAACAGTCAAAGAAATTCGGGTCCCATAAATAATACGACTTAAAATATCACGTCCCAAATCATCTGTCCCTAACCAGTGACTTGAATTAGGAAATTGCAGCGCATTCGCTAAATTTTGCTCTTTCATCCCATAAGGGGCAATGAAATCTGCAAAAATGGCAACTAAGACAAGGATAACAATAAAAACTAAGCCCAAAATCGCTCGTCGATTTCGTTTCAATGAGTACCAAACTTCTCCCCATGCACCTTGAGGAATAGTAATTAATTCTTCTGTCATTTTTTCATTCTTTTCCATAGACAATTTATATTCCTCCTTTTAATCGTACTGGGATCGAATTCGTGGATCAATGTAAGCATAAAGAATATCTACTGCTAAGTTAACAAGAGTAAATAGAAAAGCAATAAATAGTACGCCACCCTGAACCATCATCGCATCACGCGTTCGAATCGCATTAACCATCAAACTTCCAATTCCATTAATACTAAATATCGTTTCTGTTAATACAGCTCCCCCTAGTAAGGCACCAAACTGTAAACCAACAACAGTAACAACAGGAATTAGTGCATTACGCAAAGCATGTTGAAAAATAATCTTTCTATCGGAAACTCCTTTTGCTTCAGAAGTCCGAATATAATCTTGATCCAATACATCCATCATACTTGATCGAGTAATTCGTACAATTGCTCCCATTGAAGAAGTAGCTAAAGCGAAAACTGGCATCACCATATGTTGCCAAGTCGTGAATCCAGTTGCAGGTAACCAGCCTAAGGTGGAAGTAAATAAAATAATTAATAATAAAGCAAACCAAAATGTCGGGATCGATACACCCATTAACGAAATAAACATAACGAAGTTATCAAGTTTAGTATATGGACGAGTGGCTGAAATGACACCTAGTGGGATACCCACTAAAGTAGCAAATAAGATACTCCAACTCGCTAACTTAATTGTATTAGGTAATCGAACGAGTATTTCGTCAAGTACCATTCGATTGGATACATAAGATCGACCTAAATCTTGATCAATAAAAACACCTTTAATATAGCTGAAAAATTGCCAAAAAAATGAACGATCTAAACCCATTTCAATTCGCAATGCTTCATAAGCTTGTTCACTCGCTCCTTCACCAAGAATTAAGGTTACTGGATCCCCTGGAGAAAGATACATGATTGTAAAGACGATAAAGGATACTCCTAACAAGATAGGTATCAGCCACAATATTCGTTTTAAAATATATTGAAACATAATCAAACATCTCCTACTAATAAATAAAGGGCCAAACAATTGACCCTTTATTCATCTATATTCTACTGATTTATTAATCTAGAGTTACAGGGCTTAAGTCATAGTTTCCTGCAGGGTTATGCTCGAATCCTTTGACTCGATTACTTAATCCAGTTACGTTCTCACGTGTTTGTAAGAATACCCAAGGAACTTCATCATGAATAATTTCTTGTACTTCTTCGTAGTAATCGACTCGACTTTCTTGATCTGTTGTGTAACGACCTAAGTCTAATAATTCATCTACACGGTCATTTGCGTAGAAGGTTCTATTTCCAGATTCTCCGAAACTATTTGAGTGGAATAATGGATATAATCCATAGTCCGCATCGGTTGTAACAGTTGTCCATCCAAGTAAGAACATATCAGCTTCTCCAACAGCTGTTGCATCGAGGTATGCGCCCCATTCCATTTGGCTAACTTCAACCGTAATACCAATCGCTGCTAAAGCTTCAGAAACAACTTGTGAAACTCGAATTCGTTCTTGACTATTGTCTCCAACATTCAGCGTTAAAGTAAATCCACCATCAGGATAACCAGCTTCAGCTAATAAGTCTTTCGCTGTGTCAACATCATATTCAATTGGTTCTAATGAGTCATTAAAACCAAAGACTAATTCGTTAATTGGTCCTGACATTTGTTCTCCAACACCCATGTAGACAGTATCGATAATTGATTCAACGTCAACTGCATGAGCAATGGCTTGACGAACTCTTAAATCTTGTAAAGGTGTATCATTTTTCATATTTAAACCTAAATATTCAGAGCCTAAGTTTGGAGTATTTAACAATGTTAATTCATCGCTCTCCTCAACTGCTGAAATATCTGATGGTGAAATATCGTAAGCAATATCAACTGATCCACTCTCTAGTTCAATTAAACGAACACTTGGATCTGCAATCGTTGAAAATTCAATACGGTCAACACCTGGAGCATCTCCCCAATAATCTTCATAACGATTTGCTGTAACACTTGAACCAGTTATCCATTCATCGAATACAAAGGGCCCAGTACCAACTACTTCTGTTACTCCATAATCTTCTCCCGCATCTTCAACAGCTTTTTCATTTAAAATAGCTACCGCTGGGTGGGCTAAGTGTGTTAAGAAAGGACCAAATGTATCATTGGTTCCCACACGAATGGTATAATCATCAATTACTTCGATTGTATCTGGATCAATTGAATCAACAATATGACCAATTGTCGGTGATTCGACCGCACGACGTAAAGTAAACTCAACGTCATTTGCTGTAAATGGTTCACCATTATGGAATGTAACATCATCTCTTAGCTTAAATTCGTAAAGATTTTCCTCTACTTCTTCCCACTCTGTTGCAAGTGCAGGTTCTAATTCTAAATCGGGTGTTTGTTCAATTAAGGTCTCATAAATTTGTTTGGCTACTCGAGTGGTCGCCTGATCGTTTGTCGCTTGAATATCAAAAGTAACAGGGTCAGCCCCATTAGCCACTTTTAGAACGGTTGACTCGCCATCTCCGTTTGCACCCTCATTACCATCTCCATCTGATCCACAAGCTGATAATAAGAATAGTCCAGCTAAGGATAATATTCCAAATTTCTTTATAAATTTTTTCATATATTATACCCTCCCTTTAAGATGTCTAAATATTATCATAGGATTCTCATTTAAGCAAGCTAAAATGAGAGATTTATTAGAATTGTTTAAATTTACGATTATTTTTTTAAAAAAAGGGAATCAAAAAAACCCTGACCAAGTCTTATATCAAGACAAGAATCAAGGTTTTATCTTTTATTATTTTACGCACATTTATTATTAATTTATCATTAATTTTTCTCATAAAATCAAAGTTGAAACAACTTATGCTGTCATTCTATTAAAAATATTCCTATTTATCGAAAGATTAGTTTATAGAAGATATTTTTTCTAATGCATTTTTAATCGAATCTTTTCCAGTTAGTAAATCAAAGCTTTTACGATAAGTATTCTCGTTTTCTATGCTAGCTAATAGAACTTTTGCTACATCTACTCTAGGAATAGTCATTGGGTCATTCTCTTTTATGTTTTCTTTAATCAGGACTTTTCCAATGGATGAATCATTTGTGAGCATACCTGGACGGACGATGGTATAATTTAAATCCATATTTTTTAACCATTCATCAGCAAAATGCTTTGCTACATAATAAGGTTTTAGTTCTTCACTCCAACGTTCTCGACTTTCTGCACCAAAAGCACTAACAATTAAAAAACGTTCAATATCCGTTTTTTTAGCTGCTTCCATAACTTTTACTGCTCCATCCAAATCAATCAGCAAGGTTTTATCATCACCCGTTGCTCCACCTGATCCAGCGGTAAAGATAATCGCATCTATTTCTGTCATTTCATTAGCTATCTCGTCTATACTCGCTTCTAAATCCCCTAAGCGAGCTTGAATCCCTTTATTTTTGAAATTTTCTAACTGTTCTTGTTTTCGCACAAAAGCTACTGGTTCGTGTAGCCCCTCGCTTTTCATCTCATCAATTAAATGTTGTCCAATTTGCCCGTTTGCACCAAAAATTAAAACCTTCATTGAATCGCTCCTTCATCTTTTATCTATTTAAGAGTAACAAAGATGTCTTCTTTTACTAAGTCATAAGCTTATTATTTTTAAAATTCATCCTGAAAAAGATCTAGCCTAGACTTCTTTTATTTGAGCTATTCTCATTAAACTACCGGCTGTGATGAACATGATTACTGCTCCAAAAACAAAAGGATAACCAATATATTCTGCTACAATTCCGGATAAGGTTGAACCTGTAACTGCTCCAAGTGAAAAGAAAGCATAAAAGATACCATAAGCCTTTCCACGATTCACTTGAGTAGAAGCTTCTTTGACAATTTGATTCATTGATGGAAAAATAAAAGAAAAACCTAGTCCATAAAAAGTCATAGCGATAAAACTAGTAGCAAAAGTATTCACATTACTTAAAAATAAAAGGGAGATACTGATAAAAACGAAACCTGTGATGATTAATTGAATGGGTTTAAAACGATCATAAATCTGATTTAATGGGGTTAAAAATACAATTAATGCAACAATACCAAATGTACTTAATAAAATTCCTGTAGATTCTGTATTTAATCCCATCGCTTCTACCTTTAACGGCAACGCAAAGGCTAAGGTTCCATTACTTACCATCAATGAAAAAGCTGCTAAGGAAGCTTGCATAATTAATGGGTTTTTAAGTAAAGGTAAAAAATCTTTAAAATTAAATTTCCCACGGTCTGTTGAAACAAAGGACTCTTCCATAAAATTGATAATTAAAATAGCCGTTAGAAAAAATAAAAAGGAAATAAATATAAATACATAATCTATCTTCGATCGGGCAGCCATTATCCCACCGATTGCTGGTCCAATAATTGCCGCCAAACCAATACTTGCACCAGCATAAGCCATTGGTTTGGCAGCTGTTTTTTCTTTCCTCTTATCGGATTGATCACCTATATAAGCAAAAGCTGCTGGAATTAGTACTCCCCCTGCTAGTCCATGAATAAAACGAATTGAAAATAATTGCCATCCGTTTTGAGCCAAGGGATAGAGTAATAAAATAGCAAAAACAGCAAGCATTCCACTGTAAAGCATTTTTTTCCGGCCATAACGATCGATCCAATGACCTCCAAAAACATTTCCAATCATATTCGTTAAGGAATATACAGCAACAATCGCCCCCGTCAAAGCAAATGAAGCCCCTAACTCCCTTGCATAAGGCGTAATAATAGGCAGTTGAACAAAAGTATCTAAAAAAGCGACAATCACAACGTAATATAGAAATAAATTCATTAATCTTCCTCTTTCCAATAAAGCAATAACACTTATAATAATTGAATTCTTATGTATTTTCAATAGGTTCAATCTAAAAAATAAAAAATGACCCCAAGATTTTGGAGTCATTTTTATCATTCAATTTTTATTGAATTAGAATAACATCTCTGTTGAACCGAATGTTTTTCCTTTTGCTTTTAATGCAAGAACATTTAAGAAGTTCCATGGACGACTAAAGCCTGGTTGGAAGAAGAAATCTGCTTCGCCTAAGTCAGTCAATGTCATTTTGTTACTAATAGCTAATGAAAGTGTATTTGCAGCTTGTGTAATATCTTCCGTTGATAAGAATTGGGCTCCTAAAATGATTTCTGTTTCTCCATCATAGAATATTTTCATTTCAACTTTAATATCCCCATCACGCATAAATGAAGGTCGTACTCTTTCTTCGGTATAGAAAGTTTTTACTTCACCATCATAGTTCTCACAGTTTGAGTCGTTTAAACCTGTTGTCGCAAATTTTAAATCAAAGAATGCAAGACCTGATGTTCCATTAACAGCTGGAACTTCTACTCTATCACCCATTGCATTTTTCGCTGCTGTGACACCTTGCTTACGAGCATTGGTAGCTAGTGCGACATTTTGCTTTTTACCTGTGGCATGGAAAGGAATTAAAGTTGCGTCTCCTCCTGCATATACATCTTCTGCTGATGTTTCTAGGTAGTCATTCACATCAACAAATCCATCTTCATCTAATTCAATCACACCTTCTAACCATGAAGTGTTTGGTTTCACTCCTACAGCCATAATTACTGTGTCTGCTTCGTATTCACCTTGATCCGTCACTACGGATTGAATTTCACCATCTTCGCTCTTAATTTCTTTCACAAATTCATTCGTCTGAATTTTTAACCCTTTAGCTTTTGCTTCTCCACTCAGACTTGGATAGAATTCTTCATCTAAATAAGTTGGTAAGAAACGATCAACCGCATCAATTAAAGTAACATCTTGGCCATTTTCTGTAAATGCTTCAGCTACTTCAACTCCTATGTACCCTCCACCAATAACGACTACTTTTTTCGCATCTGACATGCGATCTTTAACGATTTCTGCATCATCTCTTCCACGGAATGTATAAACATGTTTTAAATCTTTTCCTGGAATATTTAATTCTGGCGCATAACCACCTGGCGAAAGAAGTAACTTATCGTAAGTTTCTTCACTTTCTCCATTATCTGTTTTAACAGTAATCGTTTTCTCATTTGTATCGATATCAATAACGTCACTATTTAAATGAATATTAATTCCTTGTTTCTGGTATGATTCTTCATTTGCATAATGCAACTCATCTGCAGATTTTGCAATCCCCAATAAGTAAGACTGAGCACCACAACTCATAAAAGATGCTTTGTCCCCACGCTCAAATAAATGTATTTCAGCCTCAGATTCCGCTTCTAAAATGGTCTCCACTGCTTCAAATCCAAAATGAGATGTTCCAACAATAATATATTTCATTTAAAAACCCCTTTTCTTTATTTACTCTATAAAGTATAACCCTCTAGTTTACCAGTGTAAACTATTAGCCTTGTATTGTACTTCACATACTTTATTTAAAAAAGAGCTCAAAAGAGCCCTTTTTACTCGATTTCTAATTAACTGCTCATTGATGCGCCTGAAACTCCATCGACTTCATCAGTGTCTCCAGATTCTGATTTCTCAGTCGCGCCTGACACAGCATCGACGCTGTCCTCTGGTCCTCCAACTAATTCTTGGTTGGTTTGCTTTAAGTACCAATCAATCGTTGGCTTTAAATCTAATACATATTCATTAATTCCTACATAATTTCCATCTTTATCTTTCATTGCTGCGTAATTATGAACGACATATTTATTAGGCCCATGAGTAGGAACATGAATTTTAAAGACATCTAATTTTCCAGAACGTAATTGTTGAATGACCCATTCAACGTTATTATAAGTTCGCTCAGGGTGACAACTAGCTAATGGGCTTCCTACTTGTCTTGGATAACGGTCGGCTAACATATCCTCGCCATCTTTGTGGTGATTATAATATAAGAATTGGTTGTTTGAATCGGCATAGGTTAATTCCATTGGCATAGAATTCAAGAAAGAGTTCAACTGATCAACAGTTAAAATACCGCGGTCGAGTTTGACATAAGTATCTCCTTCAACTGCTTCTACTTTCTCAGCTGCTTGTTCCACCCAATCTTCTGCATCCTTATCGATACCTTCTATAGTCGTTTCGATCGAGCCTGTTGCATTTAAATCTTCAGCTGGTAATGATTCTTGATCAACTTCTTCAAAAGAGGCAATGACTTCTACAAAGCGTATAAATTTCAGCAACAGATTTCTTAAAAAGGCAACAGTTTTCTGATCTTTAATCATTCCATTATTGTCAAAGGCATCTTTCACTTCCCCTAATAAAAATTCGTTACCCGGAAATGTGTAAGCACCTACTCCTGGAGATTCTAGAATTTGGCGTAAGTGTAACTGTGAACGTGAAGTTCCTTGGTCATAATAAGAAGCTCCCATCACTAACACTGGTTTATCTTCCATTGGATGGATTTTATATGATAACCATTCAATCGCACTCTTTAATGCAGGTGGAATGGTACGATTATGTTCAGGTGTGGCAATAATCACTCCATCTGCAGCTAGTATTTTACGGCTTATCGATTGTACAGGCTCTGATTGTGTTTGATCATCACTTTGATTAAAAAGTGGTAATTGATCAATTTCTAACAATTCAAAGTCAAATAAATCGGTAAATTCTTTCGAAATAAATTCTAATAACATTCGATTATATGAATATTCTGCATTTGAACCTACTAATCCAACTAATTTCATTTATTTACTTCCTCCTATTTAAGTTTCTCCCAAGAAAATTTCTCTGCTGACATTTTATGTCCTACACGATCCGTTGGTAATTGCTTCATTAAATCAATGAAGATCATAAATTCGTTAAATATATGTTCAAGTTCTGATACTTTTTCTGGATCAACCAGATTTCCTTCTTCATCAAAAGCTTCTAACGAATGTCCTAATAAAAATTCACTACTTGGCATGGTTCGTGCTCTCAATTCAGGTGAATCTAAAATTTGTCTCAGATGAGGTTGAGCTCTAGATGAGCCTAAGGTACCATAGGATGCCCCAACAATCATTACTGGTTTATCTACAAATGGAAAAGTTTTATAAGACAACCAGGCTAAAGCATTGAGTAAAGAAGCCGGGACAGAATGATCGTATTCGGGTGTGCTAATAATTACGCCATCCGCCCGCTCTATTTTATCTGCTAGTTCTTGGATTTCAGGTAATACTTCGTAATTATCAGGCTTATTAAAAAATGGTAATTCTCTAATTTCCATTAACTCGATATTGGCTTCCTCTTGAAAATGTTTCGCAATGTATTTTAATAATTGCCGATTGGTTGATTCATCTGAATTGGTTCCAACTATTGCAATAAGGTTCTTCATCTAAAAATTCCTTTCTTTTTACATGCTTATTTTTATAAATTTCAATAGATATTAGAGAAGTAACTGATTGACACCTTCTGAATAATATACTTTACCCTTCTGGTCAATTACTATTCCTTCTATACCAGAAAGCTCATTCAATTGCGTAATGATCTCCGCTCTCGATTGACCAAATAGACGGCTTGTCCAAATCTCACCTTCTACTGATAAATTTGAAATAATAGTTAAACTCGCAATCTCTGTTTCAATAGGATAACCCGTTTTAGAGTTAAAAATGTGATGATATGTTTTCCCATTTTCAGTGTAAAATCTTTCATAAATTCCTGAAGTAACAACTGACTGATCACGAATTCTTAATACGGATTGAGAGTGACCTCTTTTTTTAATAGGATTTTGAATACCAATTCGCCAAAAATGATCTTTATGTTGCATTGCTGGTCCCATCGTTATTAAGTTTCCACCTAAATTAATTAATGCAGATTCCGCTTTAACCAATTTTAAATGATCAATTAATCGATCAGCAATATATCCTTTTGCTAAAGCTCCCAAATCAATTGCCATACCCTTCTTCGTTAAATATACATGGTCTTTAGATAAAACAGCTTGACCTGGATCAATTATTTCTAATTTTTCTTGGATAATTTTATCCGATGGTTTTTGCGCATCTTGGAAACCAATTCGCCAGCTTTTTACAAGTGGGCCAATCGTAATATTTAAAAAACTATCTGGGGCTAAACTATGTTCTTTTCCTATTTTAATTAATTCATAGAGTTCCGGATGAACTTTTACCGGTTGTATGCCTGCATTTTTATTCACTTGAGCTAATTCAGATCTTGGATCATTCGCACTGAATCGTTTGTTATATAAATAAAGTAAATCTACAAGTTCGTCTAAGGTTTTTTCAGCATCTTGATGGCGGACTTTCAGATCGATTGTCGTTCCCATCAGTTGTATTCTTCTATGTTTTTCCATCTTTATCCCACGCAATCTATTCAATCATTTTGTTTATTTTAAACTTAGCCTATTAATTATTCAAATAATGGATAAAAAAATAGAGAGTTTACTTAAAGTCAAACTCTCCATTTAATCTACCTAAGCTCTCAATGTTTTGATAAAATGATCTACAAAAGCCTCTGCATTCACTTCTAAAGTAACATGAACATTTGCTTCTTGCTGCCAATGGTTTTTAAAGTCACAAATGGTTTGTCCATAATTTAATTCACTCATCGTTTCAATTTCAACAAAATGTTTTTCTGTCTTTAAAAATGAACGATCTAATAAGTAACCAATGGTTAAGGGGTCATGTAAACTTGCACGACTCACACCATACTGGACAAGTCCATATTCTCGAACAACTTCTGTACTTTTCAAGACAAAATCATAATACTTCGTGCCTTTTAATCTTTCAATATCTTCTTTTGTAATAAAAGTCTGAGTCGTTACATCTAAACTAACTAATGTCAGCTCTAATCCCGAATGAATAACGATCTTAGCTGCTTCAGCATCTGCATAAATATTGAACTCTGAATTGGGTAACTTATTTCCCATACCTGCTACTGAGACTAAACCACCCATTACCACGACTTCTTTTATCCATTCAACAAGTCGTGGCTCTTTTCTTAAAGCTAAAGCTAAGTTCGTTAAAGGACCGACCATAACAAGAGTTAATTCCCCTTGAAATTTCTTGGCTTGTTCAATAATAAAATCAGCTGCAAAATCTGTTTCCTCTAGATCCTCAATTTGAATAGTGTCTAATGCATTTCCAATTCCATCACTTCCGTGGACATGATATTCATAATGAGGCTCTCTCAAAAGGGGACGATTTGCTCCCGGATACACCTTAATATCCTTTCGTCCGACCAACTGAAGAATCTTATGTGTATTGATTGTTGCCATTTCAACTGGAACATTTCCACTAACTGTTGTGATACCTAAAAAATCAAGTTTTTTACTTTCTAAGCCGTAGATAATAGCCAACGCATCATCCACACCCGTATCGACATCTAATATAATTTTTTGCATCTCGCATTTCTCCTACTTTACCATTTTTGGATTAATTATACTGTTATCTTTTTACTTAAATATTAGTATATCATAATGATAATAATAGATGTAAACTCTTTCATTGACTTCTTTTTAAAAAATACTTATGATAGACTTGTCTTAATATAAATTCACTAGGGGAGCCAAAAAGGCTGAGATGCGATATGCGGACCCTCGGAACTTGATCTAGTTTATACTAGCGAAAGGAAGTGTCCAAGATGATGCGGTCTACTTACTTTGTTGTAAAAGAATGACGATCATCCTAACCTTCAAATGTTTCGAACCGTATATCATTTATACGGTTTTTTTGTTTCTTCTCAAAAGAAGAAAGGGAGAAAAAGATGAAAGATGTCAGTAACAAGAATTTAGTTATTCTCATTGAAGCAGGTATTTTTGCTGCTTTAGCATTTATTATTGCTTTGCTACCTAAAGGTATTGGTCCAATCAAAGCAGAATTAGGAATGATTCCCATTGTTATTTTGAGTTACCGTCGGGGGTTAAAAGCAGGTCTCACTTCAGGTTTTTTATGGGGGATTATTAAAATTGCAACAGGTAAATTTACCATGTTGTCTGTATTACAAGTTTTAGTGGAATATATTTTTGCTTATTTAGTAGCTGGACTATCAGGGATCGGTTCTAATAAGTTAAAAAAATGGATTCAGAGTAATCACTGGAAAAAAGCAATGGCTACCGTTGTGTGGAGTACACTCTTTGCTGTAGTTATTAAATATTTTGTCCACTTTATTGCGGGTGTTTTTTATTGGGGAATTTATGCACCTGAAGGTATGAGTCCTTATTTTTACTCTTTTGTCGTAAACGGAGGAGCTGGACTTGCAACTTTTATAGTTGTAGGGATAATTGTTGGCTTTATTATTTATAAATCCCCTCGTATTATTTTCCCAGAAGGTTTGAACGAAATAAAAAAATAAATAAAAAGGAAGTTCTCATTAATCTGAGAACTTCCTTTTTTTTTTACGTTTTCTATAAGATCATTTGAACACCTGGTCCAAGTGGTAAACCTAAAACAAACCAAATTGAAAATAAAATTACCCAAGAAATCAAAAAAGTAATTGAATAAACAATCATCATGGAAATTAAAGTACCAATTCCTGATTCTTTATCATATTGTTTCATAAAGACTAAAATCATTGCAAAGTAACTCATTAAAGGAGAAACCACATTTGTTGCTGAATCGGCTATTCGATAAGCGACTAAAGTGGCTTCTGGAGCAATTTGTAACTCATAAAACATAGGCGAAAAAATAGGTGACAATAAAGTCCACTTTGCTGAAGCTGATCCCATAAATAGGTTAATAATAGCAGTGAATAAAATAAAAGCTATTAGTAATGGAAGGCCTGTCAGATGAATAGATTTTAAAAAGTCCGCCCCATTTTTTGCCATGATAATTCCAATATTTGAATAGTTAAAATAATTAATTAACTGTGATGCAAAAAAGGTAAGTACAATATACCCAGCCATTGTCCGCATGGATTCTGTCATCCCTTCAACGAAGTCATTACTACTTTTAATTTTACCAACGGTTATTCCGTAAGATAAACCTGGCAAACTAAATAATAGAAATAAAGCAAACAATAATCCATCCCCTAAGAAATAATCTAAGGACATGACACCTTGTACTTCATCAAAAGTTTTAAATAATGCATTTGAGCCAAACATTCCATAAGCCATAATAGCCACAAAAATACTAAACACAATCAATGCATTTTTTAATCCTTTGATTTCTAATGCAGTCAATGGTTCGTCATTTGCTTGATAGCTCCCGGTATATTTACCTAATCGTGGTTCTATAAAACGATCCGTTACAACAGCTCCAACAATGGTGAGTAAGAAAGTTGATGCCACTAAAAAGTACCAATTTGCTGTAACTCCCATTTGATAATCGATTCCTGAGGATATTAGCGTCTCATTTGAAATTCCCACCATCAGCGCATCCATCGGTCCTGGGAATAAATTTGCTGCAAAGCCTGCTGATACACCTGCAAAAGCTGCTGCTAATCCCGCCAAAGGGTGTCTTCCGGCCGCTGCAAAAATCATGGCTCCTAAAGGAACAATAACGACATAGCCAACGGATGATGCGATGTTCGACATAATCCCCGCAAAAATAACAGCTGCCGATAGTAAAAACATTGGGACATTAGATAATATTTTTTTCATTGTTGCCGTAATTAAACCTGTCCATTCAGCAACCCCAACACCTAACATAGTTACAAGGACAGTCCCTAATGGTGCAAAATTAGTAAAGTTTTTTACAGCAGAATTAAATATGTAATTAATTCCTTCTCGATTTAATAAAGATACCGCTTGAATAGTCACTTCTGCGTCCTGACTAGCATCAAAGTAACTAACTTCTATCCCCATACTCGCCATAATAAATGAAATAATAAGAACGATTCCGGCTAGAGACATAAATAAAACAACGGGGTGTGGCAGTCGATTACCTACTCTTTCTATCCACCCCAATAACCCTGAATGCTGTACTTCCAATTCTTTTTTCTTACTCATTATTTTCCTCCTACTAACTGTTACTTTTTAAAAATAAAACACTATTAAAATCTTTTCTGCCATCTCCTTTTCTGTAAATATGAGAATAAAACTACTTTAACAAAGATAAATGAATATATTTTATCGATTTAATGAACTTTTATTATTTTTTAAGATTGAAAAAGAAAACAGAAAATGATAAGCTTTCGCTCGTCTTATCATCTTCTGTTAAATCTATTCATAAATTAATAATTAGCATTCAATTTTTAGCTTTATAGTAAAATCTGGGCTCCAGGACCAAGCGGTAGTCCCAACATAAACCATAGACTAAACAAGAGGATCCATGAAACTAAAAAGATTCCAGAATAAACAATCATAATTGAAATTAAAGTACCAATTCCAGAATTTCGATCATATTTTTTCATAAAGACTAGAATCATCGCAAAATAACTCATTAAAGGTGAGATAATGTTTGTGGCTGAATCTGCTATTCGATAAGCAACCAATGTCGCTTCTGGCGCGATACCTATTTCATAAAACATCGGTGAAAAAATAGGTGATAATAAAGTCCATTTAGCTGAAGCTGATCCGATAAAGAGATTGATGATTGCTGTGAGTAAGATAAAGGCAATTAATAAGGGTAGTCCTGTTAATTGAATCGATTTTAAGAAATCCGCCCCATTCTTGGCCATAATCATTCCCATATTTGAATAATTAAAATAATTTATGAGCTGTGAGGCAAAAAATGTCAAGACAATATAGCCTCCCATGGTTCTCATGGATTCAGTCATTCCTTCTACAAAATCACTCGATGTTTTTATTTTTCCTACTGTTACTCCGTAAGCTAGTCCAGGTAAACTAAAAAGTAAAAATAAAGCAAATAATAAACCATCGCCCAAGAAGTAATCTAAAGACATCGCTCCAGTTGACTCATCAAAGCTTTGGAAAAGAGCGTTTGGTCCAAACATTGTAAAAGCCATGATAACTATATAAATTAAAAAGACAATCAGTGCATTTCTTAAACCAGTCAACTCTCTTTCAGTTAACTCTTCTTTATTTGGCCGATAGCTTCCATGGTATTCACCTAAACGTGGCTCAACTAATCGGTCCGTGATAATTGCACCAACAATTGTTAATAAAAAGGTGGATGCGATTAAAAAATACCAATTGGCAGTGACACTCATTTGATAGTCGATACCTGATGAACCGAGTGTCTCATTCGCAATTCCCACCATCATCGCATCTAATGGTCCAGGAAATAGGTTGGCCGAGAATCCAGCAGATACCCCTGCAAATCCAGCAGCTAATCCGGCAATTGGATGGCGACCAGCAGCCGCAAAGATCATTGCACCCAAAGGCACAATTACAACATAACCAACGTCAGAAGCGATATTTGACATAATCCCTGCAAAGACTACGGCAGCAGATAGTAAAAAAGTTGGCACATTTGCTAAAAGTTTCTTCATACTTGCAGCAATTAAACCTGTCCATTCTGCTACCCCTACTCCTAACATGGCCACCAGAACTGTTCCTAATGGGGCAAAGCCTGTAAAGTTCCCAACTGCAGAATTAAAAATATAATTAATTCCTTCTCGATTGATGAGTGAAACTGCATGAACACTTACATCCATTCCCTCAGTCGCATCAAAGTATGTGACCTCTACTCCTAATAAAGCCATAATATGTGAAACGATAATAACTAAAATTGCTAAAATAATAAACAAGACAACCGGATGTGGCAATTTGTTTCCAATTTTTTCAATCCAGCCGAGCATTCCCGTATTTTGATCTTGTGATTCCTTTTGTCTACTCATTTTTTCCCTCCTGATAAAAATTCGTCTCTGTAAAAACAGACAACGAGTTTTAATGATATCAAAAGTAAGAGATAAATGAAAATAATTCTAATAGTAAATATTAAAGAACTACTCTCTCAGTTACTCATTTCTGCCTGTAAACCCAGTGGGAATCGCTTGCTTATCACTAAATTTAATGTATATACTTAATTATAGAAAGGTTAAGGAGGAATGGTTATGCCAGAAATAAAAAGAAAGAAAAGAGAACCTAAAGAATACAAAGCAGAAGATATGATTGTGAAAGTAGGCAAATTTCGATTTTATTTCCAAAATTATTATACGATTATATCATTAGTTAATGATATTTTAATTGGAGCTTTATATGTAACAGGTAGTATTATGTCAATAGTGGATGGTCCTGAG
Source organism: Atopostipes sp. (assembly GCA_029257245.1). Lineage (GTDB taxonomy): Bacteria > Bacillota > Bacilli > Lactobacillales > Carnobacteriaceae_A > Atopostipes. The sequence continues at coordinate 9,025 of JARICH010000052.1, read as the reverse complement.
TGGATTCGGCAATGGACTTACTTAGCTGGTGCTGTGTTTATGCTTATGCGTCCTATTTTGAAAATTATTCGCAACATTTTTATTTATGATAAACAAGAATTTCAAAACAAAGTAAGAGACATTGGCTTTGATGGTCAAGAAAAAGAAGACCCCAATAGTGATTACGGTGAGTCTAAAAAGCAAGAAGAAAAAATGAATGTAATTCATAAACAAGAAAACAAAAAAACTGACGGTTCATAATGAACCGCCAGCTCTTCTTTTCTAATTATAAATCTGATTTTTTAACTTCTTTTTCTGCTTCTTCTTTAGTCATTCCATATTTTTCTTGAAGCTTACCTACCAGTTTTTTAGAATTACCTTTTATAACATCCAAATCATCATCTGTTAATTTGCCCCATTTTTCTTGAACACTACCTTTTACTTGTTCCCATTTACCTTTAAAAATATCTTCATTCATACTTTCCACTCCTCTTTTTATTTTTTATTAATGATAGAAAAATTTAATTCATTCAACTTAACGATTCATATTAGAAAAAATCATTGATGTAATGACTACCAGAATTACTGCTCCTATAATTGATGGTACGATTGCCATTCCTGCTACGGATGGACCCCAACCACCTAATAAAGCTTCACCTAACCAAGAACCAATTAAACCAGCTAAAATATTTCCTATCCAGCCCATTGGTAAATTTCGACTAGTTAGCGCACCTGCGACTGCTCCGATAATTGCTCCTATTAATAACTGCCATAATAAACTCATTGTTTTTCCTCCTTTAATTTTTAAAATATTTATATACTTTTACTATTTTCTTTTATGATTTCTCCTTTGATAAATTAAAGTATACTCTTCTATAGATTCGACATCAACTGAGATGCTCAGAGATACGCAATTTTTTTTAATAATTATTTACTAGCTATTCAACAAATTAAAACCTTTATTCTAATGTATTTCCCTAGGTTTCACTTTCAAATGATGTTACTCTTTTAATAGAAAACACTACATTTAGAAACGAACTGATACAAGGAGCTGAAGTAAAATGAAAAATTATGATATCATTATTATTGGTGGTGGCGTCGCCGGTAACAGTGCTGCCTTAAAATTTATTGATGCAGGAAAACAAGTGGCAATAATAGAAAACGATCAATGGGGAGGAACTTGTCCAAATCGAGGCTGTGACCCGAAAAAGATACTTTTATCCGCTGTAGAAGCACAAAGACATTCGGCTCAAATGGTGGGTAAAGGAATCGTGAAGGCTCCCGCTATAAATTGGCCTGATTTAGTGGATTATAAAAATAGTTATACTGAACCAGTCTCAGAATCGACTAAAAATAATTTAGTGGATGCAGGTGTATCAATTTATGAAGGTACCGGAGAATTTATCGATGAATCGAGTATTCAAGTTAATAATAATAGCCTATCCGCAGATCAATTTATTATTGCGACAGGTGCACGGCCTTCTACTTTAGATATCAAGGGTAATAAACATTTGCTAACTAGTCGCGATTTCTTGGATCTCCCTGAAATGCCGAAAACGGTCACTTTTATTGGCGGTGGCTACATCAGCTTTGAATTTGCGGCAATGGCTCAGGCAGCTGGCGCAAAAGTTCATTTGATTCATCATAATGATCGTCCGTTGAAAGCTTATGATAAGGAATTAGTTAAGGATTTAATGAACCAATTCGAGAAGCTCAATATTGATATTCACTTAAATATTGACACTCAATCAATAGAAGAAAATAAAAACGGATTAATTATCAAGGGAAAAAATGGATTTGAACTCAACACTGATATTGTTATTGGTGCGACAGGCCGTCTGCCAAATATCGAACATTTAAAACTTAATCAAGCAAATATTGATTATGATAAAAAAGGAGTGTTGGTTAATGAGTATCTTCAGACATCCAACCCCAATATTTACGCTATGGGAGATGTCCTTTCAAAAGAACAACCTAAACTAACCTCTATTGCTGGAATTGAGAGTGACTATCTTGTTTCAATGTTGACTGAAAAATATAAAGCAAAAATTAATTATCCTGCTATTCCAACAATTGTTTTCTCTACTCCCAAAATGGCACAAGTTGGTGTAAAAGCTATTAAAGCAGAGGAAAATCCTGATCAATATAAAATATCTACGATTGACGCAACAGACTGGTTCAGCTTTATGAGGGTAAATGAACCTATTTCAAAAATTAAGATTATTCAGAAAAAAGAGAACGGACAATTAGTCGGCGCGAGTGTTTTAAATAACCAAGCCGATCCTTTAATCAATCTCTTGAGTATTTTCATTAATAAAAAAATGAAATCGGATGAAATTTCTGATATTGGTTGGGCTTATCCAAGCCTTGCTAGTGACTTACCATACTTTTATCAGTAAAATATAATAAACAGAAATAAAATGGACTCTTATATTTAAAAATATAGGAGTCCATTTTTATTCTTTAATAATAAATCAGTGTAAGATTCAAATGACCATAGGAAGTACAATATCGGTGCATAGTTAAAGTCTAACAGATAAATCGTTTCAGCAGATATTCCAATAATCAAAATAACTGATAAGATCAAATTTAATATTTTAATTGGCTTTCGATAATTCAAAAAGCATGAGCTATTCGATTGTCAACTTTTATTTGTTAATTTATACAATTAGAGATAAAAAAACACCCTCAAATGATGAACTTCTCTGTTCAATAATTGAGAGTGTCTGTTATTCATTTATTAAATTTCATTCATTTCTATCTTCTAAACTGACAAAAGTTAGTTGTTATTTTATAAATGACCTTCGTAAACTAAACCGTCGCCATTCAAATCGATAATTTTTAAATGTTGATCATTCTTAATAAAGATACTTTTATAAACTTTTTCCCCACTTTGATTTTCAAATAAAATAATCCGCTTATTTGGATTATCCGTCTCTACTTGAGGAGTTAATTCATCCAAAGAAAGGTGCTCTTCCAATAATTCATTTTCCTCATAATCCGCTGTTTTTGAATCTGAACTTATTTCCTCATTAATTTCAGCTTCTTCTTCAATTTCTATTTCAGTATTCTCAGAATCTGTTTCTTCCAACTCAACCACTTCAACTGATTCTTCTTCCTCTACTATCTCTTCATTATTCCCACATCCAGCAATTGCTAATGCAAGAATAGGAATTAACCATAATTTTTTCATATTAGCTCTCCTAAATAAGTTGAAATACTTATTTTATTTTCTATCGTTCCTTAACAGAGCGTATTATAGTAAAAGTAAAGACCTGAACTCAAGGAAGAGGACTTTTCATTAACTAAACCCTGAAAATAAGTTCATCAAGTAAATATACAGATAGCTAATCTACGACTATTAAGCATATTGAATTTTTCCTAAAACTGATGCTTTCTTTGCATGAGTAGCTGCAGGAAGATTTGAATTTTCTCGGTGGAGTGTTTGGTTTCCTAAAACAACAAAAGCAATGGCTTCTTTTGCATCGGAACTATAACCTAAATCTTCTTGAGTTAATATTTGAACTGTTGGCATTAAATCAGTCATATATTTTAGCAAGCTCTTATTATGACTTCCGCCGCCTCCCACAACTAATTGATCAAGAGGAAAAGTTTCTTTAATAAAAATCTCATAATGATAAGCAATACTATAGGCTGTAAACCAAGTAATGGTTGCAATAATATCCTCTGCTTCCTCATCCGCATAATCTTCAATAATTTGATTGGTTAGATGGACACCGAAATCTTCTCTACCTGTCGTTTTAGGTAATTCTTTTGATAGATAGGGATGGTCTTTTAATTCTTTTTTTAGTGTGGGAATCAATTTCCCTTTGCTTGCAGTTTGCCCAGATTCATCATAACTTTTATTAAATAATATTTTCATTGCTGAATCAATCATCATATTGCCAGGACCTGTATCTAAGGCTATTACTTCTTCCGGGCCAGACTGAGCAGGAAGAACGGTTATGTTCCCAATTCCCCCAATATTCTGGAGACCAATATTCTTCGTCTCATCTTGATAAAGAATATATTCAGAATAAGGAACCAGAGGGGCTCCTTGTCCACCAACAGCCATATCCATTACTCGAAAATCACTAATTACCGGGCAATGACATTTAGCTGCAATAACAGCACTTTCCCCCATCTGTAAAGTACTTGGCAAATATTCTTTATCTCCATCCGGTTGATGATAAAGGGTTTGTCCATGACTTGCTACAAAATCTAAGTCTTCTATCGCTAAACCATAACTTTCGCATAAATCTAAAACTGCATCGCCAAACAATACACCTAGCTCAAAATTAAGAGAAGTTAACATAGCAATTTCTATGGGCTTATTTAATGAACAAGCTTCTACTTTATTTCGGACCTCCTTTGGTAAAGGATAGGTTTCAAATGCTAGCTGCTTTACTTTAGTCGTTTTTCCTTTTCCAGTAATCTCACAGAGAACAGCATCAATACCATCTAGTGATGTTCCAGACATTAATCCAACCGCCAACATTTACAGCTCACCTTCTACTTTCTTTTTCTTAGCCAAAAGGACCGCACCCATTTCTGGTGAATGAATAGGTTCTACTAATTTAATATGATCAGCTAATTGTTGCTCTAATTTTTCAAATAATAATTCACCTAAGTTAAAGACTCCTCCTAGATAAGATACTTTTACTTTTCCGTTGAAGTCTTTTCCCAAGGTATTAACTAATAACGCTAATTGTTTAGCTAGTTGGTCTAATAGTTCAAATGCAAATGGATCCTCTAATTGAATTAAATTTTCTAAAAGAACCGCATGATTCGCAATTTTGCTACGATCATTTTTAATCTCATTGGCAAAATAAGAAATTAAATCATAGTCATTTTCTAGAGACAATTTATTTTTAATTAAGTCCACTAATCCTGTTTGTTTTGATCGACCATCGACTTGCATCGTATATTCCTTAAAGATTTCTTTTGCTAACCAATAAGCACTGCCTTCATCCCCTAACATATAACCCCAACCGCCTACTCGACGATAGACCTCATCATGTTTTGATAAGGCAATAGATCCAGTTCCAGCAATAATTAATATGCCTTCCTCACCATTCAATGCCCCTTCTAAAGCAATACTTACATCATTAAACAAACAGTATTCGTAAGGGGTTAATGCTTGATCACAGATTGCTTCTATTTTGTTGCATAAATTATCATCTTCACCATATCCGGCTAAACCTAAACCAATTAACACCTTAGAACCTGCGTCTAACCCTTCTACTAATTCTTCTACACCTTCTTTTAAAATTAAAACTGCTTCCTTAGACTGGACTTGTAAGGGATGACAAGTTGGTTTCTCGCTCTTTTTAAGACAGTCGCCCCGTTCATCATAAAGTTTAAAAGATGTTTTCGTTCCACCACCGTCAATACCGATATAATACATTTTTTAACCTCTATTCTTCTTTGCTATCTTGAATGTCTTTAATTGCTTGGGAGACATGCCCCTCATTGAGCTCCAATAATTCTCGCGCTCGGTCAACTTCTACTTGTCCAAGTTCCATAACAATCGCAGTTTTCACATGACCATTTGCCTCTTGATACAATCGACTCGCTTGGTCATCAGTGACTCCAGTAATATCTTGAATCATGGCTTTTGCACGAGCGACTAACTTTTTATTCGTTGGGTTCAGATCAACCATATAGTTTTGGTAAACCTTTCCTAGTTTAATCATTGCTCCTGTAGAAATCATATTCAAAACCATTTTTTGCGCTGTTCCAGCTTTCAATCTTGTCGAACCAGTAATAACTTCTGCCCCCGTCACTACTTCTACAGCTATCTCTGCAACTTCTGATAATTGAGAATCACTGACACAACTTATACTTCCGGTAGCTGCGCCTATATGATTGGCATATTTTAGCGCACCAATTACATAAGGCGTTCGTCCGCTAGCTGCAATTCCAATGACTATATCTTTATTTGTTAACTCTCGATTAATTAAATCTTTTTTCCCTTCTTCAGTTAAGTCTTCCATTCCTTCTTGTGCCTCTAAAATAGCTTTTTCTCCACCGGCGATGATTCCTTGAACCAGTTCAGGAGACACACCAAACGTAGGTGGACATTCTGAAGCATCTAATATAGCTAAACGTCCAGACGTACCTGCACCTATATAAAATAAGCGTCCTCCATTTTTTAGTGCTTCGTAAGTAGAATCAACCAATTTCGTAATATTTGGAATTTCTTCATGAACTACTTTACTGACTGTCGAATCTTCTTGATTCATTAATTTCAATATTTCTTCTGTCGTTGCCTGATCAATTTTTACTGAGTCTAGATTTTGTTGCTCCGTTTCTAATTTTTGTAAGTTTGTACTCCTCATTTTTTATCACCTTTTCCACCTACTTATCACTGTAAGCCATTATCTCTTCGCGGGAAGAAATAATATGATTCATTACTTCATCATAATACTTTGATGCATAGGTATAAAATAACACATCGACTAAATAAAACTGGACATGTAAGGAAACTGTTGCTGCTCCACGGTAAGCAGGTTCATTTACTCGAATATGCTGTAAATTAATCGCTGCTGCTTCACTAATTGAATTCTTACCAAATTGTGTAATACTCATTGTTTCTAACTCATTCTTATTTGCTATTTTCATGAGTTGAAGAACTTCTGACGTTTCTCCGGAATTTGAAATCCCAATAAACAAACTTTTTTTGTCCGTTGTTATCATCGTCGACACTAAATTGTGAGTATCTGGAATAACGAGACAAGTTTTACCAATTCGGTTCCACTTTTGAGCAATATTTTGAGCCACAAGATAAGATGAGCCGATCCCAAAAATATAGATAATTTCAGCCTGTTCGATAGCTCGAATAGCTTCTTCAATAATTTCTTCGTTTAGTAATGGGAGAGTGTCTGATAATGCCTGATACGCATTGCCTAACAACTTCTCTCTTACATCCTTTAGCGATTCATCCGCAAGAATATCAGAATAGCCATCAATCTGATCATTCGATAATTCGTTAAAGAGCATTGATTTCATTTGAGGATAGCTTTCCATCCCTAATCTTTTACTTAAACGAATAACGGTGGCCGCACTTGATTCACTAGCATCCCCTAAATCTTTTGCAGTCATACTTAGAACATCTTTTGGATTTTCAATAATAAAGTTAGCTACTCGACTTTCTGCTTTCGGTAGATTTTCACCGATGCTCTTAATTAATCCTATAATATTTGTTCGTGTCATTATTTATCAACTCCAGTTATATTGTTGAATCTCTATCTCTTACTTTTTAATTCCAATCTGGTGGATAACCAACAATATTACTTTACCATGACTTCAACTCTTTGCAATAAATTTTCTCTTCTATTCAACTTCTATTCTTTAATCTTCGAGTGCTTCTTCCGCTAGCAATTGTTTGTCATACATCATAACAAAAGGATAATAGATTGCCGTAGATACTAAGATTAAGAGTATATTTAGTACTGCAGCTCGCCAGTCATTACCTGTAGCTAGGAAGGCTCCAATCGGTCCCGGAAGTGTCCAGGGAGCCAATGCAACCACTCGATTGACTAATTCCCACTTGATAGCAAACCATGCAATGATGGCTGTTACCATCGGTGTGATTAAGAATGGTATCAGTAAAATTGGGTTTAATACGATTGGTGTACCAAAAATTAATGGTTCGTTTATATTAAATAGAGCTGGTACAAAAGCAGTTTTGGCTAATGTCTGCGTATATTTTGCTTTTGTTAAAAACAGTGCTAAAGCTAAACCAATTGTAGCTCCTGATCCACCGATATACATAAACCATTGATAAAATGGTTCTGGTGCCATGTTTGGAATGGCTTCACCTATCGCATATGCAGATGAGTTTTGTTCTAAGAGAACTAACCATAATGGTCGAGCGACCGATCCTACAATAGATGCCCCATGAATTCCGAAGAACCAGAAGAAACTATTTAAGAATGTAATTAACAATACAGATACAAGTGAATCAGATGCGGAAATTAATGGAGCCACTAAGCTATTAATTATTCCGTGGACATCGACTTCTAACCACATAGTAATCGATGCGAATAAAATTAACACAATGACTGTTGGTGTCAATGCCTCAAATGAGCGCGCAATGGATGGTGGTACTTGCTCTGGCATAGTAATTTTAAACCCACTATTCTGTGTAAATCGATAGATTTCCACCGCAATGAATGCGCTTATAATACCAATAAACATTCCACCAGATCCTAAGTTCGCCATTGGGATGACAAAACCGGCTGGTAGAGAATCAATATAGCTCGTTAATTCTGCATTCCCAGACGCTAATTCCATGACTCCTTCACTTGCAGCGGGTACCATGACAGGAATAACGGTTAGTAAATAGGCTAACTCCGCTAGGATACCACCAGATAAACCATCTAAATCATAGGATTTTGCTAGAGAATAACCAATTCCAAAAACTGCATATAATGTCATAATATACATTGACATACGATAGGGTAATAAGATCTTAAATTGATTATTCGCTATAAACTGTGTAATTCCCCAAGTTTCCGGTAAAGAGTTCGGTAAAAAACCAATAACTAAAAACATTGACGATACAATAATAATAGGTAAAGTGGCAATAATACCGTCCCTTACTGCTCTTAAGTGTTTCTGCTGAGATAAGGCAGCCATAGGGGTCGATAGTTTTTCATCCAAAAACTTTGTAAATTTATCAAACATTTTCTTTCCTCCTTTTAATATATAAACAAAGATCGATTTTTTTCTGTTAGTTTATTCTTTTCTTTTACTTAACCGTTCTCCACACTCCCTTCCATTTCTTTTAATGATATTCATTTAAAGAATGGTATTAGCAAAATAAAAACTAAATAATAAGATAAAAGCCAGTAGAGAAAATAGTAAAGTCACTAGTCTTTTGGTCTTCTTTTTAGTTTTTCTTTTATAAAACTGAATAAATGTAATGGAGTAACCCATTCCAAAAGAAATTAGCAACAATACTGGAAGTATCAAAAAACCAGATACATTTTCTAAGATCATCGTACCTAAAGTAAACGTGATAAATAAACTAATCATTAAT
>JARICH010000074.1 GCA_029257245.1 Atopostipes sp. | reverse complement strand
AGGTCAATGTCCCAATCTATGGAAGTAAACTTGCTATCGCAATGATTAAAAGTAATTTAAAAGAACATAATTTATTGCGTTCCACTGAACTACATGTGATTGATGAGGATTCAATCATCAAGTTTCGCAAATTAACAATTGAATTCTTTCATACTAATCATAGTGTTGCCGAATCCTTTGGAATTGCTGTTCAAACGCCTTATGGCTATGTTGTACAAACTGGGGATTTTAAGTTTGATTTCACACCTCCATTTGGAGAACATTCAAACTTACAAAAAATGGCGAAAATCGGAGAAGAAGGAGTCATTACCCTTCTATCTGATAGTACCAATGCTATAATTGATGGATTTACTGATTCCGAAAAAGAAGTAAGTGAGTCGATTTTAGGTCTCGTTGAAAATATTGAAGGTCGAATTATCTTTGCCTCATTCGCATCGAACCTTTCAAGAATTCAACAAGTGATTCAAGCTGCTAAACTGACCGGACGAAAAGTTGCCGTTTTTGGACGCAGTATGGTCAATGGAATAGATATCGGAATGGAATTAGGTTATATCAAGGAAGACCCAAGTATTTTTATAAAAGCTCATGAAATTAAAAAATATCCAGATAATGAGATTTTAATGTTATGTACAGGATCTCAAGGAGAGCCTTTCGCGGCTTTAAGTCGAATCGCAAACGGAACCCACCGTCAAATATCAATTATACCTGGTGATACGGTCATGTTCTCAAGCTCGCCTATTCCTGGAAATACAAATTCAGTCAATAATTTAATTAACCAGTTACTTGAAGCAGGTGCTGAAATTATTCATGGGAAGGTAAACAATATCCATACTTCTGGGCATGGTGCCAAAGAAGAATTAAAACTGATGTTACGTTTAATGAAACCAAAATATTTCATGCCGATTCATGGAGAAAGACGCATGCAACATGAACATGTTGATTTAGCTATTAAAACAGGTGTTGAGGCTGAAAACTGTTTTATTCTAGATAATGGTGACATCCTTAGTTTTACCGATAAAGAAGCTAGGCGAGCTGGATCATTTGATGCCGAAGATATTTATATTGATGGTAGTGGGATTGGAGATATTGGGAACGTTGTATTAAGCGACCGACGTGCATTATCCAATAACGGATTAGTGGTTGTAGTGGCTACGATTGATGTTAAAAATCGTAAAGTATTAGCTGGTCCTGATATCATTTCTCGTGGTTTTATTTATATGCGTGAATCAGGCGAATTAATTAAACGAGCGAAGCAAGTAGCTGAAGATAGTCTGCAGCGTTCATTCAATCATAAACATTTAAATGAATATAAAATGCGTAATGATTTAATTGAAGATTTAAAACGATTTTTATACAATGAAACTGAGCGGGAACCGATGATTCTACCTGTAGTTCTAACTACAGATAACTAATTCAAATAAAAAACCATCTTCCATATTTAGAAGATGGTTTTTTATTTGACTAATTTGTGCTTAAAGGCATAAATAGTCGCTTGTGTACGGTCTGAAACCTCGAGTTTCGACAAAATATTCGAGACGTGTGTTTTCACAGTCTTAATCGTGATAAATAAACGTTCAGCAATTTCTTGGTTGCTTAAGCCCTCCGTAATTAATGATAATACTTCTAGTTCTCGCCTGGTCAAATCATCGTGCAACATCTTTTTATCTTGTGCAACAAGCTTTTTAAATACTTGTTCTTCAATAATCTCTTCCCCTAAATAAGTTCGACGAATTGCCTCAGCTATTTCACTAGCTGAGCTCGTTTTTAACAAATAACTTTGAGCTCCTGCTTTCATTGCTGGGTAGACTTTCTCATCATCTATGAAACTTGTTAAAATAATAATCTTTGCTTCTGGCCATTCCTTTAATATTTCTTTAGTTGATTCTACCCCGTCCATCACGTCCATCACTAAATCCATTAAGATGACATCTGGTTTATGATTCAATGCTTTTTTAAGACCTTCTAGTCCATTTTCTGCCTCTGCTACAACCTCAATATCCTCTAAAACTGAAAAGTATGAACTTAGCCCTAACCGGACCATTTCATGATCATCAACAATTAATAGTTTAATCATAGTATCCTCCCTGTGGTTAAAGGTATTCTAACTTCTACACTTGTTCCTTCTTTCGGAATTGACACAATCTGGACGTTTCCTCCCAATCGTTCGATTCTTTCTCGAACATTCAATAAACCAAGTGCACTATCTTTCTTCTCTTTCATGTCAAAACCTCTCCCATTGTCTATAAACCGTAAGCGATAAAAATCCTCCGTTTGCTTCAGATAAACTTCCAAGCTAGTCGCTTCCGAGTGACGGAGTACATTTGATAATAACTCTTGTATAATACGAAATATATGATCTTCTACGACTTCAGTTAATTCAATATCTTCGATTTCAAAATCAATTCGAATAGGTAGTTTGGCAGCTAATTCTTCCAATAAATTATGAATTCCTGTCTGTAAACTTTTTCCATCTAATTTGACTGGTCGCAGATGTAATAGCAGTGCTCTCATTTCCGATTGAGCCTCTTCAACGATCGATTTTATTAATACAATCTTTTTACTAAACTCTGCTGTTATCTGAACATCTTCAAGTTCTAATGCAGATAAAAGCATAGCCGCAGCAAAAAGTTGCTGGCTAACAGAATCATGGAGTTCACGGGCAATCCTTTTTCTTTCATCTTCTATGATTTCTTCTTTTGATTCTTTGCTTATTTTGGACACTTGCTGAGCAGAACTGACTGCTTCTTCTGATACTAAAATTAGTTTCTCTTGTAACTTTAATATTTCTTGGTCAATTAAAGAACTCACTTGAACAGGACTTTGAGTTGAAAACATCTTCAAAAAAATAGCAGCTGAATATTGACCTTCATTTAATAGTTTTAAAGCTTCCTCTACCTTTTTTAGTTTTTGTCTTTCTTTAAAGCTCAGGTAGAGATACACTAATCCACTATAAATCAAAGTAAAAAAAATGACATAAAGGATAAGTGGCGATTGACCCATAAAATGAATAAAACTTGCATCCACTTTATTACTGATTAAAAATAAATAAAATAGTAGAAAAGATAGTTGAAAAATAAATAAGATAAAAAAATCTCTTGTTTTTGATTTATTCACAGGAAAATCACCTCTAACTCACCAATTAGAATGCTTACTACGATTTTGATCTTTCTTTCTTGAATTAAATAATTTTCAGAATACCATTTATAATTTTCATTCAGTATATGATACTCCGAATGGTTCAATGTAAACTTTCCAACTAATCCACTAAAGTCAATAGACACTGCTGTACCTTCTGGAATTAAAATCTTTACATTTCCTATTCCCTGTTGAATCAAGATGACATTTTGTTCTCGTGGTAATAAGGTATTAGCTAAATCAAATATGCTGTTTCCAATTAATTTCGTATAATTTAAGTCTTCCCAACTATAAATTGATTCTAATGACTGCTCATCATTACCAAACCATTTATTTTTTTTAATTTTATTAGGAACATGAGGAGTTTGATCAAAATCAACTATAATAAAATCGTTATTTCCTTTTTTATTACTCTTTTCTGAAAAAACATCCTTAAAAAGTTCTGATAATTCAGGATGATTATTTGTGAAATAAAGAATCATTAAAATAAGAGTAATTAAAAAGAAAGGAGATAAAAAAACAAGATAAGCAATAGATAAGAGAAAAGACCATAAAAAAAACTTTTCCATTTTTTTCGAAAATTTATTTTTTAGAACGAAACTTATAATTGCTACAAATAATATGATGAGAAAATATCTATTACTAAATATTCCAGATAAAGTTAGTATAGCAAATAAAGCCATAGCGAATAACAGCACTTTTTTATTCATTCTTCCATTCCCTCCTATCTATTATATTTCTAGCTCAGTATAATCAATATTTCTTTTGCTTGCACGGATAAAAGAAAAAATCGGGCGCAAGACCTAGTAAAAAAGGCATGACGAAAATTCGTCATGCCTTTTCTCTAAAATTTACTGAACTACTTTTAATATTTCAACTTTCATTTCTCCACCTGGCGTATCAATAGTTACTTCTTCACCTATTGTTTTACCCATTAATGCTTTAGCAATCGGTGAATCATTTGATATCTTTCCTTCAAAAGGATCTGCTTCTGCAGCCCCAACAATTTTGTACTTTTCTTCTATCCCACCTGGTAATTCTTTAAAGACAACTGTACGACCAATTGCAATTTCACCTTCAGCAATATCACTTACACTAATTATTTCGGCATTTTGTAACATATGTTCAATCTTTTGAATACGTCCTTCAATAAAGGCTTGTTCTTCACGTGCTGCATCATACTCTGAATTCTCAGACAAATCTCCAAATCCTCGCGCTACTTTAATTCGTTCAACTACTTCTTTTCTTTTATCTGTCTTTAATGTATTTAATTCTTTTTCTAACTTTTCTTGACCTTCTTCAGTCATTGGATATTTTTTCTCTTGCATATTTATAGCTCCTAATTTTAATTTCTTGTATTTTTTTCTCTATATAAATATAGAATGATGTCACTTTTAAGTGACATCATTTTATATTTTGCATTCATTTTTTAACGCTATTAAAGTAACATGAAAACCTTTTAATGTAAAGTTAATTTCAATTATTTTGCCCGTAAAATATCTCGTTCATGGAAAATCATCCGTATTTTTGAAGTAACTAAATCAATCGCTACTTTATTGTGCCCACCTTCTGGCATAATAATATCGGCGTATTTCTTAGAGGGTTCAACGAATTGCTCATGCATTTCTCGAACAACCGTTAAATACTGATCAATAATACTTTCCAATGAACGTCCTCGTTCTTTCATGTCTCTTTCAATTCGACGAATAATTCGTAAATCATCCGCTGTGTCGACATAAATTTTGATGTCCATTAAATCTCTTAATCGTTTATCTTCTAAAATTAATATACCTTCAATAATTATAACATCTTGGGGTTCAACTGTAATTGTTTTGGTCCCTCGAGTATGGTTTGCATAGTCATAGACAGGTACTTCAATACTCTCATGATTTAATAAATTCGTTAGATGCTCTACTAATAAATCCGTATCAAAAGCAAATGGGTGGTCATAATTAGTTTTTAATCTTTCTTCAAAACTAATTTCAGATTGATCTCGATAATACGAATCATGCTCAATCATTGCAATCGATTGGCCAGAAAAATAATCATAAATTTTATTACAGACTGTTGTTTTCCCACTACCTGATCCACCAGCCACACCTATTATAACTGGTTTATGTTTAAATCCCATGAAATCTTCCTCTTTCTATTATTCAAATTCCTTCAAAAATTAAAAAGGATTTTCTATTTGTTAATTATCCAAATATTTTCTTTTGTATTCTAAATGTTGATCATAATCTTCTGAAAAATATACATTACCTGTTTTTAAATCCGCTAAAAAGAATAAGTAATCTGTTTCAGCTGGTTCCAAACTTGCTTTAAAAGCTGATTCAGAAGGATTATTGATAGGACCAGGTCCAATTCCCGCATATTTATACGTATTATAAGGCGAATCAATTTCTAAATCGGCAAATGTAATCCGTTCCCGATGTTCTCCCAAGGCGTAACTCACACTTGGGTCTGTTCGTAAAAGCATATCGATATCCAAACGATTATAAAAGACGCCCGCAATCAATTCTCGATCTTCAGCAGAAACGCCTTCCCCCTCAATATAAGAGGCCAAGGTAAGGAGTTCATGAATGTTTAACTCATTCTCTTGTATCTTATCATAATAAGCTGTCATCACTTTATTTTCCTGACTAATCATTTCGACTAATAAGTCTTCTAAAGTCGTCTTTTCAAATATTTCATAAGTCGCTGGATATAAATAACCCTCTAAAGTATAGCGAGTCTCTTCCTTAGCTTCCAATGCATCAGATAATAACTCAGGATATCTTTCGACCATTTTCTGAATAAATACTTCATCTTGTACTAAAGTCATAAAGTCCATTTCTGAAAAATTTGTCTTTCTTTCAATTTGTTCAGCAATTTGCTCTATAGTTAATCCTTCAGGAACAGTTAACTGAGCAATTGGCTCAGGAATAATTGGTGTCCCGCCATCATTTAAATATCGGATAATTTCTTCTAATGACATCGAAGGTGACATTAAATATGTACCGGCTTGGAAATTTGTCTTATTATTTAATCGAAGATAAATCTGGTAAATCAAGGGACTCTTAATCAGTTGATTCTCTTCTAAAATCTTCCCGATTTCATTTTTATTCGAGCCCATCGGAACCTCAACCTCAACAACTTCTTCACTATCTTCCTCAACTGGGCTTAATCCCCTCTGAACATAAAAATAACCGGCCAAAAGAAACAAAGCAAAGAGAATAAAGAATGAAGTGATAATCATCTTGAAACTTATTTTCTTCTTTTTCATTCAATTTCATTCCTTTAATAAATCAAAATTTATTAATCCATATTATAACTGAATCTCTAGGAATAAGAAAGCTGATTCAAATAAAAAAGGGTGGTTAAACCACCCTTTTACTATTCTTCGTCTTCCTCGACAAAAGCACCTAAAACTTCTTCGATCATATCCCATTCTTCATCTGTTTCAATTTCGCTCAATTTACCGTCTAACCCACCAGTCTCTTCTTCATAAGAAAACGCAAAAACTTCTACATCTTCTTCGGCGGCATTAGCTGGAATAACCAGTACATAGCTTTTATTAAAGTCATCTGTTTCATCAAATGTTAATAAAATTTCATATAATTCTTCGTTGCCTTCTTCATCAACCAGTGTAATAAACTCATCTTCTAAATTATGATTCTCTTCAGTCATGATCCATGACCTCCTTCATTTTATCTTTGCGATCAAGATAATTTTGTAAAATCATCATCGCAGCAATTTTATCAATTACTTTCTTTCTTTTTTGACGGGAGAGGTCTCCTTCTTCTATCATCATTCGATTCGCTTGAAGGGTTGTAAGACGTTCATCTTCGTATTCAACGGGCAGATTAAATTCTGCAATAATTAGTTCACCAAATCTCATAGATGCTTCAGCTCTTTCACCTATTGTCCCATCCATATTTTTTGGTAAACCTACAACGAATTTTTCTACTTCATATTCAGCAATCAATTCTGCTAAACGAGGCAAACCATAATCTTCATTTATTTCATCAATTTGTATAATTTCTATGCCTTGAGCAGTCCAACCAAAAGGGTCACTAACAGCGACCCCAATTGTTTTACTGCCGACATCCAAGCCGAGTATTCTATTCACTATCATTCTTCTTTAAATAGTTTGTTAACAATTCTTCCAATACTTCGTCTCGTTCAAATCGACGGATTAAATTCCGCGCATCATTGTGACGTGGTATATAAGCTGGATCTCCAGATAATAAGTAACCAACAATCTGATTAATTGGATTATATCCTTTTTCCTCCAGTGCTCCATACACTAGTTGCAACATCGTCGATACATTATTTTCTTCATTTTTGAGTCCGTCAAAGCGAACTGTACGTCCATCATTATTCATATACATCCCACCGTTCTTTTTTCTATAGTCTATCTTACCTAAAAGACAAGCATAGTTCAATCTTTTCATTTAGCATAAACTATGAATATTTAATATTTATTTTTCTTCTAACCATGATAGTGCTGCTTCAAAGGCTTCCTGGATTCCCGCTGGATTTTTCCCTCCTGCTTGCGCCATCTGAGGGCGTCCTCCACCGCCTCCACCAATCTTTGGTGCAATTTCTTTGATTAAATCACCCGCCTTTAAACCGGCTTCTAAAGCATCTTTGCTCATAGCTACTAACATGTTTACTTTGTCTTCTCTCGCTAAGGCTAGGACTAAAACATCTGATGGATTTTCTTCTGCCCAATTATCTGAAATTTTACGTAATTGATCAATATTTTTAGCTTCCACTTGTTCAGCAATCAAGCTATATTCTCCAGCCTGTCTGACATGACTGAATATATCAGCGGCTTGTACATTGGATAGTTTGGCTTGAAGTGATTCATTTTCACGTCGTAAATCTTCCAGTTCTTTGTACATATTTTTCACTTGGTCAATGACACGTTCGATTGTTTGAGCTTTTGTTAATTCTGCTGTTTGTGATAGAATATCAAGTTTCTCATCAATCCATTTCATAGCCCCTTCGCTCGTACGAGCAACAATTCGACGAACTCCGGCACCAATTCCAGATTCAGTTGTTATTTTAAATAATCCGATATCTGATGTGTTTCTTACATGATTTCCCCCACATAATTCAACTGAATAATCATTGATTGAAACCACTCGAACAATATCTCCATATTTTTCTCCAAATAGAGCCATTGCTCCCATTTCTTGAGCTTCCTCAATGCTGGTAACTATTGTCTCTACAGGGTAAGCTGCAGCTATTTTTTCATTCACAATATCTTCTATTCGTTCTATCTCTGCATCTGTTAATTTTTCTAAATGAGTAAAGTCAAATCGCAATTGATTTGCCGTGACTAATGATCCTGCTTGATTAACATGTTCACCAATAACATCTTTTAGTGCTTGATGTAACAAGTGCGTAGCTGTGTGGTTTCTTTCAATGAGTAAACGTCTAAAGGCTTGTACTTCTAAATGATAAGTTTTACCTAGAATTAAATCTTCAGTCGTTTCTACTATGTGTAAGTTTTGACCTGCTGGAGCAGATTGAGTATCGGTTACACGAGCTACAATATTTCCTTCTTGATCACGAATCAACCCTCGATCACCTACTTGACCACCTTTTTCAGCATAAAAAGGTGTTTGTTCAAAAACTACTTGAGCAGTGGAACGACCAGGTACTTTGTCCACAAATTGATCTTCGAAAATAATATTTACTAATTTACTTTCTACTTCTAATGCTGAATATCCAACAAATTCACTTTCAGTATCAATTTTTGCTAGTAATTCGGATTGTACCTTCATTGATTGATCGTTGGAACGAGCTGAACGAGCTCTTTCTCGTTGTTTCTCCATCTCTACTTTAAAACCTTCAAGGTCAATATCAAAACCACGTTCTAAAGCATATTCTTCTGTCAATTCAACAGGAAAACCAAAGGTATCGTATAGTAAAAATGCATCTTTTCCAGAAACACTTACTATTTCTTTTTCTTTTAAGAGTTTAAATATCTCTATCAAATGTTCTAGCCCTTCAGTTAAGGTTTCATGGAAACGCTCTTCTTCTTTTTTGATTACTTTGATGACAAAATCTTCAGCAGTAATTAAATTTGGATAGAAATCTCCCATTATTTCACTGACTACTGGAACTAACTTACTTAGGAATGGTTCGTTAATATTTAATCGGCGGGCATGCATAATCGAACGTCGGATTAATCGACGTAAAACATAACCTCTACCTTCATTTGATGGGAGTGCCCCATCAGCAATCGCAAAGGATACTGATCGAATATGGTCAGCAATCACTTTGAAACTCTGTTTTTTCTTACCAGCTTTTTCATAATTCATAGCTGAAATTTCTTCAATCTTTTTAATAATTGGTAGGAATAGATCCGTTTCAAAGTTTGTTGGTGCATCTTGCACAATAGATACAATTCGCTCTAGACCCATTCCTTTATCAATATTTTTATTTGGGAGAGGATCATAACTCCCATCAGCCAATCGATTATATTGAGAGAATACTAAGTTCCATATTTCAAGCCAGCGCTCATTCTCCCCACCTGGATAGCTCTCTGGATGATCTGCGGGTAGAAGATTTGCTTCAGGACCTCGATCATAGAAAATTTCAGATTGTGGACCTGCTGGCCCCTCACCAATCTCCCAAAAGTTTTCATCTTCATTTAATACACGTTCAGAGGGTAAACCTACTTTGTTTTCCCAAATCTCACGTGCTTCTTTATCGTCGGAATGAATCGTCACATATAATTTTTCTGGGTCAAAAGCCATCCAATCTTCAGACGTTAAAAACTCCCAGGCCCAAATGATTGCTTCCTCTTTAAAATAGTCACCAATCGAAAAATTTCCTAACATCTCAAACATTGTGTGATGACGGGCAGTTACTCCAACATTTTCAATATCATTGGTACGAATACTTTTTTGCGAACTAGTAATCCTTGGATTATCCGGAATAACTGTTCCGTCAAAATATTTTTTTAATGTGGCTACTCCTGAGTTGATCCATAACAAAGTAGGATCATCCACTGGAACCAGAGATGCACTATCTTCAATTTTATGACCTTTTTCTTTGAAAAACTCTAAAAACATTGAACGGATTTCCGAACTAGTTAACTCTTTCATTTTTTCTCCTCTATTCTTAATTTTTTCTATTAAAAAACGAGTAATCTCATTGCGACAAGGACGACAGTACGCGGTACCACCTTGTTTGCAATGACATTACTCGTTTGATCATTACCTCTTTATGTAGTTAACGCCTTACATGCGGTATAATTTCTCATACAATTAAAATGTAAAGGGAGCATTTATTCATTAATGTTCGTATTTTTCACCAAGCATACGTCTCTGTAAACAAATAATTGAATCAATCTGTCCTTTACTAAACAACTATAATATTTTTTCTAGCCAAAGTCAACCTTAACTCTATCAGATAAGCAAAGAGCCATCATATTTACTATTAATTGACTGGAAAATATTTTTCTAATGAAAATCCGCGTCCCATTACTTCACTTGCAGCCATTACGATGACAAAAGCATCTTCATCTTTTTCTATAATCATTTCTCGTAGAGCAGTAATTTCCCGTTCTTCAATGACAACCATCATCATTTCTTTTGGATCATTATTAAAGCCGCCTCGCGCATCAAAGAGTGTCACACCCCGATCAAATTTATCCAATATATCTGTTCGAATTGCTTCTGTTTGGTCAGTAATAATAAAGATTGTTTTCTGAACACCTGCTCCTACTAAAACAATGTCAATCACTCGAGAAGCAACAGTTAATGTAATCATTCCATACATAATTGCTTCCATATTAAAAACAAAGAATCCTATTGCAATAATAATCCCATCAGCAAAGAGTACAGAATTTCCTAGACTCATATTCGTATATTTACTTATAAGTTGAGCAACTGTACTTGTCCCACCAGTTGACCCTTTCCCGCGGTAAACAATGCCTACTCCTATACCAGTCAGAACACCACCAAATATTGAAGCTAGCAATAAATCTTCTGTTAACACAGGTAAACCACTAATTAATCCTGTAAAGAACGGAAAAACTAAACTTCCGATAAATGATTTAACCCCTACATCTTTTCCAAGTAAGGAAAAGCTTAAGATGAGCAAAGGAATATTAAAAGCATATTGTGTAATAATTGGAGGTAGGTTCGTCAAATTATAAATAATAATAGATAAACTAGATACACCACCTGAGATAATTTCATTCGGTAATAAAAAAATCTGGAAAGCTAATGCCAATAAAAAACTCCCAAAAACAACTTGTAAAATATCTTGCCAACTCATTTGGTACTCTTTCATTAATTCTCGCATAAATAAACTCCTCTCATTTAAAATCTACATTATTATAACTAATTAACATCTGCTAAACAAACTTAATTTTTTATATTAAAATTTATTCGCTATTTTTAGATAAGATAGGTTATAATTAAGGTCATAGAATTTAACGGAGGTTATTCGATTGGATCGTTTCTTGCATTTTATCGTGAACAAACAATCTAGAAATAGTGACCAAGTTTTCAAAAGTTTATTATTGCAGCTAGCTAAATACACCGCTCACTATAAAATATATCCTACTAAAAATATAGATGAACTTGATCAATTACTCAAAAATATGAAGAAGACCATTAAAAATGAAGATATTATTGTGGTTGTTGGTGGAGACGGTAGCTTGAATCATTTCATTACCCTTTATCAAAAATATCAGTTCGAAAATTATATCTCTTATATTCCAGCTGGCTCAGGAAATGACTTTGCTCGTGCTCATCAAATTCCACTAGATACCAATCAAGCAATTGAAAACTTTTTTCGAATCAAAGAGAAACAAACTCTTTCTTTTATTCATGCTCAAGAAAATTCTAATGAACATTATGCAGTTAACAGTATTGGTGTTGGGATTGATGGACTAATCAATGATCTTGTCAATAGTCAGGGGACTAAAAAAAGATTTGGGGCTGTTGCTTATCTTTCTGTTTTAGTGACTGCTTTTTCCAAGCAAAAAAAATTCCCCGTTCTCTTAAAAACAGATAATAGTGAATATGAATTTAAAAAAGCACAATTAGTCCTAGTAGCTAATAATCCATTTTTTGGGGGTGGGATTAAGATACTTCCTGAAGCAAATGGCAAAGATAATGAACTGGATATTCTGATTGCTGAAGATGTCTCCTTTAAAAATTTACTTGTTATTATTTCAAAAATTCTAAGAAATAAAAATCATTTAGATCACCCTAAGCTTCATGTTTTTAAATCTAAGAACCTTCATCTCGAAATTGACTCTAATCAATTTGGTCAAAAAGACGGTGAAGTTTTTAGACAAAGCCATTATAATTATTCTTTTGAAACAAAAGAAATACCTTTTTGGATTTAATTCGAATAAAAAGTTAAATAGTAGCTGGTGTTAATGAATCATTTTAATTCATTAGCACCTTTTTTATTTTTTAAAACAAAAAAACCCGTGAATCCTTATTGATTTAGTCAGCATAACTAAATCGTGGAGGATCCACATGGTCAATTCATCCATTAGTAATAAAAACTCTTAATATTATTTTTCAAATCATTTCTATTTGATTAAGGTCTAATATTTTCCATCCCTATCATTGGATTGATATCCCCTGCACGGATGAGATCTGATGTTAATAGAAAAATTTCTTTATTTTTTTTATCAACTTCCATAATTTCTGCCGGTTTTTTTTCCATTTCTTCATTCTTAGGAAAAAAATTTGCTGATATTTCTGTATGCTCACTTTCTAAACGTTCCTTCAATGAGGTGTTTCTTAAGTTTTGCTCCGATTGTAAACTACGAATAAAAGCCTCTGGTTCCCCCACCAAAGACAAAGATTGGCTCGCTCGGGTAATCGCTGTATAAAGTAAGTCTTTTTTCAACATACGTCCATAACTAGAAACCATCGGCAATATGACAATGTCATATTCACTACCTTGAGCTTTATGAATTGAACAACAATAGGCTAGAGTGATTTTATTCCAATTGGACCGTAAATAACTTACTTCATTTGAATCAAAATCAACAATAATTTCATCCGTTTTGATTTCTGATTGATTTGCTTTAGTTATGCCTACAATTACTCCAATATCTCCATTAAATACATTATTCTCTGGATCGTTTTGCAATTGTAAAACTTTATCTCCTATTCGATAGACTTGATTAATATGTTTAACTTCTGTCCTCGTTCCATCATTGGGATTAAACATTTCTTGTAAGCGTTCATTCAGTATATTAATTCCTGCCGCTCCTTTATACATAGGAGCTAGGACTTGGATTTCATTTGAAGTATAGCCACGTTCGATGGCTTTCTCAACAATTTTCTCAATCACTGCCACCGCATTATTCGTACGAGCTGGGAAAAAGTTGCGATCAGTCTTTTGATCTAACAAGTCTGCTGGAAGCCGATCATTTTTAATCTCGTGAGACAATTCCACAATACTTGAACCATCATCTTGTCTATATATTTCAACTAACTCTTCTTGTGGGATAACCCCTGACTCAATCAAATCTCGAAAAACTTGCCCTGGTCCTACTGAAGGTAATTGATCTTGATCTCCTACTAAAATAACTTTCATATTTTTAGGAATAGCACTAAAGAGTTGGTTAGCTAAAAAAGTATCCACCATTGACATCTCATCAATGATTAATAATTCTCCCTCTAACTGGTAATCATTTTCTGAAAGTAAATCTTCTTCATCCGCTGTTAATCCTAACATTCTATGAATAGTCGATGCGGGTAACCCTGTTGTTTCTTTCATTCTTTTAGCTGCGCGTCCCGTGGGAGCGGCTAATAAAATCGGATAACTACTATCTTTATAAGAATAAGGATCTAATGATAAATCATTTAATTCAGCAAATAAATGAACGATTCCTTGTAGAACAGTCGTCTTCCCCGTTCCAGGACCTCCTGTCAAAATAAAGATAGGAGATTCTAATGCACTTTTAATAGCTTCTTTTTGAGATTCACCATATTCTATACCTAATTCTTTTTCTAGTGCTTTTACTTTCTTTTTAA
>JARICH010000106.1 GCA_029257245.1 Atopostipes sp. | reverse complement strand
AGAATGCCCAATAATCCTGCTTCTAAAGCTAAGCGAACATTCACTTGTGCTCCTACCAATACAAAAAGTAAGACTTGAGCGAAAACCCAGACTTCATTAAATTTGCTCGATAAATCCGCCCCTAATTCTGGCATCTTCTCAACTAAAATAAAGCCAATTGCCATTACCCCTAAAAGTCCCGCAAGCTCTACTTTTGCTTCAACTATCGCTTCAAATGTTGTTAATAAAATTGCTGAACTCAATACAATCAGCATTCGCTGAGTGCTTGGAATCTCATAGCGTTGGAAAGCTTTAATTAACAACCAACCAATTAAAATTCCTGAAAAAATTCCTAATACAATTGATAAAGGAATGCTTAAAATTTTCAATCCTATATTAATTTCGCCTCCACCGTAGATTCCCAAAAAGACTGAGAATATCGTAATCGCAAAGACATCATCAATGGAAGCTCCTGCAAGAATTAAAGTAGGAATATTCTTTTCTTTTCCTAGTCCCCGGTCCATTAAATCTAACATTGCTGGGACAATAACAGCCGGAGATACAGCTGCAATGATGAAACCGAGAATCCCTCCTTGCACAAAAGTAAATTCCAAAAAGAACATCGCTAAGAAAGCAACCGTAAAGCCTTCCAGTAATCCTGGAATAAAACTTAACTTAATTGCTGATTTACCTACTTTTTTGATATTTTCCTTCTCAATCCCCAAACCCGCCCGTAAAAGAATTACAATTAAGGCAATTTTCCTTAAATCAGCTGAGGCTTCCATCATTTCTTCACTTAATAAAGCAAATCCATAGGGACCAATTAGTCCCCCTATAATAATCATTCCAAGCAATCCAGGGAGTTTCATTTTCTCAAATAAACGCCCAAAGATAATTCCTAACAAAGCAATTAGTGCAAAACTTGTTGCCATTTACTTTTCCTCCTCCATAAAAATAAAAAAACACCTATTAAATAAAGGATTTTACAGAAAGTCAAATAAGCTTCCTGTTTCCTTTTATTTAATAGGCGTCATTAGCTGTCTAAACAGCGGTTTTAGGGAACACCATCCCTGTTGATTCTATTTTAGCATATTAGTCAGTAAAAGTCTGCATAACATTTTTGATTAGATCATCCGCTTCAGCTAATAGATTATCATCAATTTTTTGGTTATTTGCTTCTATTCGTTCTAAATAGTCAGCAAGGACCTGTGAGATTTCATAATCTTGACTAGCTATCTGCTGGTAACTCGCTAGAACCTCATCTTTAATCTGATTATTTGAATCTTCCCTAATTGGTGTATTTGGCAAACCTTTCAAATAAGCATTTACTTTGTATTCATAATCTTCTAGAATATCTGTTTTTCTTTCATTTGATGAGGCAATATTTAAATAATCTTCTTCTTGAAGAATCCGTTTGGCTAATTCCTCAAAGTCAACTATCAAAGCCCCATCCGCCATGGATCGCTTTGTTGACTCTAAACTTTTGATCGCAAGATATTCTTTAAATTCATCCGTTAAATAAGGAGCGTAGTCTTCTAATTCTTCATAATCAACGACAGGATAAAAAGCCCCTTCCAAATTAACTAAACGATAGTTATTTTTGTAAAGATAGTCTACGAGTTTTCTCAACTCTTGGTTTTCTATTTCATCTAGTTTTGATTCACCAAAATTTTCCGATAAGCTATCAATTAAAAGGAGTTCCTCTTGAAAGTTCGATTGATTCAACTCTTCTTCATAAATAGGGATGTGTAGTTCAAGAGACTGTCTAAGAGTTTCCACTAATTCATTTGCTGAATCAGCTGATAGTTTCTCTATATTTTGATCAATCCACTCGATGAGAAGGTCTGGGGCCGGCTCATCTTTTGCTAGTTCTCGAAATTCATCCATTAATCTTTCTTCTGTTTCGGAAGGTTGACTTGCTTCTTCTACTTCTGGATCCCTTGGTTCTGGTATTTCTTCCACTTCTTGACTACATGCGACGAGTAAAAGGCTTGGCAGGATAGCTAGACATATGATTTTTTTAAATTTATCCATTTAAAACGCTCCTTTCATCATTCATTCTTTTCGATTAGAGTGAAAGCAACAATTACCTTCGTCTTAAAATATAAATAATCAGGACTTCGATGGGAATTTTTTGCAGATGAATGTAATTCTAACTTAAGCCAATCATCATCGACTTCTAGGAGTTTTCCTCTAAATTCATTATTTGAATCCTTAATTTGATTTTGGTAGAGGTGGCTCAGATTTTTAGATTGAATCACAACTTCTCGACCAATATTTGCTTGCAAATTATCAAGGAGTTGATAATGTTTAATAATATTCTCATTTTTTCTGATGTTTTTTTTCTCTTCAATTCTTGGATTCTTTTTTGAGGTAAAAGCTCTCTTCATTTTCTGCCAGAGATAAAAGAGTATAGCTAATAAGCTTCTTAAAGTTTTCATTTTAATTAACCTCCTCTAAAAAGCCTAAAATATTCTCTATTGACAGAAGATAGCTGCTTCGTTGATTGCCTTCATACACTTGGATTTTCATTGTTCCATTTTTAACCTCGATAATTCGAACATTTTTAATAATGGGATCAGGATAAAAAGGTTGACTCCTCACATTTTCTAAATAAAGAGTTCCACGTCCACCCTCAGTATCTTTCACAATCGAGCTCATTTTTCGATTACTTAAGATGCGATTTGGAAGTAATTCTTCTAAAGTCAGTTCATAAAGGTTCGATAACTCCTCCATTTTTGCGATGGTTGGTCGCTGTGTTCCCTCTTCCCAAAGAATAATCTCTCTGTTTGTTACTTTTATCTGATCCGCAAGTTCATCGTAAGACCAGTCATTTTTCTTTCGTAAATGATACAGTCGTTCGCTTAGGCCTTCCATCTCTCTCGCCTCCCATTTGATAAAATCTTTTTTAAAATGAACACTTCTATTCTTAAGTCTATTTTACTCTTTATCACCTGATAGTACAATCATGATTCCTTCTATTTTCTGACTAAATCAAAAAAGGAAACTTTTGTAGTTACTATTCGTATTTCTTCAAACAAAGATTTACAATAAGAAGAAAGAAGGAGAGGCAGGATAAAAATGAAAGAGACAAAACATTTAGAATCTTACACTTTTAAAAATGGACTCTGTTTAAAGAATCGATTTATTATGGCACCTATGACAACTCAGATGAGTTTTTATAACGGGGTGATTACCGAAGACGAAAAACGTTACTACCACATGCGTGCCAAAGATTTAGGGGCAGTCATCACAGCCGCAGCCAATGTATCAGACAACGGAAAAGGTTGGGATGGCGAACTAGGCGTCTCCGATGATAGACACATTCCAGGGCTTCGGGAGCTCGCTTCCACTATTCAAGTGAATGGAACAAAAGCTTTCCTACAACTTTATCATGGCGGTCGCATGACACACTCCTCTGTCTTAAAAGGCAAGCAGCCAGTCGCACCCAGTCCTGTTAAAGCCTTAAGACCGGATGCTGAAATGCCTCGAAAACTTGATGAAGAAGGAATCTATCAAATTATTAATGACTTTAAGGAAGCGACTGTTCGCGCTATAAAAGCAGGCTTTGATGGAGTAGAAATTCATGGAGCGAATACTTATCTCCTGCAACAATTTTTTTCACCCCACTCCAATCGCCGTAATGATGCTTGGGGTGGTTCAATGGAGAAACGTTTCCGTTTCATTAATCTTTTAGTGGATGAAATCACGACAATTGTCCAAGAACAAGCGGATCAGAATTTTGTTGTTGGTTATCGTTTCTCACCTGAAGAAATCGAAGAGCCAGGGATTCGCTTTGATGAAACACTTTATTTAGTCGATCAACTCGCGGGCAAAGCAATTGATTACTTACATGTCTCTCTGAGAAAATGGGATGCCATCTCAACTCATAAAGATTATCAAGAAAAACCAATGATTACTTATTTGAATGAACAAATCGATGGACGGACTGCTTTTATGACCGTTGGTGATATTCGAACGAGTGCGGATGCCGAATCTGCTTTAGAAAGCAGTGATCTAGTTGCTTTAGGCCGTGTCCTCTTAGCTGATCCAAATTGGGTTTCAAAAGTAGTTGCTGGGAAAGAAGATTTAATTCACTCCCAAGTGGCTGAAGAAGATAAAGAACTGTTGGGTCTAACCGGTGGGGTTTGGGACATGATGAAAAATTCAATGGCGGACCGTCAAAAATAAGTGACCATTAAAATAGCAAGAAAGCTTGATTTAGAGCTTTCTTGCTATTTCTTTATTCTTAGACTTCTCGAATGAAAAATTCATCACCGTCTTCCTTCGCTAAATCTTCTCCTTCAACTAATTTGTCGCCGGGGACTGTCGTTTGCCCGGGTCCAAAAACCTCTCCTGGAAAAGGTATTTTTTGATTTTTCTCTTTCTCTGTTTCTTGAGCTTCCCTCATTGCCATCTCAGCTTCTTCTCTTGTTTCATAAACTTCTTTGTTCACTAACTCAACCTTATCACTGCTTTTTTCTTTTCGATACACTTTATACGCCATTTTTACCCTCCTCTAGCAGATTAGTTGTTTTTCTTTAATAACTTGAAAAGTTCTTTATATTGTACACTCTTACATAAGTAGAATATCACTAGTTCCTTTTAAATTCTAGTAATATTCCTTGTGTGATTTTTTTAACTAGTAAAAACTAATTGCTCATTCTTTAGTTCTTTTATCTGATTTTTTGATTATTTTATGATGAAATCAACATTTATTCATTTAAATTCAAGGAAAGATATTGATGGAATAAAAATAGAACAGCAATTATTACTGATGATGGAAGTGGATTTTGACAACAAATAGCTATTAAATTAGCTAAAGCTTTTGCTAACTAAGTTGTTACTGACATCTCAAGTGAAAATGGGCAATTCATTACCATTATACCGTTTAGGTCAACAGCAAGAATTAACGGATCTGGTCGCTTTCTTATGAATTGATCAAGCTTCCTCTATTCTTGGAGCCGTTATTTCCGTTAATCCTGGTTCATCCACTCTATAATTTTTAAAACAAAAAGACGGTTTCAGAGAATTTACTGAAGCCGTCTTTTTAATTTTTAACTCACTTTATTTTTGCCAAGCACCTGTACCATCAAGATAGTACCATTTTCCACTGATTCTATTCCAACCAGTCTGCATACGACCACTTGAGTGCATGTAATAC
Organism: Atopostipes sp.; assembly: GCA_029257245.1. Taxonomy (GTDB): domain Bacteria; phylum Bacillota; class Bacilli; order Lactobacillales; family Carnobacteriaceae_A; genus Atopostipes. The sequence continues at coordinate 2,440 of JARICH010000106.1, read as the reverse complement.
CATTTGCCACCTGTTCGGGTCTGAGTCCATCCTGTTTGCATTCGACCGCTTGCATTCAAGTAGTACCAGCTTCCAGAAAGTTTTACCCAACCCGTTTGCATAGCCCCACTATCATTCAGGTAGTACCATGTTCCACCCACTTTAGTCCATCCTGTTTGCATTCGACCGTTAGCATTCATATAGTACCAGCTACCATTTGTTCTAGTTTGTGTCCAACCCGTTTGCATGGCTCCACTTGCATTCAAGTAGTACCAATTATCATTAAGTTTTATCCAGCCGGTTTGCATGACTCCTCTAGTATTCATATAGTACCATGTTCCACCTGTTCGCGTTTGGGTCCAGCCTGTTTGCATGGCCCCGCTAGAGTTCAGATAGTACCAATTTCCATCAAGTTTTATCCAGCCGGTTTGCATGGCTCCTGAACCATCCATATAGTACCAGGTATCACTAATTTTGTTCCAACCAGTTTGAGCTTTCCCTGCATCATCATAGTAGAACCAAGTATTATTTTCTTTGACCCAGCCTTTTTCTTCTGGATCTGTTGGTTCTCCTGGTAGAACTTCACCTTTTAAATCAATAATTCGGCCTTCAATTTCTGGATCAACAATTCCACCCAAGTATTTATCTTGAACCATATAGTCTACTAATTGTTCCCAATCAGATTCTCCAAGATCTCGAACTCGACCATCTTTAAAAGCATTTGCGAATGTATCGAATCCATCACCACCCTGGCCTGTAAAGCCATTCGTTGTAATTTTATAAGTTTGGTTTCCGTTAGGATCAATCTCTGTTTCTGTTCCATCTTCGCTAATTAACAGCATTTTTACAACACGATTGCCTACGTCTTTTTTGCTGTCATAGTAATATTTCATACCAGAAATGTGTAAGAATCCACCATTTTCACCCGGCGCTTCTTTGACAGAATGTTCTAGTATTTCTTTAATCTCTTTTCCTGATAATTCTACAACTACTGGATTATTTCCAAATGGTAGAACACTAATTACCTGGCCATTTGAAATTGGTCCTTTTGCAATTGGTTTACGAATTCCACCACCATTTTGCATGGCAATAACAATATCAGATTCTTTTTCTTTAGACTTTGCTAGCATTGCATCAGTTACTAAGTTTCCTAGTTCAGTTTCATTTGCACGAACACTTACATTACTATCATCACCCAGTCGAGGGTTTGGAAGATCCTTCTGTGCAATAGCACCCGTATCCGTTTCTGCTAACTTGTCTACTTCTTTTTTGAATGGTGTTAACTTTTCGACTGCTTCTGTATCTGGTGCAACTGTTTTTTCACGATTTGCTTCAATAGGAAGTAATTCTCCCACATGATCAGTTACTTCACCATCTTCGTTGAACGTTACTTCAACTGTTCCTAAGTTTTGAGCATACTCTCCTGCTTGAACAACAACTGTCGATGGCTTACCTTCTTTTTCAACTAATGTTGGTGGTTCGACTTTAGTGTGTGAGTGTCCCCCAACAATTACGTCAATTCCATCTACATTTTTCGCTAAGAGTAAATCATTTCCAACCGCTGGCGCACTATTGTATCCAAGGTGATTGACCGCAATAATTTTATTAATACCTGCAGTTTCTAACTTTTCTACTTCATTTTTAGCAGTTTCTATATAGTTAGAGAAAGTTACACTCATTGGACTCGCGATATTTTTTGTATCCTCAGTCGTTAAGCCAAAAATACCAATTCTTTCGCCGTTTCTTTCTACAATGATACTGTCGTAAACATCTCCAGCTTCAGCGTTTTCTGCCATTGATTCTTTAGGATGGAATTTCTTCAAAAACGGATCTTTGGAGAAATCTGTATTTGTTCCTAAAATTGGGAAATTGGCTTCGTCTACAAACTTAGTGAGTGATTCATGACCATCTTCTTGGTTTCCTAAATCAAATTCATGGTTACCAAAAACCATGGCATCGATCCCCATTAAGTTTAACAAAGCGACATCTGCTTGTCCTTTAAATTGATTAAAGTAAAGAGTTCCTGAAAATACATCTCCACCATGTAATAATAATGAATCTGGATGTTTTTCACGATAATTTTTAACTAATGTTGTTATATATGGATAGTTTTCAACATTTGCATGGGTATCGTTCAAGTGCATAATTGGAAGAACAAACTCTCCATCCTTAGTTTCAACTTCTGTCTCTTCTGTAGCCTCAGTTGATGTATCTGCTTCTGCTTGCACAGTTAATGCTGTTAAACTAGGAACAAGCATTGTAAACATTAAAGTTAATGAGGTTAATAGATGTAAATAATTATATGATACTCTTTTTTGTTTTTTCATTTCACTACTCCCTTTTATTTTTTGCTTCTGATGATAAAATTCTCTTTTTATTTCCCTCCTTCTTTATTTTTTATCCACAAAAGCGCTTTCATACAATTTATAGAAAAGTTTAAACGAATGCAAGTTTTAAGCTT
>JARICH010000059.1 GCA_029257245.1 Atopostipes sp. | reverse complement strand
GGATCCGTTACAGCAGGTAACTCATCAGGATTAAATGATGGGGCAGCTGTTCTTATTGTGATGTCTAAAGAAAAAGCAGAAGAACTGGAACTTGAGCCAATTGCAACAATTAAAGCTTATGGAACATCAGGTGTTGAACCAAAAATTATGGGAACAGGTCCAATTCCATCAACAAAGAGTGCATTGGATAAAGCTGGTTGGGAAGTTTCAGATTTAGACTTGATTGAAGCCAACGAAGCTTTCGCTTCACAAGCACTAAGTGTAATCACTGATCTAGAATTAGATACAGATATTGTTAACGTAAACGGTGGAGCAATTGCTCTAGGTCACCCAATCGGAGCAAGTGGTGCAAGAATCTTAGTTACCTTGCTACATGAAATGAAAAAACGTGATTCAAAACGTGGTTTAGCAACTTTATGTATCGGTGGGGGACAAGGTATTGCTTTAGTCGTTGAAAGATAGAAAGAAGAATTAGAGGAGGAGTTTGAATGGTAACACGCCCAATTGATGGTGTGATAGATAATGTTCAGAAATATTCGGAATCAACTATTCGCGAACGAGCACAAGAAGTCGATCGTGCAGGAAAATTTCCGGAAGAAAACTTTTATCATTTAGCTGATTTAGGCGTGTTACGCATTCCATTCCGCCGTCAAAATGGTGGTCTCGATGGAAACTTACAAGATATACTTAGAGTTATTCGATTAGTTTCTCAAGAGTGTGCATCGACTGCTAGTGTTTTACTCACCCAAATTAGTTTTGGAATTGCACCGATTCATGATTATGGAACAGAAGAGCAGAAAAATCTCTACTTAGCAGATTTACTAAGTGGAGAACAAGTTGGTGCCTTCGCAATGAACGAACTTCATTCAGCTAGCAGAGCAGAAGAGATGAAGACCTCCGCGGTGGAGACAGAGAATGGCTGGGAATTGAATGGAGCTAAGGATTATATTTCATTGACCGGCAGAGCAACTCTTTATTCGGTTGCAGCACATGTTACACGATTAAATGGTGAAAAAGATTATGGAATTTTTATAGTTCCTGCCGATGCTGTAGGCGTTCAAGAAATCGAGATGAAAGAAAAAATGGGAATACGTGGTTTACCTGTAGGTGACTTAAGATTTGAACAAGTAGAACTAGGGCAAGAAGCATTACTTGGAGGACAGACAGGTGGAATCCAACAAATTCAAGCAATAAGAGATTATAATAAGTTGTTTGTGGCAGCCCAAGCCTTAGGTATTGCATTAGGTGTGTTTCAAGAGACATTAACCTATATGCAACAAGATCGAAGATTTGGCCAACGTTTGATTGATTTATCAGAGAATCAAAATAAAATGGCTATTGTTTACTCAGAGATCTATGCAACAAAAACATTGGTTGAGAGTTTATCATTCTACAACCCCAAAGATGTTCGCTTAAATTCACTCGTTAAATTAAAAGCATCAAATCTGGCAGTGGACACAGCGGAGATGGCCATTGCTTTAACAGGCGGATATGGTTACATGGGAGACAGTTCAATTGAACGGTATGTGCGGGACTCAAAATTAACCCAGATCTATGGGGGCGGCAGTCAAACGCAAATGAAAAACTTATCAGCACCGTGGTTAGATAAGAAAAATAATACAGAAAATAATAAGGAGAGTAATTAAATGAATATCAAAAAGATTATGGTAGTTGGATCAGGAACAATGGGAAGTGGAATTGCACAGGTAATGGCTCAAACGGGTTATGAAGTCGTATTGAATGATATCAAACAAGAATTTCTAGATAATGCGATGGCAAAAATTACTAAGCAATTAGAACGAGATGTTGAAAAAGAACGTAAAACAGAAGAAGAGAAAGATGCAACACTTGGTCGTTTTACATTATCAACCGATTACCAAGATGCGAAAGATGTTCAATTAGTTATTGAAGCAGCGACAGAAAACAAAAAAATTAAACTAGATATTTTCCGTCAGCTTGATGAAATTACACCGGAAGAAGCAATCCTAGCAACAAATACTTCGTCATTATCTATTACAGAAATTGCAAACGCAACCAATCGACCTGATCGTGTTATTGGTATGCACTTCTTTAATCCAGTTCCGGTTATGAAACTTGTTGAAGTAAACCGAGCACTAACTACAAGTGAAGAAACAGCACAGACAATTTTTGACTTAACAAAAGAAATTGGAAAAGTTGGCGTGGATGTAAAAGATTCACCAGGATTTGCCGTAAACCGTATCCTCATCCCAATGATTAACGAAGCAATCTTTGCATTAGCAGAGGGAGTTGCATCAGCAGAAGAAATTGATGAGTCAATGAAATTAGGTGCTAACCACCCAATGGGACCTATTGCTTTAGCTGACTATATTGGATTAGATGTTGTGTTAGCAATAATGGAAGTACTATACGAAGGTTTCAGTGATTCAAAATATCGTCCAGCTCCACTATTAAAGAAATATGTTGAAGCAGGTCGCTTAGGTCGAAAAACTGGCGAAGGATTCTATAACTACAAAAAATAGTAAACAATCAAAACGAGTAAAAATAGGGGGAATATTAAATGAAGAACTACGAAACATTAGTTATTGAAAAAGAAAATGGTATTGGAACACTGACAATTAATCGTCCTAAAAGCTTGAATGCATTGAATACACAAGTTCTTGAAGATTTACATGATGCTTTAATTGAAATCGATCAGGATAAAGAAATTGATGTTTTAATTGTTACAGGTGCTGGCGATCGTGCATTTATTGCAGGTGCTGACATTACAGAGATGAAAGATAAAGATGCATTAGAAGGTCGCTCATTCTCTAATTTTGGTAACAAAGTATTCTCACTCTTAGAAAACTTAAGTCAGCCAACAATTGCTGCTGTTAATGGTTTCGCATTAGGTGGTGGAGCAGAACTAGCAATGGCTTGTGACATCCGAATTGGAAGTGAATATTCAAAATTTGGTCAACCAGAAGTAGGTTTAGGAATCATCCCTGGCTTCGGTGGAACACAACGTTTAAGTCGTCTCGTTGGATTAGCAAAAGCAAAAGAATTAATTTATACCGGTAAAACAATCAAAGCAGATGAAGCGAAAGATATCGGGCTAGTCAATGATGTTGTAGCAGCAGATGAATTAATGGATACAGCTATCGAACTAGCAGAATTAATTTTAAAACAAGCACCATTAGCTGTTAAAGCAAGTAAACGAGCAATTAACCGTGGATATGAAATGGACCTAATTCACGGGCTAGAAATGGAAGCAGAGATGTTCGGCGTTCAATTTTCTACAGAAGATCAGAAAAATGGAATGACTGCATTTGTAAATAAAGAAAAACCAAATTTTGAAGGCAAATAATTATAAAATAAAAGAAGGTGGGTTTTAAAATGTCAAAGGTAGTTACAATTGAAGAAGCTGTTTCAGTAATAAAAACTGGATCAAGCTTAATGACAAATGGATTCTTAGGAATTTCAGCACCAATAAAATTGATTGAAGGGCTTGTTGAAGCAGGTACCGGCGAATTAACATTAATTCAACCAGTAATGTCTTTTCCAATGGAAGAACATGATGTTAGTTTGCTCGCAGTAAATAAACAATTAAAGAAAATTATTGCAGCACATGCTGGAACTTCTCGTGAAATTACTAAACAGTATTTTGCTGGAGATCTTGAAATAGAGTTTATCCCAATGGGGACAATTTCTGAAGCGATTCATGCTGCTGGTGCTGGTTTAGGTGGAGTTTTAACACCTGTTGGAATTGGAACTATGCAAGAAGACGACCACGATAAAATCGTGCGAAATGGGAAAGAATACTTAATTTATGATCCAATTGGTGCGGATGTTGCCTTTATTAAAGCGAATAAGGCAGATAAAGATGGGAACCTATACTTCCATGGTACTTCAAAATCATTATCATTAGAAATGGCCTTAGCAGCTAAAACAGTTGTGGCAGAAGTTGATGAGATCGTAGAAGTAGGCGAAATCGAACCAACAGATGTTTATGTTCCAGGTATGTTAGTTGATCATATCGTACAGGGATTAAATCCTGAAGAACGTCATGATTACTATAAAGAATTATGGGACAGCCATCATTTATTAGCTAAAGGAGGCAATTAATAATGGATGCAAAAGAAATTATTGCAAGACGTATTGCGAAAGAGTTTAAAGATGGTGACGTAGTAAACTTAGGTTTTGGGATTCCAAACCTTTCTGCAGGATATTTACCGGATGATGTTGAAGTTCTATTGCAGGCAGAAAATGGAGCAATGAAATTTGGTGGAGCACCAACAGCTGAAAGCTTAGATCCGGACTATTCAAACTCAGGCGGGATGCCTTTGACCATGCAAGAAGGAGCAGCTACATTCTCACTAACTACTTCATTTGCAATGATTCGTGGTGGGCACGTAGATATGACTGTATTGGGAGCCTTAGAAGTCGACCAAGAAGGAAATATAGCAAACTGGATGGTTCCTGACGTACTAGCACCAGGTATGGGTGGAGCAATGGACTTACTAGTTGGAGCTAAACGAGTAATCGCTTCTCTCCAGCACACTGATAAAAAAGGTGACTCAAAAGTTCTAAAAAGGTGTACTCTACCACTTTCAGCACCAAATGTTGTTGACCTAATTATTACAGACTTAGCAGTCTTTGAATTCCAAGATGGAAAATTATTACTAACTGAAACTGCTCCTGGCGTCACAACAGATGAAGTAATCGCTGTTACTGATGGCGAAGTCATCGTCAGCCCAGATGTAAAGGAAATGGATATTTAATTTAAAAGAATTAGAGATTAGAGCTAGTATAATGGCTATTCTAGCTCTAATTCTAATTTTAAAAAATAATAAGGAGTAGAGATATGGGTTTATTAGGAACGATCGGTGTTTTTGTTGGGATCGCTATCATAATATTCTTGTCTGCCAAAGGCGTTCATATTACCATTGCAGCACCTGTGGCAACATTGGTCATTTTACTAATGAATGGTATGGATATTATGGGAACAATGTTAGGTTCAGAACCAAGTAATTTTATGGGTTCATTAGGAAATTATGTAACAAATTATTTCGCAATATTTTTATTAGGTTCTATTTTAGCAAAGCTCATGGAAACAAGTGGAGCAACTGTCTCCATTGCAGATACCATCCTGAGTAAAATTGGAGAAGATAATCCATTTTTAGTGATGGTCGCTATTTTTGTGATTAGTGTCATTCTAACTTATGGAGGAATTAGCCTCTTTGTTGCCATGTTCGCTGTAATTCCTTTAGCACGTCCATTATTTAAGAAAATGGATATCTCTTGGCACTTAATTCAGTTGCCCGTCTGGTTAGGAATCGCAACGATTACAATGACGATGTTACCAGGAACACCAGCTATTCAGAATGTTATTCCAATGCAATATCTTGGAACTACATTAACAGCAGCAGCTATTCCAAGTATTTTAGCATCAATTGGAGCGGTTACTTTTGGACTTATTTATATGAAAATCACTTTAGAACGTTCCATTGCTAAAGGTGATACTTACGCAACTTATATCACCGAAGATGGGGAAGAGGTTGAGGAACAAGATTTACCAGCTTTTCTACCAAGTATTATTCCTTTATTAGTGGTCGTCGTCATGGCGATTAGTGGATCCGTATTCGGAAATGAATATATCCAAGCAAATATCATCTACTTTGCTTTACTCTTAGGAATACTATTATCGGTTGTTCTCTTCTACAATTATATTCCAGATATCGGAAAAGCATTGTCACAAGGTGGATTAGGATCAATTGGTCCAATCTTCGCCACTGCTTTAGCCGTTGCTTTTGGTGCCGTCGTTATGGGAGCACCAGGTTTCCAAACCATTTCAGATGCGATTTTGAAAATGCCGGGAGGACCGCTCGTTAGTTTAACAGTTCTAACCGCACTCATGTCTGGTATTACAGGATCTTCATCAGGAGCTTTAGGAATCGTCATGCCTGCCTATGCCGAGCATTATTTAGCAGCAGGACTAGCACCTGAACTTATTCACCGTGTCGCAGCGATTGGATCAAACATTTTAACCGTACCACCGCACGGAGGAGCGATGATTACTTTCCTATCCATAGCTGGATTAAACCATAAGAATGGGTTTAAAGAAGGATTTATCATTGTAACTGGATCAGCAATTGTTGCACAGATTATCATGGTAGTTGTTGGCGGCTTAATGCTCTAAGTGTAAATAAAAAAGCTATTCCCTAAAGACTAGGAAAGTTCTAGTTTTTAGGGTTTTTTTAATTATAATCTATGATCAAAAAAAGCTTGTTTTTTAAATAAAAATGACTAGAATAAAGAGAGCAAAATACATAGAAACTAGGGGTGAAGAAATTGGGAGAAAAAATAATCCGATTTGAAGAAGTAATGAAAGAATATAATGGACAAAAGGTGTTAAAGAATATTTCTTTTACTTTAGAAAAGGGAAAGTTTTATACTCTTTTAGGACCTTCAGGCTGTGGGAAAAGTACAATTTTAAATATGATTGCAGGTTTTACCCAAGCAAGTTCGGGTGAAATTACTCTCGATGGACGTTTAGTGAATGAAATCCCGGCACATAAACGCAAGGTCAATACAGTTTTTCAAGATTATGCCTTATTTCCACATATGAATGTCTTTGAAAATGTCGCCTTTGGTTTGAAAATGAAAAAAACACCAAAAGCTGAAATGAAAGAAAGAGTATTGGCGGCACTTGATTTAGTACGTTTAAAAGATTTTGCCAATCGATCCATCAGTGAAATGTCTGGCGGGCAAAAACAGCGAGTCGCGATTGCGCGTGCTTTGGTAAATGAACCGGAAGTTCTCTTACTTGATGAACCTTTATCTGCTTTAGATTTAAAGTTGCGTACAGATATGCAGTACGAACTAAGTGAACTACAAAAACGCTTAGGGATCACCTTTCTATTTGTGACCCACGATCAAGAAGAAGCCTTAGCGATGAGCGATGAAATTTTCGTGATGAAGGAAGGTGAAATTGTTCAGAAGGGGAGTCCGATTGCGATTTATGATGAGCCTTTAAACCGCTATGTGGCAAACTTTATCGGAGAAAGTAATATTGTAGAAGGGACCATGTTAGCTGACTATCTCGTACGTTTTAATGGGCATGAATTTGCCTGTGTGGATGGTGGGATTCCATCGAATGAACTTGTTGATGTGATTATTCGACCAGAAGATATCGAAATTACTAGATCCGCTCAAGGTAAATTTACGGCTGAGGTTGATACCCAATTATTCCGAGGGGTTCATTATGAAATTATTCTATATGATGATGCCGGAAATGAGTGGATGGTTCATTCAACCAAGAAAGCAAAAGAAGGGACCATTGTTGGTTTAGATTTTGAACAGGAAAGCATCCACATTATGCGAAAAGATGAAGAAGAGGAAGCCTTTTATAAACGTTTAGACAAATATACTGTGCCAAGGAAAGGGGAATAGAAAATGGAGAGAAATCGATTTAACAAGTTCTTTGATCAATCCGATTCTATTTTAACGATTCCTTATTTTTTATGGTTAGCTTTCTTTGTCTTGGCGCCATTGGCATTACTCGCTTACCAGTCTGTTCAAGGCATTGATGGCCGTTGGACTCTTGAAAATATTATTCGTTATTTTAGTTCAACTAGTTATTTGAAAATGACCCTTCAGTCTTTTGTTTATGCAACAATGATTACACTCATTACATTAACTTTGGCTTATCCAGCAGCCTATTTATTGACACAGACTCAGCATAAGGAGCTATGGCGGATGCTATTGATTCTGCCTACATGGATTAATATTTTATTAAAGGCTTATGCTTTTATTGGAATTTTAAGTCAAAGTGGCGCGGTCAATAATTTTTTAGAATGGTTAGGGATTGGTCCTAAGCAAATTTTATTTACTAACTTTAGTTTCCTCTTGGTTGCCACTTATATTGAATTACCATTTATGATTTTACCGATAATGAATGCAATAGATGAGATTGATTCATCATTCGTTCAAGCTAGTCATGACCTAGGAGCCAATAGTTGGGAAACAACTAAAGAAATTATTTTCCCACTTTCTTTAAAAGGAGTTCGAACTGGAGTCCAAGCCGTGTTTATTCCATCCTTATCTCTCTTTATGTTAACGCGTTTAATTGGTGGAAACCGAGTGATTACTTTAGGAACAGCGATTGAACAACATTTCCTCGTTACTCAGAACTGGGGGATGGGTTCAACGATTGGGTTGGTCCTGGTCTTACTCATGTTTCTAGTGATGCGATTAACCAATAAGGGAAAAGGAAAAAGTAAAGGAGGCTTCTAATGCAGAAAAAAATTACGGGTTCAAAAATATATCTTGTCATTGTTTTTATTTTATTGTATTTACCTATTTTTTATCTGATCTATTATTCTTTTAATGCGGGCGGGACAATGAATGAGTTCACTGGGTTTACATTTGAACATTACCAAGCAGTTTTGGCAGATAAACGCTTGTTTCAAATTGTTGTTCAAACTTTATTGTTGGCTCTCTCTTCTTCGTTAGTAGCTACTTTAATTGGGACTTTTGGAGCGATATTAATTTATAGAGTAAAAAGTCAAGAGCGAAAAAATAGTCTCTTAACTTTAAATAATATCCTGCTGGTCTCACCTGATGTGATTATTGGCTCGAGTTTTTTATTAGTTTTTACTTTTGCTGGTTATCAGCTCGGTTTTATTTCTGTTCTATTATCCCACATTGCATTCAGTATCCCGATTGTTGTGCTGATGGTATTACCATCTTTAGAAGAATTAAACGAAACGATGTTAAAAGCTGCGCAAGATTTAGGAGCAAACAGTTGGCAAGTGTTAGGGCGAGTTATTTTGCCTAACATTAGCCCAGGAATTTTAGCAGGTTTTTTTATGGCTTTTACTTATTCCTTAGATGATTTTGCGGTCACCTTTTTTGTCACAGGGAATGGCTTTACAACCTTGTCTGTAGAAATTTATTCACGGGCTCGACAAGGGATTTCCTTAGAAATTAATGCTTTAAGTAGTTTATTATTTTTAGCTGCACTTTTACTGGTGATTGGTTATTATGGCATCAGTCAATATAACCGTCGCATGCATGAGGGAAAACGATTGGGGGCTGACTTATGAAGCGATTAGTTTATTTTACTTTAGCTATTAGCGTGTTGATTATAGGCTTGTTTGGTATCAATCAATCCTTAAATCATTCGACTGAAAAAGCAGGCACTGGCAGCTTAACGATTTATAATTGGGGAGACTATATTGATCCTTCTTTAATCAAAGAGTTTGAAGAAGAATTTAATTTACGAGTGGTGTATGAAACTTTTGATTCAAATGAAGCAATGTACACCAAAGTGAAGCAAGCGGGGACAAATTATGATTTGTTAATCCCCAGTGAGTATATGATTGAACGGATGATTGAAGAAGATTTATTGCACAAATTAGATAAGAGTCAAATTACCGGAATAGACCATTTACTGCCAGATTTATTAGCTTTATCTTTCGATCCAGGCAATGACTATTCAATCCCCTATTTTTGGGGAACTTTAGGAATTATTTATAATGACCGATTAATTTCAGAAGATGCTATAGGATCCTGGGCCGATTTGTGGAATCCAGCCTATGAAAACCAAGTCCTTCTAATCGATGGTGCGCGCGAAATTGTCGGCTTAACATTACAAAGTTTGGACTATTCACTAAATTCAAAAGATTTAGATGAACTCGATGAAGCGAAAACCAAACTCGATGACTTAGCTCCTAATGTAAAAGCAATTGTTGCGGATGAAATAAAAATGTATATGATTCAAGAAGAAGGGCAGATTGCTGTTAGTTTTTCTGGTGAAGCAGCAGACATGATGGCTGAGAATGAGCATCTGCATTACTTGCTACCAGAAGAGGGATCCAATCTTTGGTTTGACAGTATGGTCATCCCTAAAACCGCACAGAATATCGAAGGAGCGCATGATTTTATAAGCTTTATTTTACGGCCAGAAATTGCGGCACAGAATGCAGAATATATTGGCTATAGTTCTCCCAACCAAACGGCGATTGAGAATGAAATGGATCCAGAACTTGTGGTAGATGAACAATTCTATCCGAATTTAGCTGCCTTAGATCATTTAGAAGTGTATGAAAATTTAACTTTAGAGTATGTGGATTTATATAATGAGATATTTTTAAAATTTAAAATGAAATAAGAAAAAGTCAGCTGCAGAGGCTGACTTTTTTTAGTGATTATTCTATCATTCTTAGCTAAGTATGCTATAATAATATGTTATACTAAAAGAGTATGATAAGGTTTTCAAAGGAGAGAAAATATAAATGAATCAAAAACAGCAAGTGGGCGAAAAAGCAGCAAGTTTTATTGAGAATAATATGACAGTTGGTTTAGGTACAGGTTCAACAGCAAGTTATATGGTTGAAGCCTTAGCTAAACGAGTCAAAGAAGAAAACTTGACGATTGAATGTGTGGCTACTTCAATTGCCACTTTCAATTTAGCAAAATCGCTTGGCTTAAATATCAAAGAATTGTCAGAAGTTGATGAGATTGATTTAACCATTGATGGTGCGGATGAAGTTTCCCCTGAATTTCAAGGAATTAAAGGTGGAGGCGCAGCACATCTATTTGAAAAAATTGTTGCGGTTCGCTCGAAGAAAAACATTTGGATTGTCGATGATTCAAAGTTAGTCGACCAATTGGGAGCTTTCCCATTACCCGTTGAAGTGGTTCAATTTGGGAGCGATTATTTATATGATTATTTTGCTGAAAAAGATTACCATCCAGCGTTTCGTTTAGATGAAACAGGTGAAAAGTTACTGACGGATTCCGGTAATTATGTCATTGATCTAGCCTTAGAAAAAATTGAAAATCCACAAGCGTTAGCTGAAGAATTAAAAGCAATGGTCGGAGTAGTTGAACATGGATTATTTATTGATATTGTTGATCAAGTCATTGTGGGCAGCTCAAGCGGAGAAGTAGAGATTCAATCAAAATAAATAAAAGAAACTATTAAAAAAGGGATGAAATAATTATGGTAAGAATGGTCGATTTAATTGAAAAGAAACAAAAAAATGAGTTAATGACAACAGAAGAAATTAAAGGAATGATTGAAAGCTATACAAAAGATGAAATCCCAGACTATCAAATGAGCGCGATGTTAATGGCAATTTACTTTAATGGCTTATCAAAAGAAGAGTTACGCGATTTAACTCTCGCCATGGCTGAATCGGGAGACGAGATTGATTTATCTGCGATTGAAGGAATTAAAGTAGACAAACATTCAACCGGAGGAGTCGGAGACACCACAACTTTAGTATTAGCTCCATTAGTAGCAAGTGTTGGCGCACCAGTCGCGAAAATGAGTGGACGCGGTTTAGGTCATACAGGTGGAACATTGGATAAATTAGAATCAATTGAAGGCTTCCACATTGAAATTACAGAAGATGAATTCATTGATTTAGTGAACAAAAATCAATTGGCTGTTATTGGACAAACTGGAAATATCACACCAGCCGATAAGAAAATTTATGCTTTGCGAGACGTAACAAGTACTGTAGGGTCTATTCCATTAATCGCAAGCTCAATTATGAGTAAAAAAATAGCATCCGGTGCAGACGCGATTGTTTTAGATGTTAAGACAGGTAGCGGTGCTTTCATGAAAGATGTTAAAGCAGCGGAAGAATTAGCTGAAACGATGGTGCAAATCGGAAATTCGGTGGGCCGCGATACAATGGCAGTTATTTCTGATATGAATCAACCTCTAGGTGAAGCCATTGGTAATGCTTTAGAAGTACAAGAAGCCATTGATACACTAAAAGGTCAGGGACCAGCAGATTTAACTGAACTCTGTTTAGTCTTAGGAAGCCAGATGGCTTACTTAGGTGGCGTTGCTTCAAGTTTAGAAGAAGCACGAGCCATGTTAGAAGAGAACATCAAAAACGGTAAGGCACTTGAAAAATTCAAAACCTTTATTGAAGCACAAGGTGGCAATCCAGAAGTTGTTGATCGCCCAGAAGAATTGCTTCCTCAAGCTGAATTCAAAATTGAAGTAAAAGCGGATGAAGCAGGGGTGATTTCAAAAATCAATGCGGATGAATTAGGAGTCGCAGCGATGTTACTTGGAGCAGGACGCGAAACCATGGACAGTGAATTAGATTTAGCTGCTGGTTTAATGCTTCATAAAAAAATTGGAGATGCGGTTGAACTAGGCGAAACTATTGTTACCATTTATTCAAATAAAGAAAATGTAGATGCATCCATCAAAAAAATTAAAGATAATATTGAGTTAAGTGATCATGCAGAGCCACTTACTTTAATTCACGAAGTTATTCACTAAAAAACGATAAAATAAAAAACCTACTAACTAGAAAGATTTTAGTTAGTAGGTTTTTTTATCATCAAAAATTATTCGCTGCGTTTAGCATAGCTTTTTAAATCAATACCACGTAGATTAGCCCATTCAGCAGACTCCCCACGGATAATTAAGTCGGTTTTTCTTAAGTCAGCAATATTTTTGCTGGCTAGCAAAGTCATGGTTCGTTCAAGTTCGAGCTTCCATTGTTCGACTTGTTGAATCGCCGCATCTAAATCTTTAATAATCAGATGCATAAATTCACTGGAAACTCCGACCAGTGAAGCACCTAAAGCCAATGACTTTACAATATCTTGTGCAGAGCGGATGCCTCCAGAAGATATTATCTCACTTTTTTTCTTGACTTCCATTGCCTCAAGTAAGGAAACCGTCGTGCTTTGTCCCCAAGATTCTAAATCATCTAATTTATTTTCCTGACGACGAAAGTTTTCAATTTGAGCAAAGTTGGTGCCGCCCTTTCCACTGATATCAATATACTGAACACCAATTTCTTCTAGTAATCGGACTGTTTCGCGACTCATTCCAAAACCAACTTCTTTCACAATTAGTGGTTGTTCGACTTTATCCACAATTTCTTGAATATTTTCAATCCAATTGGAAAATTCCCGATCTCCTTCTGGCATGACAACTTCTTGAGGAGCATTTAAGTGAATTTGAATCGCATCCGCATCAATTAAATCAATCGCTCGCTTCACATTCTCAGCCCCGTGACCAGCCCCTAAATTCGCAAAGACTAAACCATTTGGATTTTCTTTGCGAATAATGGAATAACTGTCTGCCAGATCTGGATTTTTTAAAGCAGCCGAAATGGAACCACTCGCAATTGCTAAGCCTGTCTCACGTGCTAGAATCGCTAATTTTTGATTTAATTTACCGGTCCATTCACTCCCTCCTGTCATCGCATTAATGAAAAAAGGTAAGGAAAATTCTAAATCGCCTAATTGACTTGTTAAATCAACATCGGCCACATCAATGGTCGGAAAAGAATGATGGACAAAATGGACATCTTTAAAAGAAGAGTCCCCCTGTGTATAAAAATTTTCAGATAAAGAAACATGTTCATTTTTACGATTTGTTTGTTTTTGCATAACATCCTCCATTAAAATCTATTGATAGTAAATAGTGAGTGGGAGTTGCCTAATCCCTTCCTTTTGCCAGTCATGAATCAAAGGTTGAATTTCGCTGTCATCAAAAACAAAAGCAATCCCCGAATCTCCACCTCCGGCACCAGAAGTTTTCGCTACGGCCTTATGTTTTGCAGCTAAATCAATTAATTGCTTCAATTGAGGCGTTTCAATTACTACTTTGGTTTGTTGCCCCATCGCAAGCAGGGCGTCTCGATTAGACTCAATCGCTTGTTTTATGCCCTCAGTATTATTAGTCTTTAAAGAGTTCGCTAATAAATTGACACTCTCTTTACTACTATTTAAAAAGTCTTTATATTCACGCTGACTTTGTTTTTTCTGTGTTTGGACATCACCAACTAGACGGTTGCTGGAAGCTGGGCGACCAGTCCAACCAATGAGAAAGTTTACTTCATCGGCCACTTTTAAAGGTTCAATTTTTAAAGCTGGCCAGGGGAGGCTCACTAAATCCTTGGTTGGCATCCGTTTAAAACGATTCTGAATAAATTCGTGATCAAAACTTTGGTATTTAATCCAACCCGTAAAACTAGAAGCCGCTAAATCGCCAAAAGAACTATTCACTTGTAGATTCATCTGGGCGAGGACGGCTAGTTTATAAACCAATAGATGATCATCGCCTATCCCATAAAATTGTAAGAGTGCTCGAATCGTGCCGACAGTAATCGCACCAGAGGAACCTAAACCTAATTTTTTGTTTTGGTCGCTCTTTAATTCACTAGCGATTTCCAAATCAAAAAGGCGCAAAGGTATTTTCTGTTCATAAAGATAGCGCTCAGTTGTATGAATCGCTGAACGAACATACTTTAAACGATAATTTTGCTTCTTTAGCCAAAATCGATTACGTCTTCGAACCCATTGTGCTGGTTCATCGGTAAAACCTTTTGAAAAAATTTGACCATAGGAACGACTGGTTTCAGTCATACGTAAATGGATAAAACGATCAACAGCAATAATAATCGCTGGGTAACCCGCTTCAACAACCGCATATTCACCCGCTACAAATAACTTTCCTGGTGTTTTAATCTGAATAACTGTCACCTTAAATCGCCTACTCTCATGGGAGATCTTCTCCAGCCAGAACTTGCATTCCTGGTCCCGGATGTGCGCGAACTAATTGATCAGATCGGTAATCCTTTAATAAAAGTTCATAAATCTCGTCCATTTGGGATTGTTTACAAATCAATTTTACATTAGGACCTGCATCCATCGTGAAGTAAACCGGGTAGCCTGAATCACGTAGCTCTTCGACTTTTCGCATGGCGATGATACTATCAGGTGACCAGTAGTTGAAAGGTGGCTGAGCACTTAGATTCAAGGCATGCATCTTCATCGCACTGCTTTCAGCAATTTCTCCGATTCGAATAAAGTTACGTTCGGCAATAGCTACTTTAATTTCCTTTAGATCTTCTGCAGTGGATTGAACCCATCCTTCATAGTAAGGCGAGCTTTCTACAACTCGGCGCATTCCTTCGGTACTTGAAATATCTTTTCTTTTGTCATCGACGATAATAAAAATCATGCCAATATCCCAATTGGCGTCATCAATCGGAAGCGCATAAGAGTCCAAATCATTTGATCCTTGTTGCCATTCTGCAAATCCGCCATAAATACTGCGTGAAGCTGAACCTGATCCTCGGCGGGCAAGACGCGAGAGTTCCGTTTGAGATAAATCCAGACCTGCGGCTAAGCTAGCGGCTCCCGCTAAAGCGGCAAGACCAGAAGCGGAAGAAGCTAAACCGGCAGCAGTTGGCACATGATTAATTGATTCAATTCGTGCATGATCCTGAATACCTGCTTGTTCACGTACTAAATCCAAAATAACTTTCGCCTTATCTAAAGACTTTTCATCTTGTAATTCACCGTCAATATATAATTCATCTTGTTTGAGTTCAGTGAGAAAATGAACTTGTGTATCGGTATAAAAGGCATCGAGAGTTAAAGACAGAGAATTATTCATTGGAATCATTAATTCCTCATTTGCTTTCCCCCAATATTTAATAAAGGCAATATTCGTAAAAGCCCGGACCCATTTTGACTCTTGATTATCCATTATTATCCACTCCTAAAGGATGTATCCACGTTTTAATGGCCTTTGCTTCAA
>JARICH010000070.1 GCA_029257245.1 Atopostipes sp. | reverse complement strand
TGCCGGTAGGAGATGAATTATTAGGACGAGTAATTAACCCATTAGGAGAACCTTTAGATGGTCGAGGGCCAATTGAAACAAACGAAGCCTTTAACATCGAAAGACCAGCTCCAGGAGTTATGGCTCGTCGAAGTGTTGATCAACCATTATTTACAGGACTAAAAATTGTTGACTCGATGATTCCAATTGGTAAAGGTCAACGAGAATTAATTATCGGAGACCGTCAAACGGGTAAAACGAGTATCGCGATTAACACAATTTTGAATCAACGTGATCAGAATGTAAAGTGTATTTATGTTGCGATTGGTCAAAAGTCATCGACTGTAGTAGAGGTAACTGAAAAATTACGAGAGCAAGGAGCACTTGACTATACAGTAGTCATCAACAGCCCAGCGAACGATTCTTCTGCTTTACAGTATATTGCGCCGTATGCAGGAACTGCTATTGGAGAATATTGGATGGATAAAGGTGAAGATGTTCTTGTTATTTATGACGATTTATCTAAACATGCGGTCGCATACCGAACGATTTCTTTACTTTTAAAACGTCCATCAGGTCGTGAAGCTTATCCAGGAGATGTATTCTACTTGCACTCACGTTTATTAGAGCGTTCAGCTCAATTAAACGAAGAAAATGGTGGAGGGTCAATGACAGCACTACCGATTGTTGAAACACAAATCGGTGATATTAGTGCGTATATTCCAACGAACGTTATATCAATAACAGACGGACAGTTATTCTTAGATACCGAAATGTTCCACTCAGGAAACCGACCAGCTGTTGATAGTGGATTCTCAGTTTCACGAGTTGGGTCAGCTGCTCAAACAGATGCCATGAAAGATGTATCGGGGTCACTGAAACTAGAATTGGCAACTTATGAAGAATTAGAGTCATTCTCTCAGTTTAGTACAGAAGTCGACCAAGAAACACAAGATACAATTGACCATGGGAAACGTCTAGTACAATTACTGCGTCAACCAGCTTACCAAGCAATAGAACATGAACTAATTATTTTAAGTTTATACTTAAGTAAGTATGGTTGGTTAGATAAGTTAGAAGTAAACAAAGTTCTTGAATTTGAAAAGTACATGCATATTCAATTTAAAGAACAATATCCAGAGATTCTTTCGCGAATAGCAGCAGACTATGAGCTATCCGATGAATTAAAAGAAGATATCGAGGAAGCAATGACTAAGATTTATGAAGAATTTACGGTGATGTGATATGGCTGAAAACATTAAGACTATTCAACTGAGATTGGCTTCGGTGAATCAAATATCAAAAATTACCAATGCAATGAAGTTAGTATCCATGAGTAAATTAATGAAATATCAGCAAAGAATTAAAGGATTGACTGAATTAGCAGATGAATTTGATGAATTCCAAACAGAAAGTTTTGAATTCGATCAAAATAGACCGGTGCTAGCGGTTGCTGTAGCAACAGATTTAGGTCTAGCTTCTCTTTATAATAAAACGATACAAAGAGCAGTAGATAAAATAGAACCAGATGCTGTTATGTGGATTGGAAATCAGGGCTATGAACGTTATGCAAATAATCCTGAGATTGAATTAGTCAATGAAAAAATGTCTAGTGATAATATCCGATTAGATGATTTGTATGATCAGGTAACCAAATTAATGAAAGAGTATCGCTTAACAATTGCTATACCAGAAATGGATAGTGATACTTTGGTAGTTAAATGGAAAGACTTAAATAAACAGCTTCTCGATTCAGATTTTGTTGTTTATGAACCTGACTATGAGTCAGCTAACCAACGATATAAAGAACTGTATACTTTCATGACTTTAAATCAATCGTACTATCAGTCAAAGTATACAGAAAACCTGACACGACGCATCGCAATGGAACAAGCAACAGAAAACGCAAAAGAGATGCGTGAAGAATTAACAAATCGTTACAATCAGATACGACAAGAAGAAATAACTCAAGAAATTTTAGAGTTATCAGCGGGAGTGGTGCAGTAAATGAATCAAGGAACGATTAATCAAATCATTGGATCAGTTATTGACGTAAAGTTTGCTAAAGAAGAATTACCAAGTTTATATAACAAACTAGTTGTTCGACCAGAAGGACAAGAAGAAGTCGCATTGGAAGTAGCACAACATGTTGGTCATGATGTCGTTCGTTGTATTTCTATGGAATCAACGGATGGTTTACAACGTGGAATGATTGCTTATGATACGGGGTCTGCAATTGAAGTTCCTGTAGGAGAAGAAATCCTAGGAAGAATGTTTAATGTTCTAGGAGAACCTATCGATGAGATTGAATTTTCTACAGAAGGTATAGATACCATGCCAATTCACCGTAAAGCTCCAGCTTTTGATGAGCAAAGAATCGGAACAGGAGTTTTAGAAACAGGAATTAAGGTAGTAGATTTACTCTGTCCTTATCCTCAGGGTGGGAAGATTGGACTCTTCGGTGGTGCTGGAGTAGGAAAAACGGTTTTAATGCAGGAGTTAATTCACAACACGGCCGTTGAACAAGGTGGTTTATCTATTGTTGCGGGTGTTGGAGAACGTACACGTGAAGGTAATGACTTGTATTATGAAATGAAAGAATCAGGCGTACTGGATCAGACGGTTCTAATTTATGGACAGATGAACGAGCCTCCAGGAGCGCGTATGCGTGTTGCATTGTCTGGATTAACAATGGCGGAGTATTTCCGTGACGTTCGTCAGCGAAATGTACTGCTGTTTATTGATAACATTTTCCGATATATTCAGGCAGGATCTGAAGTTTCTGCTTTATTAGGAAGAATGCCATCAGCGGTTGGTTACCAGCCGACCTTAGCAAATGAGATGGGAGAACTACAGGAGAGAATTACCTCAACAAAAGATGGGGCTATTACTTCAATCCAAGCGATTTATGTACCGGCGGATGACTTAACAGACCCGGCTGCAGCGATTGCTTTCTCACACTTAGATGCACGTACAGTATTAAGTCGACAAATTGCATCATTAGGAATCTATCCAGCAGTAGACCCACTTGAATCAAGTAGTAGTTTACTATCTGAAGAATACCTAAGTAAAGAGCATGTAGAAGTCGCACAAAAGGTTCAAACCACCTTACAGCGTTATGAAGAATTGCAAGATATTATTGCAATTTTAGGGATGGATGAATTAAGTGATGATGACCAATTACTGGTTGGTCGAGCACGTCGAATCCGAAACTTCCTCTCACAGCCATTTAGTGTAGCGGAAGGATTTACAGGAATGGAAGGTAAATTTGTACCGGTTGAAGATACAGTAAGAAGCTTTAAAGCAATCTTAGATGGTGAAGTTGACCATATTGCGGAGAGTAATTTCTTATTCAAAGCAACCATTGACGATGTCATCGCAAATGCTTAACGGAGGGACAAATTAGATGGAACTAAAAATGGTATCATTTGATGGAAAAGAATACTCCGGAGAATTGTCAAGAATTTCACTACCAACAAACGATGGGATTCGAACGATCTTAAATAACCATATGGATGTTGTCATTCCAGTCGATATTGGCGAAGTTAAATTAATTGACAAAAAAGAATCAAAAACAGTTGTTGTTTCTGAAGGAATGTTTAACTTTAAAGATAATCATGCTCAATTACTTGTTCGAACCTATGAATTTCCTGAAGAAATTGATAAAAATCGAGCGGCAAGAGCAAAAGAGCGAGCAGAAATACGTTTACAAAATGAATTATCTTCTAAAGAATTACAGGAAACAGAATTAGCTCTAAAACGAGCAATTACAAGACTCGGGAGCATTTAACTAAATAAACCCCCCCTAAGCAGAACCTTCTGCTTAGGGGGTTTTACTATTTGATTAATTTGATTCCATCAATTTATCAATGTAGTTTATATCGTCTAGCTGATATTTCTCAATTTCTTTAATTTTTTCGGCAAATTGTGGTAAATATTTTTTGTTTGCATATAGCATTTGATCGAGTAAGGTCTTCGCTTTGTGTCCAGCTGGAATTAAGGGATTCATGGTGAATGCTTGTAAGGCAACCCCATAATCTCCTGAAACAGCAGCACGGATGGTTGTCTCTTCCATTGCTTTCATTAGCTGGAGGGATCCTCGAGCAGCGGGATGTTCGAATGCCCCCCAATTATAAGGAACAAAACCTTTCGCTGTTACAACTCCAGAGACTTCAACTACTGCAGAATTCGGTAAATCTGTAATGGTTCCATTGTTTTTTGTTGAAACGACCATCTGCGTGTGTTTATTATTTTGTATTGAAGCAATAATTTCACAAGCTGCATCTGAATAATGTGTTCCTCCCCGTAAAGTTAGTTCTTCAGGTTTATAGTCTAATTCAGGATCTTTATAGAGTTCAAATAAATCCGCCTCGGTTCCCTTTACAACTTGAGCACGGGTTTTACCTTCATTAAAATCTTTAATCGACTCTTCTAACATTTCATCTGCAAGATAATAATAACGGTGATACCCACATGGCAGCATATTTAAATCTTTTATTTGCTCGTAGTGGAAAAGTCCTGCATGAATGTTTTCCATATCGCCTTTGTTGCCTACACCACTAGGATCATAAATTTTATCAATGACCTCATGAGTTCGCTCGTTTCCATCTTTATCAAAGATTCGATGCCAGTGGAAATGATTGATTCCCGCATAGTGGAAGAATAATTCTTCCTCATCCATTCCCAAAGCCTCGGCACCTGCTTTAGTATGTCCAATAGGAACATTACATAAACCTAAAGTACGTTCCCAACCGCCGATATTAATTGCCGCTTCAGTTACCATTCCTGCAGGATTAGTAAAGTTAATTAACCAAGCATTCGGACATTGGACTTTCATGTCTTCGATGATGTCTAAAATGACTGGGATGGTTCGAAAAGCTTTGAATAGTCCGCCAGCACCATTTGTTTCTTGACCAAGTACTCCATGCGATAAAGGAATTCGTTCATCTTTTACTCGCGCATTCAGTAAACCTACTCGGAATTGAGTCGTTACATAATCGGCATCTTTTAAAGCTTCAAACCGATCATAAGTTAAGGTGACTTTCCAATCAAGATCGGCAGCCTTCACCATTCGTTTGGCCATGGCACCAACAATTTCTAACTTTTCTCGACCCTCATCTATATCTACGAGTACAATTTCACTAATTGGTAATTGTTCTTGTCGCAAAATATAACCTTCTATTAGTTCAGGGGTATAACTTGAACCTCCACCGATCGTTACAATTTTTAATCCATCTTTAGACATTGTGTATTCCTCCTTATTTATCTTTCGTCAAGAAGTTTAATCTATGTAATGGATTTCATACAAGAGAAAAACAAAAATAAAAGAGAATATTCAAGTTGCTAAGAAATAAATAGTTATATAAACTTTATTAGTGTATAATGAGACAATAGTTTGTCAGACATTAGTAAATATGCTAGAATAAGAGTTGTTAGACTAAAATTGTGAAAAAACATTTTAATAATAATCAAAAATAGGAGGGTTACAAAGTGAGCTATAAAAAATTAGTAAGCTTATTGGCAGTTTCAGCACTAGCTTTGGGAGCATGTGCAACAGATGAAGCTGAGGAAGATAATACAGATGCAACTGAAGAAGTAGAAGTAGAAGAGGAAGAGACCGAAGGCAGTTCAACGAAAGATTTAATTGAACAAGCAAAAGGTGAATCAGGAGAAGCTTTCCCAGACTACGGCTTGACTGTTGTAGGCGCATGGACAGTCGATGGTTACAGCATTGATTATGTTGTAGGTGAGGGAGCTACTATTCCAGTTGAGATTGTGACTGAGAAAGATAGCTATAATGTGTACTTATTAGAAGATGGCCTTGTATCAGAAGTCGTTTCAAATGAACCAGAAGTTAACTTCTTAGTTGAAGACCCGACAGCAGATGTGGAATACCATGTAGGAATATCACCAGAGGACTTAGGCGAAGTTGGCGATGAAGTTTCAGTTGATGACTTTAAACGTTCTGAGAGAATTATTTTTTCAGAAGTTGAAGCCGGAGCAGACGAAGAATAGTATATGCTTAAATAAAATAAGAAAAGCTAGATAATTAGTTATAATTATCTAGCTTTTGTGACTTTAACTAGAGCTGAAAAGAGATTGGAGAGTTTAGGATGGAAAGCATTAATATATTAGAATTTAAAAATCGTTTGGACACGCAGTCTAAAGATCCTCTTTATTTAATTGACTTGCGTGCTAAAGAAGCTTTCGAAGAAGGGCACATTGAAGGAGCGATGAACATTCCATTGGATGAGTTGGAAGAAAAAATAGACCAATTAACCAAAGAAAAAGAATATCACTTGATTTGCTATTCGGGAATATTTTCCAAACAAGCTGGGTCTTTTTTAGAACATCAGGGATTTAAAGTGGTTAATATCGAGTCAGGAATGAATGCAATCCTCTAATCGAAGACAGATAAACAAAGACTGTCAAACCGATGATAATAGCATTAATAAGTGTTGGATCAAGGTGGAATACTTAGGATAAATAAAAAGTCTATGCTATAATTTAGCTATGAAGCAACAGTCTGGGTGAGCATGCTCATCCAGCTTTTTTTGTATGTTATAGGGAAGACATTAGGGGGCAATTAGAAGAATGAAATTAATTTTTGGATTAGGAAATCCGGGGGCAAAATACCAAGCAACCAAACATAATATTGGATTTATGGTCGTGGATCAATTAGCAAAAAGTTTAGGGTTAACATTTAACCAAAGTAAATTTAAATCGCTGTATGCAGAGGGAAGACTGGGTAATGAAAAGATTGTATTGGTTAAACCACAAACCTTTATGAACTTATCAGGGGAATCAGTACAGCCGTGGATTGATTTTTATAAGTTATCGAAGAAAGATTTTTTGATTATTTATGATGATATGGATTTAGAGGTTGGAAAAATACGACTCCGTCTAAAAGGAGGATCTGGTGGACATAATGGAATGAACAGTATTATTCAACATCTAGGCGGACCAGAATTTAATCGGGTTCGTGTGGGGATTGGTCGACCTTATCCAGAACAATCCGTTATTTCACATGTGATGAGTGCTTTTAGAAAAGAAGATGAAAATGAAATAGCAGATGCTATTTATCAAACAACCGATGCTATTCATTATTGGACACAAGATCATACGTTTCAAGAAACTATGAATCAGTTTAATTAAAAAAGAAAGAGAAGGGAAAACCAATGGCAAAACTGCTTGATTTACTTTTAACAAAAAACAACTTTAATAAAGTGATGAATGAGATAGGAGAGGAGTCCGCTCAATTAATCACAGGTATCGCAGATTCCGCTCGAGCAGTTTTAATGGCTGCAATTTGGGAGGAAAAAGAAAAGCCTCTAATTGTCTTTACAAATAATCTTCATCAAGCAAATCAACTTTATGGAGACTTAAGTATTTTTATCAAAGAGGATCAACTTTTTATTTATAATGTGAATGATATGATACACACACAACTTTCTGTCGCATCTCCAGAAGAAGAAGCAGAAAGAATCGAGACTCTCGAATTTTTGTTATCTGATGAAAAGGGAATTGTGATTATCCCTCTCGCAGGAGCACGTCGTTTATTGCCACCCAAAAAACTATATGAAGATTCGCGAATAAAAATCACAATAAATAGTGAAATTGAACTGGAAGAGTTAATGAATCAATTAGTAGCTATCGGTTATGAAAGAGAACAAATTGTTGCTCGACCTGGAGAATTTAGTGTGCGGGGAGGTATTGTTGATATTTACCCCTTAACTGAAAGTTATCCCGTTCGGATTGAATTATTCGATGTCGAAGTTGATTCAATTCGTTATTTTGATGCAGAAAGTCAACGATCCATTAAACAAATTGAAGAAATTAAAATTTCACCTGTTACAGAAATGATTTTACCGGTCAGTGATCGAGCAAAGGTAAAGGAACGGATGGAAAAGGCCTACGAAGAAACACTGTTAAAAACAGAAGATGAAGAAGTTAAATCGGCTATCATGACCCATATTCTACCTGTAATCGATGCCTTAGGTGAAGACGAACTATCGGACGAGATGAATCTATATCGTGACTTTTTATATGAAGAACAAACGAGTATTCTAGATTATTTACCAGAAGAGGCTCTGATTATTTATGATGAATACCCACGGATGGTTGAAAATAACCAACGACTTGAAGCAGATGAATTTGAATGGATTGAAAATTCAGCGAAAGCAGGCCGAGTCTTAGAAGGACAACAATTCAGTATTGACTTTTTATCAACACAAGAAAATCTGACACAAGCACGTGTTTACTTTTCAATGTTTGAAAAAGGGATGTCAGGCATATCCTTAACTAGTGTGCATCATTTCCATTACCGGCAAATGCAAAAATTCTTTTCACAATTACCTATAATTAAAACAGAAGTAGAAGCTTGGGAAAAAAGAGGTTTTACCCAACTAATTATGACTGAAAATCAGGAACGGGCGAAACAAGTAAAGGAAATCTTGGCGAGTAATGGAATAGATGCGGAGATCAAAGATAACCAAATGCCTTTAGAAGAAGGAAAAATTCAGATATTAGATCATACATTGCGTCTAGGTTTTGAATTAATCGAAGAAAAAATAGCGGTGATTACAGAACATGAACTCTTTAACCGAGTAGCAAAAAAACGAAGACGTCAATTAAACATTACGAATGCTGAACGAATTAAGAATCATAATGAACTAGATTTGGGGGACTATGTGGTTCATGTGAATCACGGAATTGGTAAATATGTGGGACTTGAAACAGTTGAAATTAAAGGAATTCATCAAGACTATCTGAGTATTGAGTATCAGAAAAATGATCGAGTACTCATTCCAGTTCATCAATTAGATTTAATCCAAAAATATGTTTCGGCTGAAGGTAAATCACCAAGACTTCATAAGCTCGGTGGTACAAAATGGGCGAAAACAAAAAGTCGCGTCCAAAAGCAAGTAGAAGATATTGCAGATGAGTTAATTGAATTATATGCTGAGCGAGAAAGTCGAAGAGGTTTTGCTTTCTCAGAAAATGATTCCTACTATCGAGAATTTGAAGATGCCTTTCCCTATACTGAAACACCCGATCAACTACAATCAATTAAAGAGGTCAGCAAAAGTATGGAAGACATTAAACCAATGGATCGACTGATTGTTGGGGATGTGGGTTATGGTAAAACAGAAGTTGCTATGCGTGCAGCTTTTAAAGCTATCCAAGATGGCAAGCAAGTAGCCTTTTTAGTGCCAACAACCGTACTCGCTCAACAACATTACGAGTCTTTTATTGAACGATTCTTAGATTTTCCAGTAAAAATTGAAATGTTGAGCCGTTTTCGAACGAAAAAGCAAACGGATGAAATTCTTGCTGCTTTGCGAAAAGGTGAAATTGATATTGTAATTGGGACTCACCGTATCCTGTCAAAAGATATTGTATTTCAAGACTTAGGTCTACTGGTAGTGGATGAGGAACAACGTTTTGGTGTAAAGCATAAGGAACGAATTAAACAACTGAAAAAAGATGTAGATGTTCTTACACTAACGGCTACGCCTATTCCTAGAACTTTACACATGTCCTTAGTTGGTGCACGTGATTTATCAGTCATTGAAACACCGCCAGCAAACCGCTATCCAGTTCAAACTTATGTTATGGAAATGAACCCTTTTGTTATTCAAGAAGCCATTGAAAGAGAAATGGCGCGAGACGGGCAAGTATTCTTCCTGCATAATCGAGTTGAAACGATTGAAAAAAGAGTCGAGGATATTCAAAATATTGTACCTGATGCTCGGGTGACTTATATTCATGGACGACTGACTGAAAACCAGTTAGAAAATATTTTGTTCCAGTTTATTCAAGGAGAATATGATGTTTTGGTCACAACTACGATTATTGAGACAGGAATCGATATGCCGAATGTCAATACTCTTCTTGTTGAAAATGCCGATCACTTAGGTTTATCGCAGCTTTATCAATTACGTGGACGAGTTGGTCGAAGTAATCGAATTGCTTATGCTTACTTTATGCATGAAGCAAATAAAATATTAACAGAAGAAAGTGAAAAGAGATTACAGGCCATTAAAGACTTTACAGAATTAGGGAGTGGCTTTAAAATTGCCATGCGTGATTTAGCCATTCGAGGAGCCGGAAACTTATTAGGGCAACAACAACACGGCTTTATTGATTCAGTTGGGTTCGATCTTTACTCACAAATGCTAGAAGACGCAGTCGCTCGAAAACAAGGAAAAGAGAAAGGTCCAAAAATTACAGTTGAAATCAATCTCGATGTCAATGCTTATATTCCAAGCTCTTATGTTAGTGACGAACGCCAAAAGATTGAATTCTACAAACGAATTCGAAGTTTATCTGATTTAGAAGAATATGAAGAGCTGCAAGATGATTTTATTGATCGTTTCGGTGATTATCCACAAGAAGTAGATGATCTACTTGCGATTGGTCTCATGAAACACTACGCTGAAGCCTGTCAAATTGAAAAAATTGAACAAACTAACCAGCAAGTGGTGCTTCAATTCACTAAAGAACAAACTAGTCAGTTAGAAGTTAAAACAGTATTTAAAGCTTTGGAAGGCATTCCATTAAAAGTGGATATGCATCCTAAGGAAGAATTAACCTTAGAATTCCATCTAGAGAAAGACTTGGAGGATTATCAGTGGTTATCCTATCTTTTAAATTTTTTAACAAAGCTCTGCGAAGACTAGATTAGAAAAGATGAATAAACTCAAAAAAGTTTCCCCATATACTCATGAAGAAAGTAGGAAAGACATGCACACTATTTATATCTTTGGTTTGGGTCCATCAAGCTTAGACCACATGCCGAAAGGCTTATATGACAGAATTATTAACGAAGAGCTTGTATACTTACGAACTTTAGAGCATCCAGCTGCTAGAGAGTTAAAGAATCTTGGTCTAGGAATCAAATCCTTTGATTCTGTTTATGAAAAACAAGAAGAAAATTTTGAAGAAGTCTATAAAGAAATTGTTCGTCAATTAAAAGAAAAACTAGAGGATAAAGATGTATATTACGGAGTGCCAGGACACCCAGCAGTTGCGGAAACAACCGTCCAGCGACTTTTAGCAGAAGAAATAAAAGTTGAAATTATTGGAGGCAAAAGTTTTATTGATGATTTGTTTGCAGCAGTAGCGATTGATCCGATTAATGGATTTCAATTGGTGGATTCTTTTGATTTAAATGCCGATCATATCTACCCTGGCAATCAGCTCATTATCATGCAGGTTTTTAATTCCTTTATGGCTAGTGAAGTAAAGTTAGCTTTAATGGAAATTTATCCAGCCGAACACGAAGTGGCTTTTATTGATGCAGCAGGAAGTCCTGATGAGAAAGTACAATGGCTTCCCTTGTATGAATTAGACTATTTTGAGGGAGTTTACAATTTGCGCTCTCTTTATGTACCTGCATTGACCAGAGATGAAGCAATTTATTCATTCTCCACTCTAAAGTCTTATATAGATGAAATATTTGGTGAAACTGGAGATGTTTGGGCAAAAAAACAAACAGGGTCGTCTCTTTTAGAGTATTTTCAAGAAGAATTAGATGAATTGAAAGAAGCCTACCAGAGGGATGATCTAGAAAATGTAGTTGAAGAGTTAGGAGATTTGTTGATGCAAATCTTCTATCAAGCAGCTTTAGGTGAAAAAGAAGAACTCTTTTCTTTAGAAGAAGTAGTGGCGGGCATTAATCAAAAATTACGTCGACGTCATCCCCATGTCTTTGATAATGTTAAAGCAGAAACTCCTGAAGAAGTAGATGCTATTTGGCAAGCAATTAAAGAAAAAGAAAAAAGAGGTGAGATATAAGATGCGCTTAGACAAATATTTAAAAGTTTCACGTATTATTAAGCGAAGAACAATCGCAAAAGAAATTGCTGATCAAGATCGAGTGCAGATAAATGGTCGACCAGCAAAATCTTCTACGCAAGTTGCTATTGGTGATGAAGTAGAGATTCTTTTTGGAAATAAGAAAATGAGAATTCGAGTCGAAGACTTAAGAGATACAACGAAGAAAAAAGAAGCAGAAGGCATGTATAGTATTCTTTCAGAGGAGTTTATTGAAGGATAACGGCTAGTTAGCCTAAAAAATAATGGAGAAAATTTTAAAAAGTTTTTGAAAACAGTTTCAAATAGCAGAGAAACTTGTTATAATGCAGATACTAAAAGATTAGTATAAGGACTGATCAGGATGACGAATAAAAAAATCACCAAATTAAATGCATATTCACCAGAAAATACCCTTGAAAATATCAGAGGTTACAAAAGAAAAAAAACAATTAGGCGACGGTTAACCCTAATGACTATTTTTTCTTTGTCACTTATTGTTCTAGCAGCTATACCGATACTAAGAAATATTCAAGCTGCTAATAAATACAATGCAGAAGCTGTGGAGCTAACAGAAAAGTTAACACAAGCAGAAAATGAAAAACAATCATTGGAATATGAAGTCGCTCTGTTGGAAGATGATGAATATATCGCAAAGCTCGCCCGCAAAGAACTGAACTTTTCTAAAGCCAATGAAATTCTCATTAACCTGCCCGAAGATAAAGATGAGTCGGAAGAGTCAGAAGATTCAGAAGAATTAGATGAAACAGAAGAGTAAATTATGGAATAGAGCTTAGGATTAAGAAAAATGAATAAAGTTCTAACATATTCTATTCAAACGTGGTATAATAAGTACAAATTTAATGGAGGAGAAATAATTTAATGTCGCTTGAAGTAGGCAAAAAGGTAGAAGGTAAGATTACAGGATTAGCAAATTTTGGTGCATTCGTTGATTTAGGAGACAACAA
>JARICH010000065.1 GCA_029257245.1 Atopostipes sp. | reverse complement strand
GTTGTGGTACTTGGGGTAGTCCTTGTTGACCCTGTCCCATTCCTCCACCCAGACCACCTAACATCTTACCGATTCCTTTTGGCATTTTACCACCAGACATCCCAGCCATCATTTCACGTGATTGCTTAAACTGGGTAATTAATTTATTTACTTCAAGTAAGGTCTGACCTGAACCGTCAGCAATTCGGCGACGACGTCCTTGGTTTAACATATCTGGATCTAGGCGTTCAGCTTCTGTCATCGACATGACGATGGCTTTCATATAGTCTAGCTCTTTATCATCTACTTCGAAATCATCCATTCCTGGAATATTATTAATTCCTGGAATCATACGAAGTAAATCATCTAAAGGTCCCATATTTCGCATTTGGTCCATTTGCTCAATAAAATCGTTAAAGTCATAACGATTTTCTGCCATTTTTTGAGCGAGTTCTTCTGCTCGTTTTTCATCTACTTCTGCCTGTGCCCGTTCAATTAGAGTAAGTAAGTCACCCATCCCTAAAATACGGTTTGCCATTCGATCTGGATAAAAAGGCTCTAAGGCATCTAGTTGTTCTCCTGTACCGGTAAATTTAATTGGTTTCCCGGTAACTTTTCGAATTGATAGTGCCGCTCCACCACGAGTATCACCATCTAATTTTGTTAAAACTACGGATGAGATATCTAGTTGCTCGTTGAATGAGTCCGCCACGTTGACTGCATCCTGACCAGTCATTGCATCGACGACAAGGAAAATCTCATCGGGCTCTACCGCTGCTTTAATATCGGTTAATTCTGTCATTAAAACTTCATCGACATGTAAACGACCAGCCGTATCAATAATGACTAAATCTCTATTTTGTTCTTTTGCTTCTGCTAAACCTCTTTTAGCAATTTCAACGGGACTGACTTGATCTCCCATAGTAAAAACTGGAATATCCAATTGCTGACCAATTGTTTGTAATTGATCAATCGCAGCTGGACGGTAAACGTCAGCGGCAACTAGCATTGGTTTTAAGTTTTTATGTTTTCGCAAATAGTTTGCAATCTTACCCGCAGTGGTTGTTTTACCTGCACCTTGCAAACCAGTCATCATATAAACAGTTGGTGGAAGCTCAGAAATATTTACTTCTGCCTGTTCTCCACCCATTAGATCGGATAGTTCATCGTAAACTACTTTTACGACCTGCTGTCCTCCATCTAAACTCTCAAGTACCTCTTCTCCAATTGCTTTCTCTCTTACATTATCTACAAATTCTCTTACAACTTTATAGTTAACATCCGCTTCCAGTAAGGCTAAGCGAATCTCTCGCATCGTATCATTAACGTCTTGCTCAGTTATTTTCCCTTTTTTACGTAAACCAGAAAATGCATCTTGCAAACGTCCTGTTAATCCTTCAAAGGCCATTCGATCTAGTTCTCCTCTCTCTTGGTATCTTGTATAATTTTATTTAACATTTTATATAGCTCTTTGTCCGTTGGATAATGATGATCAAAGTACTCTCGAATTTGTTCAAGGACTTTTTTTCTTTCTTCAAACTCTTGCACTAATTCAAGTTTAACCTCATAATCTTTCAGACTTTCTTCGGTTCGTTTAATACTATCATAAATTGCTTGTCGACTTACACCATGATTCGCTGCGATTTCTGCTAATGTATAATCTTCTTCGTAGTAATCAGCCATGTATTGTATTTGTTTATCCGTTAACAACTCTCGATAAAATGAAAACAAAATATTCATTCTGATTGTTTTTTCTAATTCCATCTAATTCCCTATTTTCTATTTTTATTTTATATGAAAGAATAGTTAACTAATTAAATCTTTAAATAAACCATAAGCAAATTCTTCAGAATCAAAGACATGTAAGTCTTCCATTCCTTCTCCTAATCCTACAAATTTAACTGGAATGTTCATCTCTTTCCCAATTGCTAAAACAATTCCACCTTTAGCCGTACCATCCATCTTTGTTAAGGCAATCCCTGTTAGATTCGTAATCTCTTGAAACTGTTTAGCTTGGTTCAAGGCGTTTTGCCCAGTTGTTGCATCCAATACCAGTAAGGTTTCATGAGGTGCACCAGGAATTTCTCGCTCGATTACTCGGTTCATTTTTGATAATTCTTCCATTAAATTCTTCTTATTTTGAAGTCGTCCAGCAGTATCAACCAATAAATAATCCATCTTCTCTGCTTGTGCTTTTTCTAAAGCATCATAAACCACAGCGGATGGATCGCCACCTTGTTCAGTTGAAATAACTTCTGCACCTACTCGACCGCCCCAAACTTGTAATTGTTCAATCGCTCCTGCACGGAAAGTATCCCCCGCAGCTAACATAACTGAATTTCCTTCGCTAATTAGTTGATGTGCAAGTTTGGCGATAGTTGTTGTTTTCCCAACCCCATTTACACCAATAAAGAGCAGGACAGTTAATCCGTCTTCATTTTTATTGAACTCAACATAATCTGGATTGGTTCTCTCATACATATCAATCATCGTTTTGACAAGGACTCGCTCCGCATCTTCAATGGTTCGTATATTTTCCACACGTGCTTCATGACGCATGATATCCGAAATTTCCATGGTTGCTTCGAAACCAACATCCGATTCAATAAGTAAATCTTCTAATTCTTCAAAAAACTCCTCATCCTCGTAACGGAAAGTTGCCATCATTTCCTTAAATCGACGAGTAAAAGTTTTTCTTGGTTTCTCTAGCCCTTCTTCATAAGTTGCCAGTTTTTCAGTGTCTAATTGCTCTTTTGCCTCAATTTGTTTTTCCGGATCTTTCTTCTTATCCTCATCCGCTATAAATACTGATTTAATTCGATCAAACAAACTCAATCTGGTCAGCCTCTTTTCCTTCATCTATTTTAATATCTTACTACAGACATTCTTTAACTACCATTTTACCATATTTTTACCGATTTATTAAATCTTATTTAGATTTCGCAAGTTATCAGCTAGTAATGTCCTTTTCGCTAGCTTAGACAAGAGCCAATCAGTCTTTTTATCTCTCAGTCTCAATTCGATAATCTGTTGTTTAAAACAAATTTTCGAATAGCATGGGCTACTCCATTTTCATCATTTGAATAAGTGATATAATCTGCTGCTTCTTTGACTTTATCAATGGCATTTTCCATCGCAATTCCTAAACCCGCATTTTTAACTAGAGATAGGTCATTCTCTTGATCACCAATACCCATAATTTGATCTTTTTTTAATCCGAACATTTCGCCTAAAACTCTCATTGAATAACCTTTATCTACATATTTTGGTAAGACTTCTAAAATAAAATCTTGTGATTTATAAATATTATATTTCTTGTAATATTCAGCTGGAATTTTGGGTATGGCGCGATCTAATTCTGCTCCAGGCCGACTCATCACTATTTTATTAATTTTAAATGGATTCGGCAGGTTATTAATATCAATATCCTTAAATTTTAACGCATTTGCTTTCGGAACTTCTCGACTGGATTGCATATAAATCGATTCGATTCCTTCAGGATAAGTTGGTTCATAGACATAATCCAAATCAATAAAATTAACGGGCAGATTTAATTGTTGACTTAAATGATAGATATCTAAACTCTCTGCTCGATCAAGGGTGATCTCTTTAATAATTTCACCTGTTTTTGATTTTTGAATCAGCCCCCCATTATAAGTGATTACCAAATCATCTTCTTCTAGTAGGTTCGCTTCCTCTAGTAAATGTGTCATCGAGCGAAGCGGTCTTCCAGTACAAAGGACTACTTTCACTCCTTGATCTTTTGCTTCTTGAATGGCTTGCTTATTTCCTTCTGATAATAAGCGATTTGAATCTAATAAAGTACCGTCTAAATCAATTGCGATTAATTTAATTTCCATGTCTAAACTCCTTGGTATGATGGTAGAGATTAGCTCTTAGCTAACACCTTCTATTTTTTCGGCTTCCTTCAAGCTCACTCCGACAACTTTAGAGATTCCTTTTTCTTGCATGGTAATTCCATATAGTTGATCTGAATGCTCCATTGTTCCTTTTCGGTGAGTGATCACAATAAACTGAGTCTTATCTTCAAAGTTTTGCAGATACTTCCCAAAGCGAACCACATTTGCATCATCTAAAGCTGCTTCTGCTTCATCTAAAATGACAAATGGGATAGGATTCACTTGGATAATTGCAAAGAGTAAGGAGATAGCAGTTAATGCCCGCTCACCTCCAGATAATAAACTAAGTTGGGTCAATTTTTTCCCGGGTGGTTGAGCCGTAATTTCTATCCCAGTTTCCAGTAAATTATCCGGCTGATCAAGAATTAATTCTGCATGGCCACCACCGAACATTTTTGGAAATACTTTTGAAAACTCTTTTTTTACTTGGTCAAAGGTTTCTTTAAATTGCTTCTCTACAATTAAATCCATGTCATCCATCGTGTTAAAAAGAATTTCTTTTGCTTCGAGTAAATCATTCTGCTGTTCGAATAAAAATTGATAGCGTTCATTGACAATATTAAATTCTTCAATCGCATTGATATTGACTGGACCTAATTCATCAATTCCTTTTTTCAATAAGTTTACTTGTTTCTTAGCTTTTTCAAGATTAATTTCGGGCTTCTTTAATAAACGTGCTTCTTCAAAACTGACTTTATACTCTTCCACTAAATATTCAAATAGATAATCCATACGTACATCATTTTTGGAGAGTTTGATCGCTAGTTTTCCTTTTTGATCGTTTAGATATTTGACCCGTCCATTTAATTGATTAATTTTCAAAATCAACTTCTCGTTTTCTTCATTGATTTGTTTAATCTTATTTCTAGTTGTTAACTGATCAGTTTCTAAAGTTTTTTCTTTCTGATGACAGTCTTTAAATAAAGATTTAATTTCTTCTTTTGAACCTATTTCTAGTCCTTGATCAAACAGTTGAATATCTGCTTTGATTTTTTTAATTTGTTTTTTATTATTCGCTAGTTGAACACTATAATGTTCAACTTTTGTTTTTTCTCTGGCTAATTCTTCTCGCGTCTGATTTCGTTCTTCTGCAATTTCTTCAATTTGATTGGTCACTCTTTGACGTTCAAGATCAATATCTTTTTGTTCACTTGTCAGTAATTCCATATCTTCTTTAGCATTAGCTACAAAACTTTGAATTTTATCGAAAGATTTTTCACTCTTTTTTAATCTTTCCTTATATTCTTCAGCGAGTTCTTGTTTCTCTTCTAATTCAAAAGAAGTTACTTTTAATTCTCTGCTAAATCGACGGAACTCTTCTTCCAGACTCACTAATTCACTGCTCATTTGTTGCTCTGCCAAACGTTTTTCTTCACCGGCTAAACGAATGGCTTCGACTTCTTCAATTAAAGACTTCGTTTCTTCTTCAGCTTTTCTCTGCTTTTCGATTAAATCAGCAAGAACTTCTTCATTTTTTTGAATAAATTTTCTTAGTCGACTGAGCTCAGATTTCTGTGAAAAGATTGGGTTCAAGGTGTTTCTCTGACCCCCACCGGTCATCGAACCACCAGCATTGATGACGTCTCCTTCTAAAGAAACGACTCGATTAGTAAACTGAATAGAACGCGCAATCGCATTCGCTTCTTCAAGAGTTTCGGCAAGGATTGTTTGTCCTAAAAGATTATCAATAATTGTTTGAACTTTTTCATTATTATTTACTAATTCATTCGCAATGCCTAGATAACCACTCATTTTTTCTATTTGTTCAATTCTGTGCTTTGGAATTTGTCTTGGTCTGATCGTAGATAAAGGTAAGAATGTAGCGCGCCCTGCTTTATTATTTTTTAAATAATGAATAGCAGTTCGTGCATCTTTTTCATTCTCAACAATAATAAATTGACCACTTGACCCTAACACTGTGTTAACAGCCAACAGATACTTTTCTGGAATTTGAATCGACTCAGCTACTGTACCAACAATTCCCGGCAGTCTTTCTTTTTCTTTCATCACTGACCTTACACCCGCATAGTATCCACTATAATTTTCTTGCATCTCTTTTAGACTGAGTAACTTCGCTTTTGCTCGCTCTAACTCATTTGATTTTCCAGCTAATTCTTGACTAAAAGAAGTAAAGTATTTTTTGGATTCTACTAGCTGTTCTTCTCGTTTTTTATGTTGTTCTAGTAAATGGGCTAAGTCTTCTTTAATTTGTTGATAGGCCAACTGTTTATCTGTTAATTTCTCTTCATTTTCATTTACCTTTTCCTTTAATTCCAAAACTTTTCTTTCAAGCTTTTTTTCTTCTAATTCATTTCGACTAATCTCTTGCTCCAAATAAGAACGTTCATTTGTTAAGGAGGTTTGCTTTTGTAGATAGTCGATATACTGACTACGTAACTCTTCCATTTGAACACTCTTATCTCCTTCAAGATAAGAACGTCGATCATTTAATTGCTGGATTTTTTGATTAATTTTATCCAATATTTCTTTTTGCTTCGCATGATTCAGTTTTAACTTTTTTAATTCTTTTTCTTCTTTTTTATTTCGTAATTCTAACTCTTCAATTGCATTTTGTTTTTCCTGGATGAATTCTTGTCTATGCTTTGACTTCTCATCAAATAAATTTAAAGAAGCTTCAAGTCGTTCTTTCTCACGAACTACTTGAAGAATATTTTTATTTAGCTCTTCTGCCTGATCTCTTAAATTATTCAATACAGTCTGTGTTTTATTTTTTACTTTCTCCGAATCATTGATCTGGACTTCTATTTGGTCAAGTTCTTCTAATAGCTGTTTTTCTTTTTTTTGGTCTTCTTCTATTGCTACGCTTAATTCTTCAATTTGTCGAACGGTTAGGGCAATATCAAGATCGGTCAACTTTTCCCGGTGATCAAGGTAGGACTTAGCAATATCTGATTGTTCCTTTAATGGTTCCAACTGAGACTCTAACTCATATAAGATATCACGCACTCGATCTAAGTTATCTTCTGTCTCTTCTAATTTTTTCTCAGCATTCTCTTTTCTTACTTTATATTTAAAGACACCTGCCGCCTCTTCAAAAATTCCTCGGCGTTCTTTAGGCTTTGAGTTAAAAATCGCCTCAACTTCTCCTTGTGAGATGACAGAAAACGACTCTTTTCCTAGTCCGGAATCCATAAATAAATCCACAACATCTTTTAAACGACATTCTTGTTTATTAATCATATAAGTGGATCCAGAGCTTTTAGAGAGTCTTCTTAGGATACTTACTTCTTCATAACCAATATCTAAATAATCATTTGAATTATCTAAAATCAACTCAACTTCTGCGATATTAATTGCTTTCCTCTCTCGTGTCCCAGAAAAGATAATGTCATCCATTCGATTCCCTCGTAAGGTTTTAGCGGATTGCTCACCCATTACCCAACGAATCGCTTCAATCACATTGGATTTACCGCTCCCATTTGGTCCTACTATCGCTGTAACTCCATCATCAAATTCTAGCTCGGTTTTATCTGGAAAGGATTTAAATCCTTTTAATATAATCTTCTTCAGTTGCATCTAATTTTCTCCTTTATCAAAGCTTTGAAAAATGAACCGCTTTATAAATTATCTTTCTCGTTTGATTTTTTCAAAAGCTTCTTTAGCTGCTGCTTGTTCTGCACGTTTTTTCGAGCTACCTTCCCCTACTCCTTGAGTAATTCCTTCAATTAAAATCGCCACTTTAAAAATACGTGCATGGTCTGGTCCAGAACTATCGATGACACGATATTCAATCTGGACAACACCATCTTTTTGTAAATACTCTTGTAAATTTGTTTTATAATCCATCCCATGAGAAAAATCACCGACCGTTATTTTAGGAAACAAGCTCTTAGCCAAAACTTCTCGTGCATTTTCAATCCCACTATCCAAATAAACGGCACCAATGAAGGCTTCAAAAACATCGGCTAGCAAGGATTTTCGCTGACGGCCATTTGATTGTGCCTCACCTTTTCCAAGTCTTATAAATTTTTGTAAATCATTCTCTACTGTCAATTGAGCGAGAGTTTCTTCTCGAACCGCGGCAGCTCTCATTTTCGTTAATTGTCCTTCTGGAAATTGGCTGTATTCTTTGTATAAATATTCTGACACAATCAATTCAATCACTGCGTCCCCTAAAAATTCTAATCGCTCTAAATGCTCTAAATTTCTTTCTCGATGATCATTCGCATAGGATGAATGTGTAAATGCTGTGGACAACATCTCTGTATTTTCAAATGATATCCCTAGCTCTCTCTTTACATACTCTACTAACTTTTCTTTCATTCTATTCACCTCTTCATTTTAATCTGCACCCTCAATTATACGCTAAGAGACTATAAAATGAAAATAGAATCCTAGCTCGAATAAATAGCTGTCAATCCGTTAGTCTAAGCTCAATTAAAAAGAACCAACAAATAAATTTGTGCTTAATTCCACAAATTCTTGTTGATTCTAATTACTTTTCTATTGACTGCTCTTTAAAAATCGTCCATCTCATCTTCATCTATTTCTTCAAAATCTCTTTCCTCATTATCATAGGGAGAATTTTCTTTTCTCTCAAAGTCTCGACTCCAACTTTTAGTCTCTGGTCCTTTTGTTTGAGCTTGAGATGAATCGACTGTATCTTTTTTTAAAAATTTTCGGAATAGCCAAACAACCACACCCAAGGCTATAATTAAACCTAAATAGCGTAAGACTAGAAAGAGACCTCCAAAAATCATTAAAATAATCAGCATGGCTCCAATGATTAAGCCCGTGGATGAACATCCATAAACAGATGTTTGTGGGCGGTTTCTATTATTAAAATACAAGGCTTCACTTCCTTTACACGAGGATTAATAGTTACTTAATTAGCACAACTCCTATTTTACCACATTCCTCAATTAGAGTGAAAGAAACTAAGACTTTAGATAGAAATCAATCTAAAGTCTTAGCTCTTTATTTATAAGATGAGAGTCACACTAAATTAATGTGGCTTTTCATCTGGATTATCCATTTGTCCTGCCTGTCCTTTAAAGCCATCAATAATCTTCATGTCTTCTACCGTTAATTCAAAATCAAATAAATCTGCATTTTCTTCTACTCGACTAAAGGTAGATGTTTTAGGTAATGGTAAGAATCCATGTTGCAGACTCCAGCGCAAAACAACTTGTGCTTCTGTCTTATCATATTTCTCAGCAAGTTCTTGCAACTCTTCAATTTCAAATATCTTTCCTGTTCCTAAAGGACTGTAAGCTTCTGATA
>JARICH010000042.1 GCA_029257245.1 Atopostipes sp. | reverse complement strand
TGGAACCCGTGGTCATGGAAGAGATATTCGAAATCTTTCTCATAAAATAAAAGCACCGATTGTTACGACAGGTAAAAATTACGACAGTTTTGATTTTTCTGCGATTGAATTTATGGGTTCGGCCGGACGGGTAGGCTGGAAACCAGCGAATGAGATTGTTGATGAAGCTGATACAATTCTTTTTGTCGGAAGCGATTATCCATTTGTAGAATCAGGTGGTATTTTTGCGGACAAAAAGTTTATTCAAATTGATATCGATGCCGGTCGTTTAGGAAAAAGACGTGAAGCAGATGTGGCTATTTTAGGAGATGCAGGCGAAGCGATTCTTGAAATCACTGAAGCGATTGCTGAAGTGGATGATAGTGCTTGGTTCCGTGCGAGTATAGCCAACAATAAAAATTGGCGGGAATACATGACAAGTCTGGAAACAAAAGAAACAGGTGATCTGCAGGCTTATCAAATCTATCACGCGATTAATAAATATGCAAAAGAAGATGCGGTTTATTCAGTGGATGTAGGGAATGTGACTCAGCATTCCGTCCGCCACTTACACTTAACTCCTAAAAACATCTGGCGTACCTCTCCAAAATTCGCGACAATGGGGAATGGTCTACCAGGTGCAATGGCTGCGAAGTTAGAATTGCCTGAACGACAAGCCTGGAGTTTATCTGGAGATGGTGGTTTTGGAATGGTAATGCAAGATATCGTCACACTCGTACAATATCAATTGGCTTCGATTCATTTGGTTTTTTCAAATCGCATGTATGGCTTTATTAAACGCGAACAAGAAGTAACCAACAAAAATCCTTTCTTTGGTGTAGATTTTGAAAACACAGTAGACTATGCTCAGATTGCGAGAGCTCAAGGAGCAGAAGCTTATACTATCGAAAGTATTGCAGAGATTGATGAAATATTTAAAAAAGCAATCGCTGATGAAAAAGCAGGAAAAACGGTCGTGATTGATGTGAAAGTTACGGATGAACAACCAATCCCTGTTGAA
The DNA here is from genome assembly GCA_029257245.1 of Atopostipes sp. Classification (GTDB taxonomy): domain Bacteria; phylum Bacillota; class Bacilli; order Lactobacillales; family Carnobacteriaceae_A; genus Atopostipes. The sequence continues at coordinate 5,703 of JARICH010000042.1, read as the reverse complement.
AATAAATATTTAAGATTAGATGAGAAGAAATATTCAGCAGACGAAATTAAAGAATATAAAGATCGTTTTGAAGCCTGGGATTTAAAACCATTCCGCGAATTTCTTGAAGCGGAAGGATTAGAATCAAAAGCAGAATAAAAACTTAAAAACCATCTGTTTTTCCAAGAAGTTATGGAAAGACAGATGGTTTTTTCTTTATCATTTTAAGGCGAAGCAAGATAGGGGCTATGGATAAATCAGCTTTAGTTCAAAAACATTTTTAAAATAAATGAGGGCGAAGGATAAACCAAGTAAAGCAAGATAGGCAATGGTTTGATTAGTTGGTGATAGAAAAAAAGAGATTAAAAATAGCATAATGAATACAAAGACATAATAGATAGGAAGCCAAGATGCATTGTTAATCTCGACGACTTGACCATCTTTAACCAGAAGTTCATTGCTATGACTGCCAAATTGAGTAACTGAAAGGATGACTTCTTCCGCTTTGAGTTCAAGTTCGATTTGTTGATTTTGTTTAATTTTTGCGACTTCTTGTCCATCGATATAAATTTTCATTGTGTTAAGTGCGCCTGAAAATCCTGTATTTCTTTTTACTCCAATCAAATGAGTCAACTCCTTTAAATTTCATTTGTTTATCTGTTTTTTAAATTTTTAAATCCAAAAAGGAAGTTTCTTGGTGTGAAAATGATAGTCAAAATGATCTTGATGGAAAACTTCCCCATCTTTTTGTGCATATTGGCTGGAATCAATTTCTATCCTCACTTCTTTCGATTGAAAAGAATGGAGTTTAGGATGGGACAGGTGACTCTGATTTATTAGTAATCTAGAAACAATCGAGGTCAAATCCCTAGGAGAAACATTGTCAGCAATCATGATTTCCAAGAGATCATCTTTTCCGGAAGCCTCCGGTACAATATAAACACCACCAGCAAAGGAAGGATTATTTGCAACTAATGCAAGTTGAACATGGTCAAATTTATAGTGACCATCATCGACAGTTAAGTTCAAGGCAAATTTTTCTTGCTTCATAAAACCTGAAAAAATACCGAGCATATATGACCGGGCGCCTATTTTTTCTTTCTTCCCTTTTGATTCAACAATTTGTCCAATTAAGCCATCAATGCCGAAGCCAATACTGTTGACCGCAAGATGTTTATTACCATTATCGCGAGCTAAGATAACAGAAAGCTCTTGTTTTTCCTGGACAGCAAATAAATGTAAAAGAGCTTCCTCTGTGTCAAAGGGAATCTGGTGGGCGCGTGCAAAATCATTTCCAGAACCAGCAGGGATATAGGCAATCGAATTTTCGAGAGAGTATTTACTATAGTAACTAACGAACTGGTTCAAACTACCGTCGCCACCAACCACCACAAAAATATCAGTTGGCTCAATTGTGTTTTTCAGTTGAGAAAGCAAGGTATCAAGTTGTTCAATACTTTCGGTAATTAAAAACTCATAATTTATTTTATATTTAGGCAACATAAGCAGTAATTTTTTAAAAACAGCCTGGCTATTTCGAGATTGTTTATTGACAATGAAATATAAAAAATGCATTAAGCAAAACCTCCAGATTTACTTCGATCGAATTAAGTATAGACTATCTCAAGCCATCGTGAAAGTTAATATTTTTTTCACTAATCCTTTTTTTGAAAAATTACTTAGACTAATTTGATTAATGGAGAAGAGGCTCTATTCGTGATAGATTGAGAGTAAGAGTAAATAGTTAAAAAAAGAAAGGGAACGATAAACGATGGGGAAAAATGGATTAGAAAGAATAGAAAGTCCTTATTCAGTAGAAGAGACGGCTAAAAAGTTTGAGGAAGTCTTAACTAAAAACAAAGTAAAATTATTTAATAAAATTAATCACAGCGCAAATATTTCAAAAGTAGACTTAGAATTGAGAGAAACCATTCTGTTTATTTTTGGTGCACCCAAGGTTGGTGGATTGTTGATGCAGGATAATCAGGAAGTAGCGATTGATTTACCAATGAAGTTGTTGATTTGGGAAAATGAAGCAGGAAAGACAATGATTACTCGTAATGTCATTTCTTGGTTAGAAGACCGCCATCAATTAACAGAGGATGAAGGACCTGCTAAACTAGAAATGAAAGTGAATGCGATGATCCAAGAAACAATCGCTTAAATAAAAATAAAATTTACTTTTAAGTTTTGACTGGATCAAGACAGAAAATCCCTTAGGATCTCTCGATGAAGAGACTAGCTAGGGGATTTTTGAATATGATTGGGAGGAATAAATTTTTTTAGTTTCTTCTTTATAATACAGTTAATGATCCTTATATCAGAAAAGAGGGTGAACCATGTTTTATTTATTTCTAGCTATTTTATCAAGTTCAACAATTGCTTTTCTTTTTAAATTTGCTGAAAATCGGGAGATGAATCCCTATCTCATTACAAGTGCGAATTATTTTGTTGCAACAATCATTAGTTTGTTTTTTATCTTAAATAATCAGCTGTTTCAGGGCTTGATAAAAGAAGAATCATTTATCAGTGAGTGGCAACTTTTACTCTCACAAAATCAATCACTCCTTAGTCCCTACAATAGTGTCTTATGGGGTCTCATGGTCGGAGGGATTGCGGGCTTCTTTTTCTTTTTTTCATTCCTCTATTATCAAAAGAGTGTGAAGGAAAATGGAGTGGCTTTATCGGGGACTTTTTCTAAATTAGGGATTCTCATTCCGATGATTTTTTCAATTGTCATTTGGAAAGAATATCCTAGTCGAATTCAGTGGGTGGGAATTATCTTATCCTTAGTTTCAATTGTGATGGTCAATTTATCTGTTGAATCACTCAAAAAGTTTGATTTAAATCCTACGATTTTAATTTTATTCATTTTAGGTGGATTCGCTGAGTTCTCCAATAAAATCTATCAACAATACGCTTTGAGAGAGTATAAGGACGTCTTTTTATTCGCTGTCTTTTTGGTTGCCTTTTTAATTAGCTTTTTTTATGTCCAAAAAGAGCAAACACAATGGAAGCTTAAAGATATTTTAACTGGATTTGCGGTGGGAGTGCCTAATTTGTTCTCTAGCTACTTTCTCATCTTATCCTTAGATAGTCTGCCAACTTCAGTGGCTTTTCCAATATTTAGTGCAGGAACAATTGTTTTAATTAATATTGGTGGCTTTTTAATCTTTAAAGAAAGAATCTCGAAGAAAAATCAGTTAGCCATTGGACTAGTAATTATTGCTTTAATTCTGATTAATCGATAAATAATTAATTGAGGCTATAGGGAAAGAGTCCATCTATTCAAACTAGCAAATAGAAAAAGCGAAGAGAAAAATTCTCTTCGCTTTTTTGCTCTTTATCATTATTTAACAAAAGGGACAATTTTTTCTTCGATTTTAGTGAACTTGAGTCGACCTTCATCATCTTCCATTTTAACCCGATTTGTATTCACTAAGTGGTGCAAATGAGCCATGGTTTCTCCAGCAGCAAACCATTTTTGAGATCGTGGAAATTCCTCCCAATTATCGGCACGAATACGCCAGGAGATGCTGGCTGAAATATCTCGAACCGTATATTCTTGATCAAAGTCCATCGCATCTAAAATTTCTTGAAGTCTCTCGTCATGATGTAAAATAAGTTCATCAATTCGCTCATTGACATTGCCAACAATTTTTCGGTGAGTGGCTAAAGCTAAGTCAATCTCTCGTTCTTTTAAAGAATTTAAAGTTTCTACATAGGTATTTAAAATGTCCGGGTGTTGAAAACCCCAAAAAGTAATATTTGGCGTAATTGGATCTAACACCGTATCCGCACTTAGAATAATTTTTTTGTTTTCATCATAAAAACCTAAATGACCTGGTGTATGACCACTTAAATCTAAAATCTCGAAATGATAATCCCCAATATCTAAATAGTCCCCAACTGTTAACTCGATATAATCAATGGGTTCTTTTAGACGGTGTTTATAACCCGGATTTTCATCTCTTAATAATTCATCGGCTTCCATCCCATATAAAGGAATAAAGCTTTCTAAATTATCCCAGTATTCCCGGCCAGTCATTTGATTAATCAATTGCCCATCGACTTTTCCGGCATAGATTTTAGAGCCAGCTTCTGTGAATAAATTGACTAGACCAACATGATCAGAGTGTAGGTGAGTTAAAACCACTTCTACATCTTCAAGTTCTAAATCTAATTCTTCTAGACCGCTTAATAAATCATTTTTAGATTCTTCTGTATTAAAGCCTGTATCAAAAACAACTGTACGGTCATCTCCTTTGATGACATAAACATTTAGTGCTTTTAATGGATTATTTGGTAAAGTAACTGGAAATGTGTAAATGTCTTTCGCGACTTCTTTTATCAAAATAGGTCCTCCTAGAATATATTAAAGCGTTTTCTTTAAGTAATGATAACGACTATCGGATTAGAAAGTCAAATTAGATAGACTAATAGAGATAATAAGAGTGAATTTAAAGCTGAGAAGAGATGAAACTTGCATGGTTAAAACCTGCTTTGTTCACTTTATATTTCTTGTATTTTTATAAAAACTATCGTTAAATTATTTATTTGTGCTACAATTAGCCGTGATGTAGATATTTTTTTGCTTACATAAAGTAAGTTAGAGGTGGATTCACTTTCTAACGATGTTTTGAGAAGAGCATTTAGATTTTAACACTTTAATTATTTATTAGGTAAGTAAAGTACGCTTCAAACTATTTTGATTGTACTTTTTTAGAGTCAGAGTGATCTGGATGAAGTGGAGATAATAGCGTGTAATTGATTCGTTTTAATAATTCTATTTATTAATTAACTGTCGTAGGAGGAGCTTATGGACATAATATTATCTGTATTAGGTGGCTTAGGTTTATTTTTATTTGGGATGAACATGTTAAGTGAAAATCTTCAAAAATCAGCAGGAAATAAGTTGCAAAATATTGTTCAAATATTAACTAAAAATATATTTATGAGTATATTGGTTGGAGCCTTAGTCACTACATTATTACAAAGTTCGAGTGGAACATCTGTCATGGTGATTGGTTTTGTAAATGCGGGGATGATGAATTTAACTCAGGCGGCCGGGGTGATGATGGGAGCGAGTATTGGAACAACCATTACGAGTCAACTGATCGCTTTTAATATCGCTGAATATGCGCCTATAGCTGTTATTACAGGGGTAGCACTTTCATTATTTGCATCGAAAGAACGGATTAAAAACTTTGCGGATATTCTAACAGGTGTCGGTATTCTATTTATAGGAATGGATATGATGGGAGCAGGTTTAATCCTACTTTCACGCTTCCCAGAATTCGGAACTTTTATGGCGGGCTTAAACAATCCAATTTTAGGTGTCTTAGCTGGATTTGTTCTAACGACGGTTGTTCAAAGTAGTAGTGCGTCGGTAGGTTTACTACAAGCTTTAGGTAGTGGAGGATTAATTAATATGACCCGAGCATTTCCAATTCTTTTAGGAAATAATATCGGAACTACTACAACAAGTTTGATTTCTAGTATTGGTGCAAATCGAAATGCCAAGAAAACAGCTTATCTAAATATTTTTATGAAAATTGTGGGAACGGTTGTATTTATGGCAGTTTTGCAAAAACCAGTTTTAAATCTTGTCGTTGCAATCTCACCCGATAATATCTCACGGCAAATCGCAAACTCTCATACCTTATTTAACTTAATTAGTGTGTTGATTCAACTACCCTTTATTAATCATATAGTTAAATTTAT
>JARICH010000117.1 GCA_029257245.1 Atopostipes sp. | reverse complement strand
ATCAGTCATCTGCAAGCAGATGACGTCATCGTTCGACTTGCATGTATTAGGCATGCCGCCAGCGTTCGTCCTGAGCCAGGATCAAACTCTCAGTTTTTGTCTTACAAAAACTTTTAGCCCGAAGGCTAACTGTTTGAAATTAGCTCATTACATTGTTGTTTCAAAATTAACTTGAGTTGTCTTGACTCATATAAAGATGAATCGAAGACCCCTGCACATTTTGGTTGTATTACTTTGTTTAGTTTTCAAAGATCAAATACATATTTTATTGATGTGTGCTTCTTTTGTTTCTCGAGCACAAGAGATATCTTACCATCGATTAGAAATCATGTCAAGTACTTTTTTAAAATACTTTCATTTTAAAAACAAATTCTATGTTCTAAAGACTTATATTTCTAAATGACTTCTTTAAAGTATAGGTCGGCATAAAAAATTCCAACAGCGAAATCAATCACCACTTGGATGTATAATTATAGCAAGTACTTTTCACTATGTCAAATACTTTCTCTCATTCATCTAACTTTAGGCCAAAGCTAACCCCTTTTATAATTAAGAAATAGCCTAATGACTTCTAGATCATCAAGCTTTAACATCTCTCTTCATTTGTATGTAAGGATCCGGTAGTACGAATCAAAATTAAAATTAGCTGTATAATCTTGGTCTCCAGATTTACTATAGCTAAAAGAAGATATATACCAAACTCTATCCTGGCCTATCACGAAATCCATAAGCCAGTGCAAGTTAATTGGCGATCAATGCTTAGTTGTACTGAATAGATATACTAAGAGAAATTGATAATTTCTTTAACGCTTTTTGCTCTAAAACCCTGATCCAGGAATATACCTTTAATTTCATAATGTTTATCCTTGTACTATAATAAGACTCTTCATGTAAATTTACCAATGTACTCAAAGACAATTGATTATTTATTTTCCTTAATATATTTTTATACTCTCTAAATTATATGCATAATAAACATTAGTATTCTTACTATACTATAAGGAAGATTCCCAATATCTCTCATGATTTATAAAGGCAATAATGCTTGATATTGTCCAAAGTTAAATTTAGTTCCTTTGGTTCATAATTACAGTCAAACCAATACTTTTAAATTAAAACCAAGGCTTCCTCTTTAAGTAGAATATTTAAATAATTAATTGAATATACCACTCTATCATCGCCTCCCCAAAATAAAGAACAGTTAAAGCTGCTAAGCCAATATAGGGTCCAAAAGCAATTTTTGTCTTTCGTCCAACTTGTTTCTCTGTCGCCATCATAACAATGCCTGCTATAACACCATAAAGAGCTGATAGAAAGAATAACAGTAAGAAATTCGGCAAACCAAAAATGAACCCAAACAAAGTGTAATACTTCAAGTCTCCCATTCCCATACCCCCATTCGATAAATAAATAATCAAAAAGATGAGTATAAAAGCAAACAAAGCACCTATCAACGAATTCTCGAAAGATCTTAAAGGATAAATTAGACGAAAAATAATAAATAATGGTGTAAAAAACAGCAAAATTCGATTAGGAATTTTTTGATAAATCAAATCAGAAACTGTAATCGGAATAATTAAGGAAATCAATAATATAGCCAATATTAATGACGAACTCCAAGCAAATTGATAGTAGCTATAAACAAATAAAAAACCAGTTGTAGCTTCTATTATTGGATATAAAATAGATATTTTTTGACAGCATCTCTTACACTTTCCCCTTTGCAAAATATAAGACCAGATGGGAATTAACTCTGTCCAAGCTAAAGTTCGTTGGCAATTATCACAATAAGATCGATTTTCTTTAAATAAAGATCGTGTAGGCACACGTAATCCCACCACATTATAAAAAGAGCCGAAGATTATGCCATAGATAAAAAAAACAACCGACAATACTGAATGCATCTTATTATTCTCCTGTCTAGAAAATACAACTCCACTAACGGAATTTTATCTTACATTATTATACTATAACAATTCTTATTTCCCCATTTTTATACTCGAGTCAACAAATTAGCTATCTTCAGTTTTAATAAACTTTATTTTTAATATAGTACATTCCTACCTATTTTACTATATCGACAAATATATAGACTAGAATTTTGATAAATATTTTACACCATATATTAAAAGGCTTAGTCTTAATTAAATCGTTTAAAATCAATAGCCCTTTCTTTCGTAATTAATAATAGACCATCTCCTATAGGAATAATACTAGTTGTTAAGGCTGGATGATCCATCACTAAATCTAGGAATCGGTTCATTTTTTTATGAATTTTACGCACTCTTTTTGGAATTTCCTCATTTTCTTGAAGGATTGTTCCCCCTTGAAGAACATCATCAACCGCTAACACTCCACCTTTTTTCAAGATTCTCATACAATACGGAAAGAAGTCATAATACTTAGCTTTTGCACTATCCATAAATATAAAATCAACGGAATTTTCCGGAATCTTTTCTAACCAGTCTTCCGCTTGCCCCTCAAGAATCGTGATTCTATCTGTCAACCCTTGTTGCTGAAAGGTATCTTCTGCTTTTTCTATCATTGTCGGATTCCGTTCGATTGTTTGAATATTTGCATTAGTATACTTCGCAAAAACACTTGCGGAAAAACCTATAGCCGTACCAATCTCTAATATCTCCTCTGGTTTTAACTGACCTAATAACCAGATAAAAAACGTAACTGTTTCATGGGGAATCACTGGGTTTCTCTTTTCAGTTGCTTCAGTTTGTAGATCTTTTAAAAAACCATCTAATTGTTTCTGATCGGTTCGCAAAAATTCTCTTACCTCATTATTGATTACTGGTCGATCCATCATTTCATTTCGTTTATGCATTTTTCCACTACTTTCTTAAAATCATTTCAATTTATGTGTTAATTATGAGTGTTGTTTGTTATAATATAATTATATTTTAACATTGAAAGGAGAACTAACATGCTTATTAAAGAATTATCGCTTGCTAAAACAAAAGTAAGAACGGTTCCCGAAACGGTTACCTTAGAAGAAGCACTAACTTTACTAGAAGATTATGGTTATCGCTGTGTCCCAATTCTAGACGAATCAGGAAAGATTTACCGTGGGAATATCTATCGTATGCATCTTTATAAACACAAATCAGAAGGGAAAGATATGTCTCTTCCAGTGACCCATCTGCTTAAAAATGCCACGAAATTCGTCCATACTTACTCTTCATTTTATAGTATTTTCTTTATGATCAAGGATTTACCTTATATTACAGTTCTTGATGAGAACGATCACTTTTATGGTATTTTGACCCACAGTGCTCTTATAAATTTACTCGAGCAATCTTGGAAAATTAATGCTGGTAGTTATGCAGTAACCATCGCAGCAGCTGGTGAGAAAGGTGATATTGCAGCAATTACTCGTATTGTTAATCGTTACAGTGATATTATGAGTTTGATTACTTTAGAGGGAGATACTCCTATTAAACGTGCAATAGTTACTTTAGCCCCAAATATGACAAAAGCAAACTTAGATAAAATGGCCGATCAATTAGATCGTCGTGGTTATCGAGTTGTACAAGTGGAAGACTTACATCATTTAGAATAAAAATTCTTTAAAAGGGTTTTAGTTTAATCTTACGATTAAAAACTAAAACCCTTTTAAATTTTCTAATCAATCGTTAAGATGATTTTACCTGTGTTTTCATCTGCTTCCATTTGTCGATGTGCTTCTGGCAAGTCTTCAAAAGAAAGAACCGAATGAATAATCGGTTGGATAATATCTTCTTCAAAAAATGGAAGAATGATCCTTGAAAACTCTTCAGTCAACTTAGCTTTATAATCATCTGATCGCGGAGTTAACAAGGTTGCGTGTAAACTAACTCTTTTTTGCATTAATGAATTAATTGAGAAGTCTTCCACTTCGGATCCGCCTAAAGTTCCAATTAAAATCCAGCGTCCATCTACCGCGATACTCTTTAGATTTTGTTCCCAATATGAGGCACCAATAAAATCTAAAATTAAATCAACTCCTTGGCCATCCGTTTCTTCCAGAACTCTTTCAGCAAAATTTTCTTTTCGATAATTTATGGTCACTGCTGCACCCAGTTCCTTAGCCAAGGCTAACTTTCGATCTGAACCAGCGGTAGCAATAATCTTAGCACCGCCAATCTTTCTCCCTGCCAATTGAATTGCCGCTGTTCCCACGCCACTTCCAGCAGCATGGATCAGAATTGTTTTTTCTCCTTTTTTGTCGTCCAGCTTTAAATCACCCAGCCAAAAAATCGTCTGGTAAGCCGTCAAAAATACTTCGGGAATTGCCGCTCCTTCTATTAAAGAAATAGCATCCGGAAGAATTATCGCCCGATTCGCAGGTATAACAGCATACTCTGCATAGGCTCCTCGATTCACAATTCCAGCGACTCTCGTTCCTATTTTCAGCTCAGGATGAGATTCTGATTCTTTTTCCACAATTCCACTGACTTCCACTCCTAAAATAGGATAAGGTTTTGTCAAATCTGACCGCTCTCGTGTAATTATATCTGTTCGGTTGATTGCTGTTGCTTCGACTTTTATTAATATTTCATCCGCTTTCGCTTCTGGAATTGGTCGATCTACTAGCTCTAACTGTTCAATTCCACCTGGTTTCTTTATCGTCCATGCTTTCATCATCCTATATGCTCCTTTTAATTCTTAGCTTCTCTCCATGGTTTCTTTAAAATGAATCTGTTTGTCTAAAAAAATGACGAGTGGCATTGTAGCAAACATGACCAATGCAATACTTGCTGCGAAACTAGCGTACAAGGTCCAAAAAACCGCGAGTTGATCGGTTAAGAAAGCGACCATTAAGGCTAAAATAAAACTCGTTCCAGAAAAAACAAAGGTATTGATAATCATCTTTTTTATTTGCGAATCATTTTCTTTAACCAATTTCGCTACTAACCATAAAGACACAATAGTGTGCAAGCTTCCAAAAATGACATCATAAATCCCAAATGATGATCGTATATTTGCTAATGCTACCCCTAATACTAAGCCCAAAGAGTATTTTCGTTGATAAAGTGGCAAATGAGCAAACATCTCTGCTAAACGTAATTGAAGAGGGCCATAAGATGGTAAAAATACTGCGATGACTAAATAGATTGCTGCAATCATCGCATTTAATGTTAATTGTCTGACTGATTGTTTCATAGTTAAATCTCCTCATATCATATGTTTAAATTACCTAAAACAAGAAAATCCCATCAATTGATGGGACAGCTTCTATGTAAAAACTATTTTAATCCTAAGCTTATTTTTAACGCCGTATCGACTTCTGCCATCAAATCATCACTTAAATGAGTAATTTTATCTGTTAATCGTTGTTTGTCAATCGTTCTTATTTGCTCGAGTAAAGCTGCTGAATCACCAGTTAGGACTTCATCTCTTCCGATTGAAACATGAGTCGGTACTTTACTCTTACCAATTTTACTCGTAATTGCTGCGACGATAACTGTCGGACTGTATCTGTTACCGATATTATTTTGTAAAATTAATACAGGCCGAGTACCGCCTTGCTCTGAACCAATCACAGGGGATAATTCAGCATAGTAAACGTCTCCTCTTTTCATCATCTTTTAAGATCCTCTCTTAATCTTTCTCTTGGAAATTAATTGTCTATTCGATCGATCCGATTATATGCTTCATTTTCGGAATCTCTGAAAGCCTTACTTATTTCCAAGTTTGTTTTAGCCATTTCCTGATAACCTTGCTTTAAATCTTTATATTTACTTGCATAGTCTCTCAGTGTATCATTTAAAACGCGACTCAAGACATTTTTTTCTGTGTCGTTAATATAATCACTATACTCTTCCACTAAGGAGTAACAGTCCTCATCTACTGTAAGGGTAACTTTTCTACTACTCTTATGCATATTATTCCCTCCGTCTGTTCTTATCCAACGCTTCTCTCTATTACCTAAAATCATTCTTTTTTTCTAGTACTACTTGTGCTACAACGTATTCAGCTGAATGTGAAATTGAAAGGTGGATAATCCCTTCATATTTATTTGTGTAAAATATAGGTTTATTCTGATTATCCGGTAAGATCTCAAGATCTAGAAATGAAAGCTCCTTTCCTATTCCACTGCCATAAGCTTTCGAAAATGCTTCTTTTGCAGCAAAACGTCCTGACAGAAATTCAACTTGTCGGTGTTTAGATAAGTTTAGAAAATGAGCGTATTCTTTCTCGGTTAATATCCGCTTAGGGAAATCCTTATTATCTGATAGAATTTCACGAATTCTTTTGATTTCTAACAAATCGATACCAATTCCTGCGATCATTTAAACACCTACTTTTTGTTTGGTTTTTTTCGTAATTCCTGAACTAAGGATAACAAGTCGGTTCCGTTACTTGATTTAAACAATACATATGAACCTTCAACTACATTTTCTTTGAGCGCACGAGCAAGTTCGGCTTTTCCATCTCTATAATGAAAAACTTTTTCTTTGCCTTCTTTTTTTATCAATTCCTCATAGAGTGATTGCATCGCTGGCCCATATAAATAAACCAGATCGTAAATTGATAAATTGATTGCCTCAGCAAGACCCGCATGTAGTTCTTTGGATAAATCACCTAGTTCAAGAATATCACCCAATACTAAAACTTTCTTCTCCTTTGTTTCAATCCCCTGAAAATAGTTTAAAACTGCACGCATAGAGCTTGGACTTGCATTATAAGCGTCATTCAAAAGTGACCAGTCTTTGATTCCTTCTGTCCACTCCAGACGGTCTTTTGTTAATTCAAGCTTAGCCAGCTGATCTTTCCCTTCTTTTAAGGATATTCCATACTCTAAACCGACTAGCAAAGCAATCAAAGCATTATTTACATTATATTGGCCAGGGACCGGAATTTCCATAGCTAGTGCTCCTATGTTCTCTTTGTCTTGAACCGTAAATTCAGTTGAGTTTATTTTTTCCACAATATTTTCAGCAAATAAATCAGCTGTAGTACCTACAACTGAAAAGCTTTTATGTCGATATTTTTGTGGTAACTGGTTAGTAATTAACTCTTCTTCTGCTGGATAAATAAATAAGCCATCTTGTTTTAAAAAGTTGGCGATTGATATTTTTTCTTTCGCTAAATTTTCTCGAGTGCCAAAGGCTTCAATATGAGACTCCCCAATCATGGTTACAATCGCTGTATCCGGTTTAGCTAGTTTCGACAAAAACTCAATCTCCCCTGGATTACTGGTCCCCATTTCTAAAACAACGATCTCTGTATCAGCCGGCATGGTTAAAAGTGTCAATGGCAGCCCAATATGATTATTAAAGTTCCCTGCAGTCTTATGTGTTTTATATTTCCTTTCTAAGACTTTCGCCGTCATATCTTTTGTTGTTGTTTTACCATTACTTCCTGTAATCGCAACCACTTCCGCTTGAATTTTTTGTAAATACCAACTAGCTGTATCTTGTAATGCTTTCAAGTTATCTTCTACTATAATTAGCGGAAGATCTTTGGGAGCTTTCTCTAAATCTTCACTCCAAAAAGATGCTATTGCTCCAGCTTCCCGAGCTTGCTGAAGAAAATCATGTCCATTTCGTTCGGCGATTAAAGGGACAAATAAATAGCCTTCTTTTATTTCTCGAGAATCTTGTTGGATCCCATGGATTAACAAATCCTCTTTAGGAGCATTAATTAATTCTCCATTCACTGCCTTTGTTATTTCTGATAGTTTCCATACTGCCATTTCTATTCACTCCGAATTCTCGCTAACTATTTTCTTTTTATTTTTCTCGACCATAGCTTATATTTCTTGTCTCATGACGTCTGACACCCAATTGGATTAATTCTTCAATTAAATCTCCATAAACTAGACCTGTTTCTTCCCATAATTTTGGATACATACTAATTGGTGTAAAACCTGGGAATGTATTGATCTCGTTAATATAAATTTGATAGTCTTCTGTCACAAAAAAGTCTGCTCGAGACAAGCCACTTCCATCAATTGCCATAAATGCTTTCGCTGCATATTCACGCAATGTCTTCGTTATATCTTTCGGTAAGTCGGCAGGAATCTCTAACTTAACATTTTGATCGATATATTTTGAGTTATAATCGTAAAATTGAACTTCTTTAATTAATGCTCCTACAACTGATGTATGAACATCTTCATTTCCTAAAATTGCTACTTCCATTTCTGTTCCAACTATCCCCTCTTCAACCAACACACGATGGTCATAAGTAAATGCCAATTCAATTCCTGCTTTTAATTCTTCAATGTCATTTACTTGGGAAATCCCCACACTTGAACCTAAGTTTGCAGGTTTAACATACAGAGGGTAAGGAAGTTTCACTTTAATTCTGTCAAGTACATCATCTGGATTGGTTTCCCAGTCCGTTGGAGTAATAACCTCATAAGGAACGATTGGAATCCCGGCATTTTCAAATAATGTTTTACTGACAATTTTATCCATTCCAGCTGCACTCGCTAAAACTCCTGAACCTACATAAGGGATATTCATAATCTCAAATAAACCTTGAATGGTTCCATCTTCTCCATTTGGTCCATGCAAGATTGGGAAGGCAATCGAATCTTCATTTTTTAATTCCTGAAAATCAAATGGTCTTCCTTTTGTTTTTCTAAGCTGAGAGAGACTGGGAATATCTTCTACTGTTTCAATTAATTCGCCTTTTGTCCACTCTCCATCGGCTGTTACATAGATAGGTAAAACTTCATAATAGTCATAATAAATTTCTTTCATAATGTGATAGGCTGAAATAATTGAAATATCATGCTCTGCACTTTTTCCACCATAAATAATAAATATTTTCATTTTACTGGCTCCTTTTATTTAAAATCAGTCGCTAGCTAACTTTTTATCCATTTTAGCACATTTTTAGATAAAAAAATACAGCGATTATTGTATTTAATCAGCTGCTCTATCTATCCATACAGTTGGAACAATTATCCAACATAAAAAGTCGAGAGATATCCTCGACTTTTTAGCTGTTATTTATCTAAATGTGATTTTTTAAAGTGAACATAAGCTCCTAGCATACCTGCCTGATTACCTAATGATGCAAATTCAATTGTCGTATTTCGAACAACCAATTTATTTTTATTGATCTCCTGAAATTTACTAATCATTCGTGGCTTTAAATAATCAACTTGTTCCATTATTCCTCCACCTAAAATAACATATTCTGGATTCACTAGGGCTACAAAATTATTTACTAAGTAAACAATTTCAGTAATCAAAGAGTCTATTGCCTCAACCGCTATTGGGTTTCGATGGTTGATCGCTTGGTCAAAAATCCAGCGTCCATCAATAGTAGGATCCCCCACTTCTTTAGCTACCCTCTCTACTAAGGATTTTGTGGATGCTATATCCTCAATGTTTTTTCCATTCATCAACGAGTAGCCTACTTCACCGCCACTCTGCGAAAAGCCATGATGGATTTCTCCATTTAAATACAATGCTCCTCCTACCCCTGTTCCGATAGCTAGCATAAGAGCACTATGAACATTTTCATAAGGTCCAAAATTTACTTCACCTAATAATGCTGAATTTACATCGTTTTCAACACTCACCGGGAAGCCGTATTTACTTTCTAATCGTTCTTTTAAATTCGTTCCTTTATAATTCGGAAGATTTTTATTTGCAAAAACAATTTCACCGGTCTCTGCATTTACTACCCCAGCAGTAGATATTGCTAGGCCTTGTAAAGAATAGGTGTCTAACAATGAATCAATAACTATTGCTAAGCGATCTTCCATTTTAAAGTTTTCCTTCTGGGCCTCCGTTGGTAATTCTCCTAATAGCTGATAGTTTTCTGTAGTAGGATCAATTACACCGTATTTAATATTTGTGCCACCTATGTCAATCATTCCTATCATCTAATCACCTCTCGATCAATTGATTCATTAAATTTACCGCCCTGTCTATAAACAGACAAGGCGGTAAATTTATTTTCTATTATAGATATTTTCTTTCTGCTTTTTTTATCAGCTCAGCAATCTTTTTAATCGCTTCTTGGTCTTTATCTGTAATTTTTGGTAGTGGATTTCGAACGTGTCCTGCAACAATTCCTTCATTGATTTCTAGGACCTTTTTCATCACTCCATACAAACTTCCCTCTTGGATTAAGATTAGCGCGATAATATCATTGATAGTATATTGTAATTCCTGTGCTAAATCTAACTTATTATTTTGAAGCATTTCTTCAAGTTTGAGATATAATCTAGGCATCACACCAAAAGTACTTCCAATTCCACCGTCCGCTCCCATTATTCGGCCAGCGATATATTGTTCATCTACTCCACTATAAATAATGGTGTCACGTGTTTGAATTTTTCTAAAGTTTTGAATATCCAGTACCGAAATTGATGAGTTTTTCACTCCTACTACTTGAGGATATTTGAGTAAATCGACAAACATTTCTGGAGAAAGTTCATGCCCTGTAGTGGACGGAATATTATAAATAAAGAAATCTAAATCTGTTGCTTCAATAATATCTGTCCAATACTTTACAACTGCATGATCTGGAAGACCATAATAGATTGGTGGAATAGCAGCTAATGCATCGACACCAACTTCTTTTGCATGTTTTGCGAGCTCTATACTTTCTTTAGTTGAAGCTGCCGCAATATGTGCAATGACCGTCATTTCTCCTCCAACTGCCTTCATAACATGTTCAAGTACTAGTTTACGTTCAGCAACTGTCTGATACACACATTCACCTGAGCTACCTCCAACATATAAACCATTTACCCCTACTTCTAGATAGTAATTGGCTAATTTTTCTACTCTTTCAGGACTAATATTTCCTTTATCATCATAAGCCGCATAAAGTGCCGGTATAATTCCTTTATACTTGTTTAGATCTTCCATTTCAACATGCTCCTATATTTTTTATTTTATTTAATCAATAATAAATGATTGTTCGTTTCCACGTTTGATGATATCATTACCTTTTTCTACAAATGAATCCAATGCTTCTTGTGAATTTTTCTCCTTAATTAAAGCTGCTTGAATTTCTGGGAAGAACACGCTTCTTAACTCAGAATAGGCGGCTGTGTTATTTGAAAAACTTACAATATTATCAGCATTTGCATTGTAGGCTGCTAAGAATGGTAAATCATCATTATCTTCACTTACTGATGAACGTACTGGTAATGTATTGGTTGACGCATTCACTAATTCTGGATGTTCTGAGTAAAATTTAACAAAATCTTTGGCAACTGTGTTTTCTGCTTCATCTTCTGTATCGAATACCATCGATCCTGTGATATAAGTAAATGCTGATGGGTCTACGCCTTCGGCTGCAGGTGCGTTCGCTAATCTTGCATCAAATTCATCAATTACGTTACTATCCATATCAGCTAACATATTATTATACAGTACTGTGTTCGTAAAGCTTACTGCCAACTCTTGGTTTTGGAACATAGCATTTACATCGTTACTGTTTAGTGACTCTGCACCTTCCACTAATAGTCCTGCTTCGTCTAATTCTAGAATATAGTCCATTGCTTCTACACCAGTATCTTCATTTAATACCAACATGCCATCATCACCATAGAACTCATTTCCAAAGGCACGCATGTACATTTGTGTCCATGTATCTCCTTGCTCATTTACAGCAAAGAATCCTAGTGGTGCAGCATCTGGATTCGTATCTTTCAATGTAGTTAGTATTTCTTTAAATTCTTCTGTTGTCCAAGAAATAATTTCTTCTTCTCCACCTATATACTCTTCTAAGCCTGCTGCTTCAAACATATCAGCATTATATACCAAAGTTCCTTGGTTTTGAGCAAATGGATAGTAATAGATTTCTTCCGCAATTGTTACGTTTTCCCAAAGAGAATCTGAGATATCTGCTTTGGAATCATCAGATATTACATCATCTAATGGTAGAGCTACCCCTTGATGTGGCCAAGATGATAATGCGAATGTTGAATCAAAGAATACGTTTGGTAAAGAATCTGTGTCTAATCCTACTGATAGTTGGCTATCTCTTTGGTCACTTGGTATAACTTGAACATCGATAGTTACATTTGGATTTTCATCCATATAAAGCTTAGCTGCTTCATTTAGGAAACTGTCATAATCAGCTCCATCTTCATCCGCACTATAAACACCTTTCCATTGTGGGGTCAATGCGATTTCTAAACTAACATCTTCTGTTACTTCACCATCGACTGTTCCATTTCCTTCTTCTGCCGTATCATTACCACAAGCTGCTAAAAATAGTGCAGCTGCTGTGACTCCGCCAAGTTTAAACATGTTCTTCCAGTTTTTCTTCATTATTTTTTCCTCCTATATTTTAATTAATTTACTAATCATTTGATTACTCTTTCACTGCACCTTCAGTTGCTCCAGCAACAAAATATTTTTGGAACATTAAGAAGATAACTATCATTGGTAAAGCAGCAATAGCCGCTCCAGCAACTCTTAAACCTAAGTTTGGGTTAATTGATTGTTGTAAACCAGCAACCCCCACGTTTAGAGTCTGCATATCTTTTGATCGAGCCATTAACAGCTGCCACAGATAGTCATTCCAAGCAGTTACAAAGTTTAAAATGAATAGTGCTCCTAACCCTGGTTTGACTAGTGGCAACATCAATTTTCTGAAAATTAACCATTCTCCAGCACCATCCATTTTAGCCGATTCACGAATCGAATCTGGGATAGCTGCGAAAAATGAAAATAGCATAAAGGTTCCAAATCCTGTCGCTAAGTTAGGCACAATCATTGAAGAATAGGTATTAATCCAATCCAAGTCAATGATAATCTCAAACAATGGTACTATAAAAGTTTCTTTCGGTACCATAATTGAGGAAATAACTATTACAAATAAAACATTACGCCCCTTAATCGGTAATTTTGCAAATCCGTAAGCTGCTAATGATGAAAATAAAACACTCAAAGCAGCTGTTCCCGAGGATACAATAAAACTATTGAATATCCATCGAAAGGTTGGTTGATCATTAAATAACTCTTGCATATTTGAGAGTGTAAACCGCTCTGGTATAATTGTTGGAG
Organism: Atopostipes sp.; assembly: GCA_029257245.1. GTDB lineage: Bacteria > Bacillota > Bacilli > Lactobacillales > Carnobacteriaceae_A > Atopostipes. The sequence continues at coordinate 6,165 of JARICH010000117.1, read as the reverse complement.
GTGTTCGATAAATCTCAGTTGAGTATTTAAAAGCATTCGTCAACAACCAAAATAACGGTAGCAAGAACAATATTGCTGCAATCAATACAACGATATTGGATACAAGATCATAGGGTTCCATATTTTTAATCCGCTTGATCATTTCTAATCCTCCTTCAAATAGGTACGCATTTGTGGAATACTAAATCCTAGAGCAATAATGAACATCATAACTCCTATAGCTGCGGCAACTCCACCACGGTTATACACAAATGCATTTTGATATAGGTAGTACATCATTGTTACTGATGCATTGTTCGGTCCGCCTCCTGTTAATTGCTGGATAACAACGAATATCTTCAGTACAGCAATCACATTCGTAATAACTAAATAAATAGTTGTTGTACGGACTAACGGAATAATGATATGGCGAATACGTTGAAAACGTGTAGCACCATCTAACTCAGCTGCTTCAAAGTAATCCTGTGGAATTCCTATCATTGTCGCAATGTAGATTAAGATGGCTTGCCCGACATTCCCTACAAAGGTTACAAATACAACTACGGGCATTACCGTTGATGGATTTCCTAGTAAGTTTACCCCTTCAAATCCCATCAATCCTAACAACCATGTAACTACACCACTCGATGGGTTAAGTAACATTTTCCAGATAACACTCATAACAAGCATCGACACCATAACAGGTAAATAATAGCTTGTTCGAATAAAGGATAAATACTTACTTGTTTTATCAAAAACAGTTGTCGAAACAAACAAAGCAAATACGATTGTTAGAAATACAATTGCTACTATAAAAAAGATTGTATTGTATATTGATTTTCTAAAGATAGGATCATTCAGTAAAAATTTATAATTTTCAATTCCAACAAATACTTGGCTACGCCCATATTTCTCATAAAAACTCATTTGAAAACCTTTGATAACTGGGATAATTATGAAAAATAGCATCAATATGAATTGAGGTGCTATAAACATATATCCACTGTACCCTTCAGCTTTCTTTTTTATATTTTCAATCATCTTCTCAGCTCCTATCCAATTGGTTTCATGTGCAGCATCTTAAGCTCTTAATAAGCTATTATCATCTTCAATCCTGAATGTATCAAACTTTCCTTGAAAACTATAAATTTTTGCGTTTTTGAAACGAATTTCTACGCGTGTAATTTTACGGAATAAGTGATCAGGGATTTTACAAACTAACAGTTGATCTGTCTCCGTAAATATCATTTCAGAATGTTTGATAGGTTCATGATTATTTGTATAGAGTTTAATTTTTACCCAGCCATCTTCCTCAATTTTAGCGTCAATTTTTAGTTGGTTTTCTAAAAATATAAAGCCATTCGTATAAGCAATTGCTTCTATTTCTTTATTTTTTGCTTGCAAAAAAGCATAACGTTCATTTGGTAAGTAGGCTCGTGCTAGTGATGTTTCTCGATAGTTAGTATGCGATCCATTTCCTCCCAGGTAATAAAAGTATTCTTTATTATCGATTTTAACAGGTGTGGCAGAAAAAATACATCCATTATCAAATTCACCTTCTTGATAATTTCCTTTACCTCTTTCAATAAAAGGAGTTTCTAGATCGATGTAATACCAGTTTTCTTTATCATAACTATAAGTTAGGTGCAGATCCACTTTATCAAAGTTTTCTGCTAAACGATCTCCCTCATGATAGACTGATGCCAAGCCAATATAATAGTTATCTTTTTTGAAAAAAGGCATGGAATATATTTGATTTTCAAACGATGGAGAAGACATTATTTCTGAAGGTTCACTCCATTGAATAAAATCCTTACTATATGAAACAATCGGAATTCGCACGGAATCTCTCCAAGTTCGAGTTATTAACACATAATTTTCTGTCGTTTCTTCATAATAGACGTAATTATACGTGTCAGCTCTCGGGTTAAAGTCTTTCAATGGGATATATTCATCAAAATGGATCCCATCGCCAGAAAAAGCCACTGCTAAATAATGAACACCGTTTCCATAATCAATTTTAGTAAACATCTTATACCTTTTCGCTGGATCTATTTCATGCGTATCCAACATCACTGACGTACCGTGTAAAAATATATCGATAATATTATTTTCTTTGCTACCTTTCCACTCTGTAATGTTTAAATTAGGTTTCTTCCAGTTAATTCCATCATCACTTTCGGCATAGCATAGTCCGACTAAACGTTCAATTGTCGGTTCATATTCTTTTGTTTTTCTTTTTGCCAATGGAACCTGGCTACTGGATTCATCCGAAATAAAAGTTGAGTAGTAACAGCGATATTTTTCAATTGAAGAATCGTAGAAAATCGTTGGATAGCCATTATCATAGCGAACTTCCCATTTTCTCGGTTCTTCTTCATTAAAATAATCTTCTGTAAATAATATTTCTTTCTCCTTAATTGTTTGAGTTGATTTTACTTCTACATTTTCCATTTTGTAAGGATTATATATTCCTTGGTCAAATGCATGTATTATTCTCAATGACTGGCCTCCTCAACGACACTTTCACTTGTTTTCAAGTGACTTAATAAAGCGACTGGCAATCTCTTGTGGTCTAGTAATAGCGCCACCTACTACTATTCCAGTTGCTCCTAAGTCTTGCATTTTCTTAGCTTGATCTGGGCTGTGAATCCTACCTTCGGCAATTACATCCACTCCTGCCTCCACTAGTTTTTGAACTAGATTAAAGTCTGGTCCATCTAATTTTGGACTATATTCAGTATATCCAGATAAAGTTGTCCCTACAAAATCTATTCCTTGTTCAAATGCATTTAATCCCTCTTCTAAAGTACTAATATCTGCCATAAATAATTGTTTTGGATACTTACTCTTAATTTCTTTGATAAATTCATTTGTTGTTAGACCATCCGCCCTATCTTGCAGTGTAAGGTCTAGAGCAATAACTTCAACACCTGTAGTGACTAACTCATCTACTTCTTTCATTGTTGCGGTTATAAATGGTTTACCAACTGGATAATCTCTTTTAATAATTCCAATAACTGGAAGATCAACCTTTTCTTTTATTTCTAGTATATCTCGTACTGAGTTTGCTCTTATACCTTTAGCACCAGCATTTTCAGCAGCTTTAGCTAATAAAGGCATCACTCCACCTTCTTCAGTATATAAAGGTTCACCTGGCAAAGCTTGACAAGATACAATTAATCCACCCTTTATCTGTTCCTTAAATTCTTCTTTATTCATTCAGAGTCCTCCTCTCATTATTTTTTTCATTAGGTTCTTCCAAAGCTGATAAGGTAGATGAAAAAATCTGACCTTTTGAATCAATGTCTGAGCCTAAAAAATAAGCATAAAAGATATCTACCATGACCAACAAAGGAAATTGAGGAGTTATGCGGTTCCCATAACTTAAGTTTTTACTTGTGGCTACAAGAATTACTTGATCACAATATTTTCGGATTTCTTTTTTATTGTTCGCTGTAAATAATATCGTTTTTGCTTGATTCTTATAAGCTTGTTCTAAACTGATATTTAACCCTGGTGAATTACTGGAAATAGATAGAGCAATCACCAAACAATTCTCATCAACTAAAGCACTGTTCATTTTCATTAAATCAGGGTCAGTAAAAGCATCGCAGAATAATCCAATACGCATAAACCTTGATTTCATTTCTTCGGCTACTAAACCTGAACTACCTATTCCATAAAAGAAAACTTTTTCTGCACTGACTAACATATCAATAATCGATTCAATTTGTTCTTCATTAATCAGAGAATACGTTTTACCTAGTATTTCCTCATAATCAGACAAAACTTTTTTTGTAAGCTCTCTTTGTATGTTTGTTTGTGTGTCTATATTTGTAGAATATTCATATCTAAACTGTCGATAACCACTATAGCCACATTTTTTCGCAAAACGAGTAAGAGAAGCAACTGAGATATGTAATCGATTAGCAATTTTGCTAGCCGACAAATCTTTCACTTCAAGGTTATTGATGAAGAAATCCGCCGCAATTTTTTCAGAATCCGTAAACGTATCGTAGACTGATTCAATGATGGGGATTACGCTCTTTCTTAATTCTTGCATCTTTTACTCTCCTTCGGGCTGAAGTTTATTGCACCTTTCAATTTGAATTCGCTTACAAATTAAATATACCACAACTGAAAATATATTCAATAAATAACTTATTATTGAATGCACTTTCCCTCTTTACTTAATCTATAGATTTTAATCGCTCCCAAAGAAAGTACTTTCTTCTGCCGGGCTTTCAACTGTTTTTATTTTCCTATTAAAAATTTCCACGATAATCATACTAGATTAGAATGAGTAGAGGTAAAATATAGGACTTGCGCTACTATAGGATTTAATATTTAGTATCAAGCTGCTCCTCCTCTATACTAGTGTTTCGTTTATAGTCTATCAAACCCCATAAATAAATGAGTATATGAAAAACTCCTCTTAAAGTAGATTTATTTTCAAAAACATCTACCTTGAGAGGAGTATATTATGCTCTTTTTTATTTTCTATTCTGTTAATAATCGGTAAGTTTCTTAGTCATTAATTGAGGCCATGTAATCATTGGGTCAATTCCATATAGTGTGAAGACCACTTTCTATTACTTTTTTCTTTTTTTAGGTGTTTCATTTATCAGCCTCTACCTATTTACCTAGATTTATTTGATTTTTTGACATTTTTTATCAAATAAAGTATACAGTTTATAGCTGCGCTACTAAAAACAATCGGTAGATAAGTGAAATACATTTCCTGACTAGCTTTAGCTGCTGAAACCGAAGAGCCATAGATCCATAATAACAAGATAATAACGCTGACTGCATTAATTATTAACGGGCTCAACCACAGTTTTTTTGTCACTCTGTTTAGCATAAGTGTTGCAAACACTGAAAGTACCATGTAATAAAAGCTATAATAAAACCACGCTTTAATAAATAAATATAAATCCATAACTCACCTCTTTCAATATCAATTTTGTTATCCAATAGCAAATTCTTTAACTTTCTTCTTTATACTTTCTGATGAATCAAAAACTATAATCTTTTATCCTTTGACAGCCCCCATTGTTACACCTTGGGTAAAGTAACTTTGGAAACTCAAGAAGACGATAATCATTGGTAAAGATGCTAGTAAAGCCCCCGCCATTAGCAACCCGTAGTTGATGGTAAACTCTGCACCTTGTGACATGGCTGCTAACCCTAAAGGTAGTGTTTTCATGGCTTCTGAGTTAGTAAATACTAATTGTGAGAAATAGTCATTCCAACTAGCAATAAATGTAAAGATAGCTAATGCTCCGATTCCGGGTTTTATGATCGGTAAAACCACACTGACAAAGGTTCTTACTTCTCCAGCTCCATCTATTTTTGCTGATTCAAGCAATTCTGTTGGAACGGAATGTGTAAATTGTTTCATTAAAAATACTCCAAAAGGCCAACCAACAGCTGGAAGAATAAGTGCACTATAAGTATCCATTAATCCAATATTTGTTATAAAGTTTAATAATGGAATAAGAATTACTTGTTTTGGCAAAGCCATTGCCGCTACAAAGATAGTAAACAGTATTTTATTTCCGGGAAATTTCTTTTTAGCTAAAGCATAACCTGCTAAGGAGGCTGTTGATGTTACAAGTAATGTGGTCGATAGGGATACAAATACTGAGTTAAAAAACCATCTTCCCGTTAATGGTGTCAATAGTACCTTAAAGTTCTCTAGCGTTGGATTTAATGGAAACCACTCTGGGGGGATCTGCATGGCTACGTCTTGTAGTTTAAAGGCCCCCGTTAAGATCCAATAAAACGGAAAAATAAAAAAGACTGTCAATGCTAGTAGTATAATCATGGATATGATTGTAAAAATACTTGTTTTTTCCTTTTTCATATCTTTTACCTCCTAAAATTCTACATCAGTTGAGAAGTATCTAAATTGGATGAGTGAAATAATTCCAATCATGATTGCTAAGATAATTCCCATTGCACTTGCCATTCCAAATCGGCCCTGCGTAATTGCTGTTTCATAAACAAGATACATTAAGGTAGAGGTTCCATAGTTTGGTCCTCCAGCTGTTAACAGCTGAATTAAGGCAAATATTTGGAAACTATTTATTGTTGTAACCACTACTATGTACAAGGTAGTGGGCATAATTAATGGCCAAATAATTCTTCTGAAAACATCCCAACTGCTTGCACCATCAATTG